>CAZHDI010000027.1:13882-30055 GCA_964531285.1 uncultured Alphaproteobacteria bacterium | reverse complement strand
GCCGATCCTCGCATGAAGCGGGCTCAGGGCTGTAAATCGAGCAACCCGGCAGACGGTCTATGACCACAAGTAAACGAAGGCCAGAAGGCCGAGGCCCAGCACGACCCGGTAGATCACGAAGGGCAGCAGCCCGATCCGGTCCACCAGGCTCATGAACACCCAGATCGCCGCATAGGCCGCCACGAAGGACAGCCCGGCCGACCACAGCACATCGCTCTGGAGCATGCTGTCCCCGGACTGGATCACCTCGATGCCCTTAACCCCGCCGATGGCCAGGATGGTCGGGATTGCCAGCAGCATGGAAAACCGCGCCGCTTCGGACCGCTCGAACCCCAGGAACCGTCCGGCGGTCATGGTGATGCCGGAACGGCTGGTGCCCGGCAGGAGCGACAGGATCTGGCTGGCGCCGATGGTCAGCGCCCCGCGCCAGGTGATGTCTTCGACCGATTTGTAGCGCAGCGCGATGCGGTCGGCCTCATAGAGCAGCAGCCCGAAAATGATCGACGTCCAGCCGATCAGTTCAGCCGAGCGCAGCATGTCCTCGGCCCCCGTCACCGTGATGATCGCCCCGAAAATCAGGATCGGCACGGTGGCCGCCGACAGAAAGGCGAACAGTTTGGAGCCCCAGGTCCATTTCAGGCGCACCGCATCCCACATGCCGGCGATCAGAAGCCGCACATCCTTGTGGAAATACACCATAACCGCGAACAACGAGCCCACATGCACCGCGACATCGATGGTGGTGCCCTGATCCGGCGTCAGGCCGAGCTGGGACGGCAGGATCAGGTGGGCTGAGGAGGAAATCGGCAGGAATTCCGTCAGGCCCTGGATGATGGCCAGAAGGATCAAAAGTTCGAGCGCCACGGCGGGTATCCCCTGAAAGACGGTGCGCCGGGCCCGCGCCCGGCATCGGCAGCGGTTCTACACCGATCGGGGCGGCGGCGGAATGGACCAATCCGCTGCGGCGCCGGGAAATTGCGTGGCGCACGCGCTCGGCGGGCGCGCGTTGCGCGGCTGTTTCGCATGTGCGAACGTCATAGGCTATTTGCCGCAAGGAACGGCACAGCCTGCCCTTTACCCGTCCGCTATTCTAACTCTGTAGGGAGACGGGGCGCGCCCGCCCGTGCGGCGCGTCGGCGGGCGGGGCGAAACGGGCGCACACAGCAAAGCCATGGCGGTCGGCGGACCGCCGGCCAGGGAGCAGGGTGATCCATGACCGACCGGATGCTGCATTTCACACATCTGGACAAAGAAACGCCGGAGAAGCGCGACGCGGACGAGCGCGTCGGCGACTTCCATGAAATTTATAAGGAATACATCGCCGAAAAGGCGGCGGACCAGGCGGGCCGCTGCTCGCAATGCGGCGTGCCCTATTGCCAGGTCCATTGCCCGCTTCACAACAACATCCCCGACTGGCTGATGCTCACCGCGAATGGCCGTCTGGAAGAAGCCTATGAAGTCGCCCAGTCGACCAACACCTTCCCGGAGATCTGCGGGCGGATCTGTCCCCAGGACCGCCTGTGCGAAGGCAGTTGCGTCATCGAGCAATCCGGCCACGGGACGGTGACCATCGGCGCGGTGGAAAAATACATCACCGAAACCGCCTGGGAGAACAACTGGATCAAGCCGATCGTGCCGGGCCCGGCGCGCGGGCTCTCGGTGGGGATCATCGGCGCTGGTGCCGCGGGTCTTGCGGCGGCCGATATCCTGCGCCGCTATGGGTATGACGTGACGGTCTATGACCGCTATGACCGGATCGGCGGACTGATGATCTACGGCATCCCGAATTTCAAGCTCGATAAATACGTCATGGCGCGCCGGGCCAAATGGCTGATCGAGGGCGGCATCGAATTTCGTCTGAATACGGAGATCGGCAAGGATATCGGCTTCGACGAGATCCGCGCCCGTCATGCCGCGGTGCTGATCGCCACGGGGGTCTATAAGCCGCGCGATCTTCAGGTGCCGGGCGCTGGCCTCGACGGGGTTCACGCCGCGCTGGATTTCCTCATCACGTCGAACCGTCAGGGGCTCGGCGATGCCGTCCCGGCCTATGACGACGGCCTGCTCAACGCCAGGGACAAACGGGTGGTGGTGATCGGCGGCGGCGACACCGCGATGGACTGTGTGCGCACGGCGATCCGCCAGGGCGCCAGATCCGTGACCTGCCTTTACCGGCGCGACCGGGCGAATATGCCGGGCTCGGACCGGGAGGTCGCCAATGCCATGGAAGAAGGCATCGAGTTCCGCTGGCTCTCCGCGCCCCGGGCGGTTTTGGGCGATACCCATGTCACCCAGGTGCGCGCCGCTCCGGTGCGTCTCGGTCTGCCGGACGCCACCGGCCGTCAGCGTCCGGAGATTGTGGAGGGCGAGGATTTCCTGCTGGATGCCGACATGGTGATCAAGGCCCTCGGGTTCGATCCGGAAGACCTGCCGACGCTGTTCGGCTGCCCCGATCTGCCGGTCAGCGAATGGGGCACGATCCCGGTTCATCCGGACACGATGGAAACCGATCTTGCCGGGGTCTATGCCGCCGGCGACATCGTGCGCGGCGCGTCCCTGGTGGTCTGGGGCATTCGCGAAGGCCGGGATGCCGCCGAGGCGATCCATGCCAGCCTGGCCGCCCGCGCCGCCGCATGACCGCCACGACCGGCGCCAAGCCCCTGAAGTCCGCCGAATTTTGAGTCACCGAATGAGAATGAGCCATGACCGATAGACGCACCATTGCGATCGCTCCGACGGCTGACGGCTCCACCGATGCGCTGGCACGGGCCGAGGCCGACCTGGCCCGTCAGGTGCGCAATCGCGATCTTCTGAACGCGGCCGGTATCTATGACGAGGCCCAGGAGCATGACGCTTGCGGCGTGGGTATGGTCGCGGCCATTGACGGTCAGCCGCGCCGGGAAGTCATCGAGCATGCCATCGAGGCGCTGCGTTCGGTCTGGCACCGGGGCGCGGTCGCCGCCGACGGCAAAACCGGCGACGGCGCGGGCATCCATGTTCAGGTCAGTCAGGCGTTCTTCGCGGACTGCATTCACCAGACGGGTCACGACCCGGTCCCGGAGACGCTCACCGGCGTCGGCATGATCTTCCTGCCTCGGACGGATTATGCGGATCAAGAAGCCTGCCGGACCATCGTCGAATCCGAACTGCTCACGGCGGACCTCTATATCTATGGCTGGCGCCAAGTGCCGATCAATGTCGGCGTTATCGGCGAGAAGGCCCAGGTCACGCGCCCTGAGATCGAACAGATTATGTTCGCCTGTCCTCAGGCCATGGGTGCGGACGAAATCGAGCGCCTGCTCTATCTGGTCCGCCGGCGGATCGAAAAGCGTGTGCAAATGCTGGGGATCAAGGACTTTTACATCTGTTCGCTTTCGGCGCGCAGTCTGATTTATAAGGGCATGTTCCTTGCCGAGCAATTGTCCGTGTTCTATCCGGACTTGGCGGACGAGCGGTTCGTCTCCGCCTTTGCGATCTATCACCAGCGGTATTCGACCAACACGGTGCCGACCTGGTGGCTGGCGCAGCCGTTCCGCATGCTGGCCCATAACGGTGAAATCAACACCATCCGCGGCAATATGAACTGGATGCGCAGTCATGAGATTCTCATGGCCGCGAAGGTGTTCGGCGAACGCGGCGAGGATATCAAGCCGGTGATCACGCCGGGCATGTCGGACTCTGCCGCGCTCGACGCGGTGTTCGAGGTGCTGGTGCGCGCCAACCGCACGGCGCCCATGGCCAAGACCATGCTGATGCCCGAAGCCTGGAGCGACCCGGATCGTCCGGTGCCGCCCCATCATGCCCGGATGTATCAGTATGCATCGGCGCTCATGGAGCCGTGGGACGGTCCGGCAGCCATTGCGGCGACGGACGGGCGCTGGGTGCTTGCGGGCATGGACCGGAACGGCCTGCGGCCCATGCGCTATCTACGGACGGATGACGGCCTCCTGGTTGTCGGGTCCGAGTGCGGCATGTGCGTGCTGGACGAGGCCCGCATCGTCGAGAAAGGCCGGGTCGGTCCGGGCCAGATGATCGGCGTCGATCTGGTCGAGGGGACGTTCCACACGGATGGTCCGCTCAAGGACCTTGTGGCCGGCAGCGAAGATTTTGCCAATCAGACCCGCAACATTCACGATTTGAACGATGCGGTGCTTTTCGGGCCGGAGCCGCGCTTGTTCGAAGGCGAGGATCTGCGCCGCCGTCAATTGGCCAGCGGTTTCTCGGTCGAGGATATGGAAATGATCCTCCATCCCATGGCCGAAAACGGCGCCGAGGCGGTGGGATCCATGGGCGATGACACGCCGCTCGCGGTGCTGTCGAAGCAATATCGTCCGCTGTCGCATTTTTTGCGCCAAAGCTTTTCGCAAGTGACCAATCCCCCGATTGACCCATTGCGCGAGCGCCGCGTGATGAGCCTGCGCACCCGCTTCGGCAATCTGCGTAATGTGCTGGCGCGCGACACCTTCCTGGAAGAAGTGCTGACCCTGGATAGTCCGATCCTGCTCAATGGCGGGTTCGACCGGCTCATGGCGGAGCGCTCCGAAGAGGTCGTGACCGTCGATTGCACCTTCGCGGTCAACGGCGGGAAGCGGCCGGGTCAGGCCCTGCGCGAGGCGCTGGCGCGTCTTCAGGCCGAGGCCGAGGCCGCCGCGCGCGGCGCAAAGGGCGGCGGGCTGATCATTTTGTCGGATATGAATGTCGGTCCGGAGCGCGCCTCGGTGCCGATGATCCTGGCCACCGCGGCGGTGCACAGCCATCTCACGGCGAAGGGGCTGCGCAACGGCACGTCGATCAATGTGCGGAGTGCGGAATGTCTCGACACGCATTACTGCGCGATGCTGATCAGCTGCGGCGCGACCACGGTCAACCCCTATCTCGCGATTGACTGCGTGACAGACCGGCATGCGCGCGGGCTTCTGGGCGAAATGACGCTTTATGAGGCCCTCGCGAATCTGAAGAAGGCACTGGAGAACGGCCTTCTGAAGATCATGTCGAAGATGGGCATCTCGGTCATCGCATCCTATCGCGGCGGGTTCAATTTCGAGGCGGTCGGCCTCAGCCGCGCGCTGGTCGACCGGTATTTCCCAGGGGTCGCGAGCCGGATTTCCGGGATCGGCCATGCGGGCCTTGAGGCCAAGGTGCTCGAGATTCACGCCCGGGCCTTCGATATGGCGGTGCAACCGCTGCCCATCGGCGGTCTGTACAAATATCGTCAGCGCGGCGAAACCCATGCGTTTCAGGGCCCGCTCATGCACCGGATGCAGGAGGCGGTCGAGCGCGACGATTACGGGCTTTATCGTAAGTGGGCGGACGGTCTGCGTGATCTGCCGCCGGTCAATCTGCGTGACCTGATGGATTTTCAGCCCGGCCTTACGCCTTTGCCGTCCGAACAGGTCGAGGGGGTCGCCGAAATCCGCCGCCGGTTCGTCACGCCGGGCATGTCGCTCGGGGCGCTGTCGCCCGAAGCCCATGGCACGCTCAACACCGCGATGAACCGCATCGGCGCCAAATCGGACTCCGGCGAAGGCGGCGAGGATCCCGACCGGTACAAGCGCCTGCCCAATGGCGACAATGCCAATTCGGTGATCAAACAGGTCGCATCCGGACGGTTCGGCGTGACGGCGGAGTATCTCAACCAGTGTCGTGAGATCGAGATCAAGGTGGCCCAGGGTGCCAAGCCCGGCGAGGGCGGCCAGTTGCCCGGCTTCAAGGTGACCGATCTCATCGCCCGGTTCCGGCATTCGACCCCGGGCGTGACGCTGATTTCGCCGCCGCCGCACCACGATATCTATTCCATCGAGGATCTGGCCCAGCTGATTTATGATCTCAAGCAGATCAACGATCAGGCGCGGGTCTGCGTGAAGCTCGTCGCCTCGTCCGGGATCGGAACGATTGCCGCAGGTGTCGCCAAGGCCATGGCCGATGTGATCCTGATCTCCGGCAATGTCGGCGGAACAGGCGCCTCGCCCCAGACCAGCATCAAATATGCCGGAATTCCGTGGGAAATGGGCCTGACGGAAGTTCATCAGGTGCTCACGCTCCACGATCTACGTCACCGGGTGACATTGCGCACCGATGGCGGCATCCGGTCGGGCCGCGATGTGGTGATGGCTGCTCTTCTGGGGGCGGAGGAATATGGCATCGGCACCGCGTCACTGGTGGCCATGGGCTGTATTCTGGTCCGCCAGTGCCATTCCAACACTTGCCCGGTGGGTGTGTGCACCCAGGACGAGGATTTGCGGGCTCGCTTCCGGGGCACGCCGGAAAAAGTCATCCGCCTGATGAGCTTCATCGCCGAGGAGGTCCGCGAGATCCTGGCCTCGCTGGGGGTTTCCTCGCTCGATGAAATCCTGGGGCGGACGGATCTTCTGCGCCAGGTCAGCCGGGGCGCGCCCCATCTCGACGATCTCGATCTCAATCCGCTTCTGGTGCGCGCCGATCCGGGTCCGCACAAATGCGAACGGGCCGGCACGCTGCGCAATGAGGTCGCCGACACCCTCGATGCGCAGATCCTCAAGGACGCTCAGCCGTTCCTCGAATATGGCCAGCGGCTTGAGCTGAATTACACCGTGCGCAACACCCAGCGGGCGATCGGTGCGCGCACCTCGGCGCGTATCGTCAAACGGTTCGGCATGCGCTCCTTGGAACCGGGCACGTTGACGGTGCGGCTCAAGGGCTCGGCGGGCCAATCGCTCGGCGCGTTCGGCGCGCGGGGGCTCACCCTCGATGTGACCGGCGAGGCGAATGATTATGTCGGCAAGGGGCTGTCCGGCGCGACGATCATCGTGCGCCCGCCGGCCGGAAGCCGGGCGAGCGGTAGCGAAAACACGATCATCGGCAACACGGTGCTCTACGGCGCCACCGACGGGAGGCTGTTCGCCGCCGGGGAAGCGGGCGAGCGCTTCGCGGTGCGCAATTCCGGCGCCGTTACCGTGGTCGAGGGCTGCGGCTGCAACGGGTGTGAATACATGACGGGGGGCACGGCGGTGATCCTCGGCGCGGTCGGCTCCAACTTCGCCGCCGGCATGACAGGCGGCATGGCCTTCGTCTATGACCCCGAGGATCGCCTGCCTTATGAGATCAATCCGGACAGTGTGATCTGGCAGCGGATCGATAGCGCCCATTGGGGCCAGGAGCTTCACCGGCTGGTCAAGGCACACCATGAGGCCACCGGCTCCATGCGCGCCCGGGAACTGCTCAATGCCTGGCCCCATGCGCTGGGCGAATTCTGGCAGGTCTGCCCCAAGGAGATGGTCAGCCGCATCGCCCACCCCTTGAGCGACGCGGGCCAGCCCGCCCAGGCCGGCTGACCGGCCGCCCCAACCGGCAGTCCGTGAGCGGCGGTCCGTGACCGAACCGTCATTCTGCCGGGCGCGGCCAAAGGGTTGCGCCCGGTGGCCAAATCACCCGAAAAGGATCGGTGGAACGCTTTTTTCCAGGTCCCGGGTTCATGATCCAACTGCTTCACATGCCGTTTTGCCCGTTCAGCCGCAAGGTGCGGCTCGTGCTGGGCGAAAAGAAGCTCGACGCGGCCCTGGAGCCGGTCATGCCCTGGGAGATCGATGACGAGTTCTTCGATCTGAACCCGGCCGGATCGCTTCCCGTGCTGATCGACCATGATTGCCCGGTCTCCGAGAGCATGGCGATCTGCGAGTATCTCAACGATGCCTACCCGCAATCGCCGCTTATGCCGGAGGCGCCGTTCGATCGGGCCGAGGTGCGCCGGCTCGTGGCGTGGTTCGACACCAAGTTCCAGGACGAGGTGACGGTCAACGTCGTGCACCAGAAGATCCACCGGCGCCTGCGCGGCGACGGCTATCCGGACATTGCGCCGATCCGGGCGGGATTGATGAACCTGCGCACCCATCTCGATTACATCAGCTATCTGGTGTCGCGCCGGAACTGGCTGGCCGGGCGCGATTTGAGCATCGCGGATTTCGCCGCCGCGGCCCATCTGTCCTGCCTCGATTACATCGGCGATGTGCCGTGGTCGAACTACCCGGAAGCCAAGGACTGGTATGCGCGGGTGAAATCCCGCCCCGCCTTCCGCGGGCTTCTGGAAGACAAGGTGCGCGGCATGCCCCCGACGCGGCACTATACCGACCTGGATTTTTAGGGCCCGGCAGGTGCTTGACCTGGCTCCGGTGACGGGGACACTGAACGGAGCGCCAACCGTTCCCAGGAGACCGGCTTGTCCGGCAACGTCGCATCAAAATCCACGATTCTCGCCGAGGCCCGGGCGGCGGGCTTCGATGCGGCGCGCATCGTGCGGCCCGATGCCATTCCGCAGGTGCCGGAGCGGCTCGCGCACGCCCTTGCGGACGGGCATCACGGAACCATGGACTGGCTCGAAACCCGTGCCGATCAGCGCGGCGACCCGCGCCGCCTGTGGCCCGATGTGCGCAGCATCGTCATGCTGGGGCAGAATTACGGCCCGGCCCGCGATCCCATGGCCCTGCTGGATCATCCGGATCGCGCGGTCATCTCGGCCTATGCCCAAGGGGCGGATTATCACGATACGGTCAAAAAGCGGCTGAAGCGCCTGGGCCGGTGGATGGGTGAGACCTACGGGTGCGGCATCAAGGTGTTCGTCGATACCGCGCCGGTCGCCGAGAAGCCGCTGGCCGAGGCCGCCGGGCTGGGCTGGCAGGGCAAGCACACCAATCTGGTCTCGCGCGACTTCGGCTCCTGGCTGTTTCTGGGTGCGGTCTTTACGACGTTGGATCTGGAGGCGGATGATCCCGAGACGGATCATTGCGGGTCCTGCCGGCGATGCCTGGATGTCTGTCCGACCGATGCGTTTCCGGCGCCGTATCGGCTCGATGCGCGGCGGTGCATTTCCTATCTGACCATTGAGCACAAAGGGCCGATCCCTCGCGGTTTCCGGGCGGCCATGGGCAATCGGATCTATGGCTGCGACGATTGTCTCGCGGTGTGTCCCTGGAACAAATATGCCGGGCGGACAAGGGAATTAGCGTTTCTGCCGCGTGCGGAACTCGCCGCCCCGCGTCTTGCCGATCTGGCCCGGCTGGACGACGCGGCCTTCCGGGCCGTGTTCGCCGGATCGCCGGTCAAACGGATCGGGCGCGACCGGTTCGTCCGGAATGTGCTGATCGCCATCGGCAATAGCGGTGCGCCGGATCTTGTGCCGTGCGTTGAAGGGTTGTTGCGTGATCCGGCGCCGGTGGTGCGCGGTGCGGCGGTGTGGGCGCTGTCCCGGCTGGCAGACCCGGCCCGGTTCAAGGCGCTCAAGGCCGACGCCTTGCCCGATGAGACGGATGCGGATGTTCGGGCCGAGTGGGCCGCGGCCTAACCGCCTCTTAGAGCGCATTCAATGTACTCCAGATCATTGAATGCACTCGATGGTTTTGGTCGGTCGCGTTTTCGAACCGCAAAACCGCACCCGTTCGCTGCGCTCACTGCTGAAAACGCTCTAGAACGCGCTGTCGATCTCGCCGATGGCCGGGCGCAGGGTGATGCCCTGGCCGGTCGTGGCGGACGGGCGTGCGCTGTCCGGTCGGCGCACGGGGTCCGGGATCGCCGCATAGGGCGAGGGGGTCTCCGGGGCGGCCTCGACCGGGCGCGGCGCCGGACGGATATCCGGCGCATCGATGGGTGTGCTGACGGACGGGCGTGCGGACGCAGGCGGCGTGGATGCTGTCATCACGCGGGCCGGTGCCGCCGGTGCCGCCGGAGCGCGGGCGGTCGTGACCGGGGCCGGGCCGGTCGATACGCGGGCCACGGCATTGGGCGCGCCGGGCGTTTCGCCGATGAGGTCGAGCCGGGCGATGAGATCCCGGGCGGCGTCGGCGAGCGGTGTGCCCTCCCCGGCGACGGCGGCTTGGGCCCAGTCCCGGCGGGCATTGTCTTTGTCGCCCTGGGCCGAGGCTTGAAGGCCCCGTTCGATGAGCGCGGCCGCATCCTCGGGCGAGGCGTGAAGAACCGCGGCGATGTCGTCGGACGCGGCGGCGATATCGCCGAGATGCCGCCGGGCGGTGGCCCGCAAAACCCGGGCCGAGGGTGAGCGCGGCTGACGCTCCAGCACGACGGTCAGATCGGCCGCGGTTTCGGGCCAGCGCTCGATGAGGGCATGGGCGCGGGCGCGGTCATAGATGAGCGCGGTGGCATCGACCGGCGCGTTGGGGTCGGTGGCGGCCAGGTCGATCCCGGCGGTCAGCGCACTGATGGCCCGTTCGGCCTGCTCCTCCAGCAGCCAGGCATTGCCCGCCTGGGAGAGAATTTGTACCCGGAGCGCCGTATCGCCTGCGTCGGGGGCCTTGGCCAGGGTTTCGAGCCGGACCGCCGCTTCGCCGTAATGGCCAAGCTCGATCAGCGCCAGGGCGATGCAATGTTTGGCGGGCGCGCCGCCGCCCTGGTCGCGCCAGGCAAGGCCGATATCGAAGGCCGCGTCCGGATCGGTCAGGACCTGATCGAGACAGCGCTTGTACTGGCCCGAGCCGCCCAGGCGTTCAAAGTCCGACGGATCCAGCGGTTCGGCCGGACCGCCGCGCAGGGCATCGCTGGGCAACGGGACGGCCACCCCGCCGCCCGCCGGGAGATCCGCCGGGGCCGCGTGCGCCATCGGACCGCCGGCGGCGCCAAGCGCGACAAGCCCGATCCCGGCCAGCATGAGGCCCTTGAGCGCCCCGGTCCGGTTTGCATTCTTGTGAGACTTCATCGACCCTGTCACCTCGCCGCCCCCGACCCGCAGCGTCCCCGCTCGGCGCGGCCGGGGCAAGCGCGAATTTGTGTCAGACCCACCCGCCGCGAGTGCGTCCATGCCCTGCCTCTTATGTTTCGGCGCCGGATTTTCGGCCCAGGTCTTCATGGCCCGCCTTAAAGCCAATGGCTGGGCCCTGCGCGCCACCACGCGGACCCCGGAAAAAGCCGACGCGCTCGCCGCTCAGGGCATCGAGCCTCTGATCTTCGACGGCACGGCGCCTTTACCCAAGACGGCCTTCGACGGCGTGACCCATGTGCTTCATTCGGTGCCGCCGGATGCCGATGGGGATGTGGTGCACCGCTGGCATGGCGAGGATATGGCCGATCTGGCGCCGGCCTGGTTCGGCTATCTGTCCACGACGGGGGTTTATGGCGATCACGGCGGTGCCTGGATCGACGAGACGGCGCCGCTCAATCCGGCGACCGAGCGGGGCCGCCGGCGGGTCGCGGCGGAGGCTGCCTGGACCGATCTGTGGCACCGCCGGGGGCTGGGCGTGCATCTGTTTCGCCTCGCCGGGATCTATGGGCCGGGCCGCAACCAGCTCGACAGCGTGCGGTCGGGCACCGCGCGGCGGATCGACAAGCCGGGACAGGTGTTCTCGCGCATCCATGTGGACGATATCGCGAGCGTGCTTGTGGCGTCGATCACCCGGCCAAATCCGGGCGCGGCCTACAATGTCTGCGATGATGAACCCGCGCCGCCGGGCGAGGTGATCACCTATGCATGCGACCTGCTTGGGGTCGAGCCGCCGCCCTGGCAAAGCTTCGAGGCGGCGTCCCGGGACATGTCGCCCATGGCGCGCAGCTTTTACAGCGAGAGCAAACGCTGCTCCAATGGGCGGATCAAACAGGAATTGGGCGTGCGCTTGACGTATCCTACTTATCGCGAAGGGCTGCGCGCACTCCATGAAGCGATGGAAGCGCAACGGTAGACTTCGGCAAGGGATTTGCATCGCTTGTTATTGGGAATGCGCCGGACGGCTGGGCCGCCGGCGGGACGGGACAGAGCAGAAGCAGTGGGGGCACGGTCCATGACATCGATCCGCAAGGGGATCCGCCGGTCCGGTGCGGCCATGGCGGCGCTGGCGGCTGGCCTGGTCTGGGCGGGCGTCGCGGGCGCTGAGCCGGTCACCCGGTCGGCGACATTGTACGCCACGGCGCCGGGCCTGGCAGGCGAAGGGGCGCAGGCCCCGGCGCTGGCCTACATCACGGCTATCGAGGCGGTCTCGCGGGATCTCGATCCCTACAGCCCCACCGGTCAGAAACGCTTGGCCCTCGCCCCTCATCTCACAAGCGGCGATCTGCGCCGCGCCGGTGACACCCGCAGCCGCATTCGCGAGCGGATCGCGGCGCTTGATGCGGACCGGGCGCGGCTTCTGGCCGGCGTCGATGCCCGGATGGTCGCGGCCACCGAATTGATCCGCGGTGTCGAGCGCGAGGCGGCCCAAGTGCGCGAGCGCGCCATGGAAGCCGACGACGCGGCGCTTATGGAAGCCGCTGACGATGTGACGGCCTTCGTCACTCTCTTCTATCGGGCCCAGGCCCGCGTCGAACCCTTCCGCGGCATCATCGCCGAGGCGCTCACCATCGCGCGGGACACGCCGCGCGGGGCGCTGCGGAGCGGCTGGGCCGAACTGGGCGCGCTCGCCAATGATTATGCGGCCCGGGTCAACAGCTTCGACTGGACCGCGCGTTACGTCACCGACGACATTATGATGATGGCCGCGCATCACGCGCTTCTGGGGGCCTATCTGCGTCTGTACAGTGCCGAGTTGGACCAGATGCTCGACGATGCTCGCGACATCGCGCTGACCGAACAGGTGGCGGTGCTGGGGGCGCTCGCGGCGCCGCTCAACAGCCTGCGCAGCCAGTCGAACTGGCGGATCGCGCGCGAGACCCTGGTCCGCGAGCATGACCGTCAGATGACGGCGGCCAATGCGCTTTCCGTGTCATCCGGCTTCGATGCGGTCGGGGCGCGCCATGACGTGCCGGTCCAGCAGCGGGCGCTGTGCGTCGAGAGCGAGGACGGCGTGCCGCGCCCCAGCGAGCATGTCGCGCGCGTCGCCGTACCGATCACGCTCACCTACCGGGACAAGGCCGGCTATGAACTCGACGGTCTGCCCTTCGCACAATACCGTAAGGGCGCGGCGATC
This sequence comes from uncultured Alphaproteobacteria bacterium, assembly GCA_964531285.1. Classification (GTDB taxonomy): domain Bacteria; phylum Pseudomonadota; class Alphaproteobacteria; order JAJFIK01; family JAJFIK01; genus CAZHDI01. Next base: position 17,180 of record CAZHDI010000027.1, on the reverse strand, counting down.
TGGCAGCCGAGCGTGCCGCTCTATGACGACAACAATTACCGCGCGCCCTGCGATGTTCTGCGCACGAACGCCATCACCGAGGACGGCGCCCGGACCGATCTGATGCGCCGTATGCGCACGGTCATCGAGGCGCTGGATTATCATCTGGCGCAAGTGGAATCCTACAGCATCCACCATGCGATCCTCGGCGATCTGGAGGCCCAGGCCAGCCACAGCGAGGCGGTGATCACCGCGCTCTCCTCGGCCCTGTCTCGGGAGCCGCGCGTGGCGGCCCAGTGGACCGTGGAAACCCAGTGCGAGCCGCGCCGCCGCCGCAACGGCATCCCCGGATCGGGCACGCTTCTGGTCGAGATTCAGACCAGCCCGAGGGGTCAGGTCCGGCAGGTCGGTCTGCTCGACGACAGCGCGTTCGAGGGCCGGACCAGCCGGGCGCTCACCGCCATCGATCAAGGCTTCCGGTGCGAGGATTTCGATCCGCACACCATCGACGGTGAACCCATCGACGGGCGTCTCACGCTGCGGATCAGCACGGAGTCGTAAGCCCTTCGGTCCGTCAGCCCGCGATCCTGGCCGACAAGTCCTCCACCGTGCGCAGCAGGAGCGCGATATCGGCATTCGTGGACAGCCGGTGGTCGCCGGATTTCACGAAGGTCACCCGGACATCGTCCGAGGCCAGACGGTCGCATAGGTCGAGCGAGCGGCGCCAGGGCACGTCAGCGTCCTCCATGCCGTGGAGAATGCGCACCGGGCAGGCGATCGGCAGGGTCTCGCCGTCGGCAAGGCCCGCGAGCAGCAGATGGGACCGTCCATCCTCGATCAGAGTCTTGGTGATCGGATAGGGCTCGTCGCCATAGGATGACGGGCGCTGCCAGGCGCCGGTGGTTTCGATCTGGGTGCGGATCTCTTGGGAAAAGTTGGCCCACATCAGATCCTCGGTGAAATCGAGCGCCGGGGCGATGAGTACGATACCGGCGATGCGTTCGGGCCGGGCCAGCGCGGTCAGCGCCGCCATCCAGCCGCCCATGCTGGAGCCGACCAGAATCTGCGGCCCTGTCGTCAGGCCGTCGATGGCGGCAAGGCAGTCGTCTTTCCAACGCCCGACAGTGCCGTCGGCAAAAGCGCCCGAGGACTGGCCATGGCCGAAATAATCAAAGCGCAGGCAGGCCCGGCCGGTCTCGCCCGCCCAGGCATCGAGTGCGACCGCCTTGGTTCCGGCCATGTCGGAATGGAAGCCCGACAGCCACACCAGGCCCGGCCCCGGGCTCTGGCCTTCGCGGCGGCAATAGGCGATTGTCTCGCCTTCAGCGCGGTCCAGGTAACGCACGGCCGGTTCGGCGGCGATCGATGGGGGGCTCACTGACATGCCGGCAGATCCTTCTGACACAAAAGCGCCCGAGCCTACTGCCGCTTCGCGGCCGGTGCAAAACGCCGACGGGCCGACGATCCTTCAGGTGATCCCGCATCTGGGCGCGGGCGGCGCGGAACAGACGACCATCGACATGGTCGCGGCGATCGCGGCCCATGGCGGACGGGCGCTGGTGGCGACGCGCGGCGGCTTTCGCGATGGCGAGGTGCGCGACGCGGGCGGGACCGTGATCGATATCCCGGCCGAAACCAAGAACCCCTACGGCATGCTCGCCAATGTGCTGCGCCTGGCCCAGATCATCGACCGGGACGGGGTGGATCTGGTCCATGCCCGCTCCCGCGCCCCGGCCTGGAGCGCGCTGGCGGCGGCCCGGATCATGGGCGTGCCCTTCGTGACCACCTATCACGGCACCTATACGGCGCGCTCGGGCCTCAAGCGGTTCTACAATTCCGGCATGGTCCGGGGCGATGCGGTGATCGCCAACTCCCATTTCATTGCCGAGCATATCGCCGGGGAGTATGGGCTTGCCCTGCAACGGATCGATGTGATCCCGCGCGGGATCGACACGACCTTTTTCGATCCCGACACGGTGACCCGAACGCGCGTCGAGGCCCTGCGCGCGGCCTGGGGCACGGCGCTGCCCGGCAATGGCGGGCTGGGCAACCGCAAGGTGCTGCTGCTGCCCGGGCGGCTGACCCGCTGGAAGGGGCAGGAGGTTTTCCTGGCCGCGTTGGCGCACCTGAAGGCGGCCGGCGAGCATGAGGACTGGGTCGGCGTGCTGGTCGGCGACGATCAGGGCCGGGATCTTTATGTCCGCGATCTTCAGGCCATGGCCGAACGCTTCGCGCTCACCGACCGGGTGGTGTTTCACGGCCATTGCGACGACATGCCGGCGGCCTATCTGGCGGCCGATCTCGTTGTTTCGCCGGCGACCGAACCGGAGGCCTTCGGGCGCGTCCCCGTCGAGGCGCAGGCCATGGGCCGGGTGGTGATCGCGTCCGATCATGGCGGCAGCCGCGAGACCATGCTGGATGCCGGCAACGATCCGGCCCAGGCGACCGGCTGGCGGGTGGCCCCGGGGGACGATCTGGGGCTGGCGCGGACATTGGGCGCGGCGCTCAAGACCCGGCCCGAGATCCTGGCGGCCATGGGCGACCGGGGCCGGGCCTTCGTTCAGGCACGCTATTCCCTCGACGCGATGACCGGCGATACGTTAAGCGTCTATGACCGCGTTTTGAGGACGGCCGGAAGGACCCGCGCATGAGTGCACCAGAGCCTGTCACCGTGCTGAGCATGAAATGGGGCCCGAAATACGGGCCCGAATACGTCAACAAGCTCTATCACATGGTCGCGCGCCACCTGTCGCTGCCGTTCCGCTTCGTGTGCTTCACCGACCGGCCCGAGGGCGTGATCGATGCGGTCGAGTGCCAGCCGCTGCCGGACATCATGGTGCCCGCCGCGCGGCAGATCTCGCCCTGGCGCAAGGTGTCGATCTTCAAGCCCGGATTGGGCGGCCTCAGCGGCAAGGCGCTGTTTCTCGATCTCGATGTGGTGGTGACCGGCCCGCTCGACGATCTGGTCGGCTATTCGGACAAGCTGGCGATTCCGGAAAACTGGACTCAGCCCGGCCAGGGCGTGGGCAATTCATCTGTCTTCACCTTCGAGATCGGCGCGCTGACCTACATTTTCGATCGCTACAACGAGACGGTGGAGACGCTGTTCGACCGGTTCCCCAATTCTCAGACCTTCGTGTCGCGCACCGCCGCCGAACACGGCGATCTGGTGTTTTTCCCGAAGGAATGGGTGCGCAGCTTCAAGGTCGATTGCATGCCCGGCGGGGTGATGAGCTGGGTGCGCACGCCCCGTCTGCCCGACGGCGCGCGGGTCGTGGCGTTCCACGGCGATCCCAAACCGCCGGATGCGGCGCGCGGG
>CAZHDI010000027.1:0-13782 GCA_964531285.1 uncultured Alphaproteobacteria bacterium | reverse complement strand
GCGCCAAAGCGGTACCCCGAAGGGTTGCCGCCATGCCGCACCTGCGCATTATCGCCGGTGCACAGCTCTGCCGGGTCTCGCCAAGCCCCGTCACCGGCGATAAGTTAACAGGTCTGTAGTGTTTCATGGGGACCGCCTCGGGGGAGGCGGACAACTGCGGCGAGCCGGGGGCCTCCCGGCGGGCGCCACCGCAAAGGGGACAGGATGATGTTTGGCATGTTCAACCGCGCGAAGCGCGCGCCGATGCTGCCGGCTCGTGAGGATCTCGACGCCGTCGTCAAGGCGTTGGCGTCGTTCGAGGACCGCGCCGAATATACCGACACGGGGCTGGTGAACTACGTGCTCAAGGTCGGCGACGGCGATCAGGCGGCCCGCACGAATTTGTCGTTCTACCTGTCGGAGCGCAATGGCAGCCGGTTCTGGAAAGCCGCTCTGGTGCATGGCTGGCAGGATGTGGGCTGCAATGTCGCCGATCTGGGCGCGATCAAGCGCACCGCCCACACCGAAGCGCTGATCCCCGCCGCCGAGCCGCGCGCCGCGAGCCAGAACAACGGCTTCGGGTCCGAGCCGGTCGGCTACAAGGTCGCTTATGCCGGCGGCGATGTGGATTACACCTGGGTGTTCGAGCTGGAGCCCTATCGCTGGCAAAACCAGATCGCGGCCATGTTCGGGTCCTGGGCCCAGAAGGTCGGCGAACTCGACGGCGAAGTGCGCCGGGTCTGGGTCCGCGACGGCCGGGCCTGATTACCGACGGGGAGCCGACAGGCACCTGGTTCAGGCGGCTTGCTTAAAGCCGCGTTGCGAGTTTCAGGATGGGGCGGGCATGCCCCGCCCATCCGTCATAGTCATTCGGATCGGATGACAATCCGAACAGTCGCGTAATCCATCCCTGGGCCATCTCGGCGAAAACCGTCTTGAACAGCGTGCGCTTGGTCTCGTTGTATTCATCGAGAATGGCGGCTTTTTCCCAGAAATGGACGATCGCGGTGATCGCGCGCTCCGTTTCTTCGTCACCGGTTCGCGCCAGGGCCTCAATCAGCGAGTCGACCGGCCGTAACGCTCGATGTGCGATCAGCCGGTTGCGCTGCATTTCGGCACTGTTCCATTCGGTCAGCAAAGCCAGCGTCGTCTGAAGCTGCATCCGCCGCCGGTTCATCCACGCCGACATGCCGCCACCAAAGACAGCGCCGAGAAGCGCTCCGAAGAAAATCAGGACGATCTCGCTCATTGTGCCCCCGCCGATCCCGCACGCAGTCTATCTGGGCCACGCGGATTATGGCCAGCAGGTCCGTCGAAAAACGCTGCCGGGGCGTTGGACCGCTTCGAGTCCGGCTGAGCCCCGTGCAGGACCCGCGCATTGAAGCGCCCGGGGCGATGGGTATAGTGACACCGACCCGGGCATGGGGATCCATGCGCCGGGCTTTGGCGTCCGAGGGGCGCCGACCCCTTATTTCACCTTCAAACGGAATGAAAGCGAACAGACGATGTCGAGTGACCAAGCCAATGCCGCCCGCCCCGTGGCCATCACGCTGCCCGACGGCAGCGTGCGCACCTATCCGGGCCCGGTGACTGGCACCGACATCGCCGGGGACATCTCCAAGAGCCTTGCCAAGGCCGCTCTGGCCATGCGCGTGGACGGGGAATTGACCGATCTGTTCGCCGAGATCGACCGCGATGCCGCGGTCGCCATCGTGACCAAAAAAGACGAGGCGGATGCGCTCGAATTGATTCGTCATGACGCGGCGCATTTGATGGCCCAGGCGGTCCAGGACTTGTTTCCGGGTACGCAGGTCACCATCGGTCCGGTGATCGACAACGGGTTCTTTTACGATTTCGCGCGCAACGAACCGTTCCATGCGGAGGATCTCGACAAGATCGAGGCCCGCATGAAGGAACTGGTTGATGAGGCGCGCCCGACCTCCCGCGAGGTACGCGACCGCGACGAGGCGGCCAGGCATTTCGAAGAGATCGGCGAGCAGTACAAGGCCGAGATCATCCGGGATATTCCGCCGGGGGAAGAGATCCGCATTTATCATCACGGGCCGTGGTACGACCTGTGCCGGGGGCCGCATCTGCCGTCCACCAAGCATATCGGCAAGGCCTTCAAACTGACCAAGCTGGCCGGTGCGTATTGGCGCGGGGATTCGAACAATGCCCAGCTTCAGCGCATTTACGGTACGGCCTGGCGGGACGATCAGGAACTGGCGGATTATCTGCACCGCCTGGAAGAGGCCGAAAAGCGCGACCACCGCAAGCTCGGCAAGGAACTGGATCTGTTCCACATGCAGGAGGAAGGCCCGGGCGCCGTGTTCTGGCACCCTAAGGGCTGGCGCCTGTTCCAGACTCTGATCTCCTATATGCGCCGCCGTCAGGAGGCGGACGGCTATCAGGAGGTCAACACGCCGGACGTGCTGGACCGCTCGCTGTGGGAGCGCTCAGGCCACTGGGAGAAATTCGGCGAGAACATGTACACGACCGAGACGCCGGACGAGCGGGTTTTCGCGCTCAAGCCGATGAATTGTCCCGGCCATGTTCAGGTGTTCCGCCAGGGCCTGCGCAGCTATCGCGAATTGCCGCTCAAAATGGCCGAGTTCGGCAAGGTGCACCGGTACGAGCCGTCAGGCGCGCTTCACGGCATCATGCGGGTCCGCCATTTCACCCAGGACGATGCGCATATCTTCTGCACCGAAGAGCAGATCACGGAGGAATGCGTCTCGGTCACCAAGCTGATCTTGAGCATCTATAAGGATTTCGGCTTCGAGGATGTGCGGGTGAAATTCTCCGACCGGCCCGAAAAGCGCGTCGGCGACGATGCGATCTGGGACAAGTCGGAAGAGGCGCTGCGGGTCGCGGCCGACGCGGCCGGGCTGGAGATGGAGCACAATCCGGGCGAAGGCGCGTTCTATGGGCCGAAGCTGGAATTCGTGCTGCGCGACGCGATCGGGCGCGACTGGCAGTGCGGCACGCTCCAGGTGGACCTCAATTTACCCGAACGTCTGACCGCGAGCTTTATCGGTGAGGACGGCAACCGCCATGTGCCGGTCATGCTCCACCGGGCCCTGTTCGGATCGCTGGAGCGGTTCACCGGCATTCTGATCGAGCATTACGCCGGGCGGTTCCCGATGTGGCTGGCGCCGGTCCAGGTGGTGGTGGCCACCATCACGTCGGATGCCGATTCGTATGCCCAGGAGGTCTGCGCGGCGCTCCAGGCCGCCGGTCTCCAGGCCGATACCGACTTGCGCAACGAAAAAATCAACTTGAAGGTGCGGGAGCACTCGTTGCAGAAAGTCCCGGCTATTCTTGTGGTTGGCAAGCGCGAGGCCGAGGACCGGACCGTTTCGGTGCGCCGGCTGGGCTCGGACGGCCAGGAGAGCCTTGCGTTGGCCGACGCGATCCATACTCTCAAGGATGAAGCGTTGCCGCCGGATCTTCGCGCTGAGGCTGTGGCCGGGCGTGCGGCGGATGCCGCCGAATAGACGAGCGGCGGCCGGGTCGATGCCCGGTGGCCGCATCTGCGTTATGGTTCTGCGTTATGGTAAGGGCGTTTTCAGCCCTTATATGAGACAGTGACGATCTTCACGGCGCGAAAAAGAGTGGGCAAGCCGCTGGCCGGTCCGCGCCGTGACGTCGGCCCGCCAAACCCCGCGTCCGGCACGAACCGGTCGCACTTTCGGGGAGTGGCGGTGCCATGGGACCGGCCGGTGCCTTTGAAAGGAGTGAGGTAGATAGCTCGTCGTCCAATGCACGCGAAACCGGAGCCGCGCGATAGCGGTCCGCGCGTAAACCAACAGATCAGAGCCCGTGAAGTGCTTTTGATCGATGATGAGGGGGAAAAGCGGGGCGTGGTCTCCATTGATGAGGCCCTGGAACGCGCCGCGGATGCGGGCCTTGACCTTGTTGAGGTCGCCGGCACGTCCGAACCCCCGGTCTGCAAAATCCTCGACTACGGCAAGTACAAGTACCAGGCGCAGAAGCGGGCCAGCGAGGCGCGCAAGAAGCAGAAGGTTGTCGAGGTCAAGGAAGTCAAAATGCGCCCCAATATCGACACCCATGATTATGAGGTGAAGATGCGGGCCATTGAGCGCTTCTTTGAGGAAGGCGACAAGGTGAAGGTCACGTTGCGCTTCCGCGGCCGTGAAATGGCCCACCAGGATCTCGGCATCGCCCTTTTGAGAAAGGTGCAGACCGAGGTTGAAGACCGGGCCAAGGTCGAAGTCTACCCGAAGCTCGAAGGCCGCCAGATGATCATGGTCATGGCGCCGCGCTGACCGCGGCGGGCCGCCGGATCCAATCGGCCACGGTGCCGAGGAATGCGGCGGGCTCGATCGGCTTCGCAATGTAATCATCCATGCCGGCCGCGAGATACCGCTCGCGGTCGCCCGTCATCGCATTCGCCGTCAGGGCAACAATGGGCAGTGTACCGATCTCATCGGTGCGCTGCCGAATGCGTTTGGTCGTCTCGATGCCGTCGAGCACCGGCATCTGGATGTCGAGCAGGATCAGATCCACCGTCTCGCGGTCCAGGCAGTCGAGTGCCTCCTGACCGTTATTGGCGGCGACCACCTGATAACCGGCCCGTTCCAGAACCGTGCGGAACAGGAATTGGTTGACCTCGTTGTCCTCGACCACCAGCACGCGGCCGCCGGTCTCGACATCGGCCAAGCCGGCCGCCGCCCGGTCCGGATCCTCATCACTGTCGTCCTCCGCCAGGTCGTCGGCTGTCGTGAAGGGAATGTCGGCCATGAAAGTGCTGCCCTCGCCTTGTGTGCTGGTGAAATCGATCGTCCCGCCCAGCAGCGCCGCCAGCCGGTCGCAGATGGTCAGACCCAGGCCGGTGCCGCCATATTCGCGCGTGGTCGATGTATCGGCCTGCGCGAAGGCATCGAACAAATGCTCGGCCGCCTCCTCGTCGATGCCGATGCCGGTGTCGGCGACGCAGAACCGCAGATGGATCTTTCCATCCGCATCCGGCCCATCCAGCGGCGCTACGGTCAGCCTGACCGATCCGTCATCGGTGAATTTCACGGCGTTACCGACCAGATTGATCAGGATCTGACGCAGGCGCAGCGCATCGCCCACCACCTGGTGCGGAACGCCGGGGTCGATGGCCGTTATAAAGGCGATGCCCTTTTTCGCGGCCTGGTGCGCGAACAGATTCTCGATCTGCCGGATCATGTCCGCCAGATCGATCGGCTCATGGGCGACCGGCATGCTGTCGGCTTCGAGCTTGGAGAGGTCCAGAATGTCGTTGATGATGGTCAGCAGGGCCTGGCTTGACGTGAGAATGATATCGACGAACTGGCGCTGATCGTCGTTGAGGGATGTGTCGGCCAGCACCTGCGCCATGCCCATCACGCCATTCATCGGCGTGCGGATTTCATGGCTCATGATCGCCAGGAATTCCGACTTGGCCTTGCTTGCCGCCTGAGCGGCGCTTTTTGCTTCGATCAATTCGAGTTCATCGCGTTTGCGCTGGGTGATGTCCTTGGTGTAGCCGATCACCCGGACCGCTTTGCCGGTCTCGTCGCGTTCCGCCGCGGCACCCACCGCGACCCAGGCGGTTGTGCCGTCCGGCGCCATAATGCGGTGCTCGATCATGCACGGCACATCGTTTTCGATCAGATCCACCATGGCCGCGTCGACATGGGGCCGGTCCTCCTCGGGGATCAGCCGGGCAATGTCCTCGACGGTCTGGGCGTTGTGGTAGATCGACAGATCGTGCGGCATGCCCTCGTCTTCGTTGATGACATAGCGCCCGGTGGCCAAGGTCCATTCCCACAGCACCTGTGCCGCGCCCTGCCGGGCGATCTGATGGCGCAGGGCCTTCTGGCGCAGCTCCTGTTCGGCGAGCGTCTGGGCGGTGATGTCCCGGCACGCGATCATGATCCGGTGGACCTGACCGGGCGGGCCGAAGATCGGGGCGGCGACCATGTCCAGATGCAGCGGGGCCTCGCCCGGCCCCCGGGCGCTGATGTCGCGCCGGACGGTCGCGCCGGTCATCGCCCGGGTCATCATATCCACGATGTCGCCGCGCACGCCGGGATGCCGGGCGACCACGGCCAGCATGTCGACGGTGAGGGCTGATGCGGTCGGCGCGCCGTCATGCAGGATCCGCCGGCCCTGCTCGTTGAGCATGGCCACCCGGCCGTCGGGCGCGAGCACCGCCATGCCGATATCGAGCAGGCCCGCGACATTGCACAGACCGCACTGTTCGCGCGCTGTCCAGCCGTCCGGTTCGGAACGGGGCGGGCCGGTTTCGATCGCTGTCTGGGCCATACTGTCCTCACTGACGCCGGGCCAGCTTAAGGACCAGGACCCAAAATCCGGTAAAGGCCGGACGCTGCACGCGCGGGATTGGCTTGCATGGCCGGCCCGATCGCGTATAACAGCGCCTTCCCAATCAGTGCGAGCGGTCCGGCGGGGCATGCCGGGACAGCTCAGAACGCACCACGCGGGCGCGGATCGGCCATGTGTTTGGCTTTCAGGATCCCGCAAACGGGCCGGATTGGGCCCAACGGGCCGCGATTTTTCAGTCAGGAGTGCAAAATGCCCAAGATGAAGACCAAGAGCGGCGCCAAAAAGCGCTTCAAACTCACCGCCACGGGCAAGGTCAAGCGGGCTCAGACCGGGAAGCGTCACGGGATGATCAAGCGCACGCCGAAGCAGATCCGCGATCTGCGCGGCACCACGACCTTGTCGGATCCCGATGCCCGGATCGTGAAGCAGTGGATGCCCTACGGCTGATCAGGCCGCTGACCGCATCCCGATCCCCGCGGGCCCGATGCCTGCGACCGGATCGCATCGACCGGAATAAATCGACCCCCGGATCCTACCGACCCATGGAGTGAGACATGTCCCGAGTAAAACGCGGCGTTACCGCCCATGCCCGCCACCGCAAGGTGATGAAGGCCGCCAAAGGCTATTACGGGCGCCGTAAAAATGTGTTCCGCGTCGCCAATCAGGCCGTGGAAAAAGCCGGTCAATACGCCTATCGCGACCGGCGCACCCGCAAGCGCAATTTCCGCGCCTTGTGGATCCAGCGGATCAACGCCGCGGTCCGCGCGCACGGCATGACCTACAGCCGATTTATCAACGGCCTCGGGCGGGCCGGGATCGAGATGGACCGCAAGGTGCTCTCCGATCTGGCCATCCGCGAGCCCGAGGCCTTCAAGGCTCTGGTCGCCGAGGCCGAAAAGGCGCTGGCCTGACCCCCGTCCCGGGGTGACCTCGTTCCCTCGTCCGGCGAACCGGAGCGCAGCGGCTTCTCATCGGGAGCCGCGCCCTTGATTTGCGCGCGGCTTCGGGTACCAACACGACGGACAGTTACGGGAAGGAACGGGTCATGTCTGACATGGACGCATTGGAGCGCGACCTGACGGCGGCGATCGCCGCCGCCGACAGTGAAGCCGCGCTCGACGCGGTGCGGGTGCAAGCGCTCGGCAAAAAGGGCTCGGTCAGCGAGCTGCTGAAATCGCTCGGCGGCATGGATGCCGATCAGCGCAAGGCGCAAGGGCCGCTGATCAACGGCCTGAAGACGCGCATCGCCGATGCCATCGCCGCACGCGGGGCTGCCTTGCATGAGGCGGCGCTGGAGGCGCGTTTGGCGTCCGAAAAGGTGGATGTCACGCTGCCGGTGCGCGAGGGCCCGTCCGGCACCATCCATCCGATCACCCAGGTGATGGACGAAGTCACCGCGATCTTCGCCGATATGGGCTTCGCGGTCGCCGAAGGCCCGGATATCGAGGACGATCGTCACAATTTCACCGCCCTCAACTTCCCCGAAGGCCATCCGGCCCGGGAGATGCACGACACGTTCTATCTGGAGGCGGAGCATGGCGCGGCGCCCAAGCTGCTGCGCACGCACACCAGCCCGGTGCAGGTGCGCACCATGCTGTCCACCGAGCCGCCGCACCGGATCATCGCGCCGGGGCGCACCTATCGCTGCGATTCCGATCAGACCCACACGCCCATGTTCCATCAGGTCGAGGCGCTGGTCATCGACCAGGAAAGCCATCTGGGCCATCTGAAATGGGTGCTCGAAGAATTCTGCAAGGCGTTTTTCGAGGTGGATCATGTCGAGATGCGCCTGCGCCCGAGCTTCTTTCCGTTCACGGAGCCCTCGGCCGAGGTGGATATCCGCTGCGACCGCTCGGGCCACGAAATCAAAATCGGCCAGGGCGACGATTGGCTGGAGATCCTGGGTTGCGGCATGGTCCATCCGAATGTGCTGACCAATGTCGGGCTCGATCCGGCGGTCTATCAGGGCTGGGCGTTCGGTATGGGGATCGACCGCATCGCCATGCTGAAATACGGCATGCCGGACCTGCGCGATTTCTTCGCCGCCGATCTGCGCTGGCTGAAGCATTACGGCTTTGCCGCGCTCGATATTCCGAGCCTGGCCACCGGCCTGAGCCGCTAAGCCCGAACACAGACATGGCCACCCCCAGGCGCGCAACGCTGAGCCCCGGCGGGTGAAAACGGACGGAATGGACCGATGAAATTCACGCTTGGTTGGCTCAAGGATCATCTGGATACGGATGCAGGCCTCGATGAGATTGTCACGAAACTGACGAAAATTGGTCTTGAGGTCGAGGCGGTCGAAAATCTCGCCGAGACTCTCAAGATCTTCAAGGTGGTCGATGTGCTCGACGCCGCACCTCATCCGGATGCGGACAAGCTGCGGGTCTGCAAGGTCAAGACCGATGAGGGCGAGGTGCAGGTCGTGTGCGGCGCGCCCAATGCACGGGCCGGCATGAAGGCGGTGTTCGCGCCCTCGGGCTCGTATATTCCGGGTACGGGCATCACTTTGAAACCGACCAAGATCCGCGGCGTGGAGTCGAACGGCATGCTGGTCTCGGAGCGTGAGATGGGCCTGTCGGACGAGCATGACGGCATCATCGATCTGCCCGAGACGGTCGAGGCCGGCAAGCCCATGGCGGAGGTCATGGGGCTGGACGATCCGATGATCGAAATCGGCATCACGCCGAACCGTCCGGACTGCCTCGGCGTTCACGGCATCGCGCGGGATCTGGCCGCTGCCGGTCTCGGCACGCTGAAAGAGGGCGGTATCGAGCCGGTCAAGGGTGGTTTCGCCTCGCCAGTCGCGATTGATCTGAGCTTTTCCGATGATACCGCCGATGCCTGCCCGGTCTTTGCCGGCCGTGTCGTCAGGGGCGTTAAGAACGGTCCGTCCCCGGACTGGATGCAGCGCCGCCTGCGCGCCATCGGCCTGCGCCCGATCAACGCGCTGGTGGATATCACCAATTACATCTCCTACGACCGGGGCCGCCCGCTCCATGTGTATGACGCGGACAAGCTCACCGGCACGGTGCGCGCGCGGTTGGGCGAGGCGGGTGAATCCTTCCTTGCGCTCGACGGTAAAACCTATGAGGTCGACGACACCATGTGCGTCATCGCCGATGATGCCGCGGTGCTCGGTCTTGGCGGGATCATGGGCGGCGAGACCAGCGGTTCGACGGAGGACACCGTCAATGTGCTGATCGAGTCCGCCTATTTCGATCCCTACCGGACGGCCTCGACCGGCCGCAAGACCGGCATCGTGTCCGATGCGCGCTACCGGTTCGAGCGCGGCGTCGATCCGGCCTTCGTGGAAGATGGCCTGGAATTGGCCACGCGCATGGTCATGGATCTGTGCGGCGGTGAGGCCAGCCAAGGGGTTGTCGCGGGCGCGGCGCCGAAGCCGTCCCTGACCATCCCGTTCGACCCTGCCCAGGTGCGCCGGCTCACCGGGATCGAAACGGACGCTGACGAAGTCAGCCGTATTCTGACGAGTCTCGGCTTTGCGGTCAGCGGCAAGGCGCCGGCGCTTGAGGTGAGCGTGCCGACATGGCGCCCGGATATTCACGGCTCGGCCGATCTCGTCGAGGAGGTCATGCGCATTCGCGGGCTCGACGATGTGCCCTCCACGCCTCTGGCGCGCGCCTTCCCGGTCGCCAAGCCGGTACTGACCCAGACCCAGGACCGCACGCGTCTGGCGAAACGGGCGCTCGCGGCGCGCGGGCTTCATGAATGCGTGACCTGGGCGTTCGTCCCCCATGCGCATGCGGCGCTGTTCTGGTCCAAAGATGCGAATGCCGCTCCGGTCGCGCTCGCCAATCCGATCTCGGCCGATCTCGACACCATGCGCCCCAGCGTGCTGCCGAGTTTGATCGTCGCCGCCGGGCGCAATATCGACCGGGGGTTCCCCTCGGTGGCGCTGTTCGAGGCGGGCGGCCAATATCGCGGTCAGGACCCGGACGATCAGACGCTGGTGCTCGCCGGGCTGCGCCGCCAGCCCCAGGCCCGGGTCTGGCATGCCGGGGGGCATGACGCGGATGTGTTCGACGCCAAGGCGGACGCCCTGGCCGCGCTGGAGGCCGCCGGCGCGCCGGTGACAAGCCTTCAGATCACGGATCAGGCGCCGCACTGGTATCACCCGGGCCGGTCCGGCACCCTGCAACTGGGGCCGAAAACGGTTCTGGCCCATTTCGGCGAGATCCATCCGCGCGTGCTCGATGCCCTGGATGTGAAGGGTCCGGCGGTCGGCTTCGAGGTGTTCCCGGCGGCGATCCCGGCGCCCAAGGCCAAGGGCACCAAGTCCCGCCCGGCGCTCGATGCCTCGAACCTCATGCCGGTCGAGCGTGACTTTGCCTTCGTGGTCGAGACCGGCGTGATGGCCGAGACCCTGGTCAAGGCTGCCCGCGGCGCCGACAAGAAGCTCATCGCCGATGTGCGGATTTTCGACCTGTATGAAGGCCAGGGCATCGAAGCGGGCAAGAAATCCCTCGCCATCGAAGTCATCCTTCAGCCGCGCGATAAGACGCTCACTGATGAAGAGATCGACGCGGTGTCCAAGAAGATCATCGCGCAGGTCGAAAAGGCGACCGGCGGGACGTTGCGGGCGTAAGCGTGAGACCGGGAGGGCCGGTCTCAGCCGTCCAGAAATCCCGTCAGTCCGCTGACCACATTGCGTCCCAGGTCATCGACCGCGTAGCCGCCTTCGAGGATGATGGCTGTCGGCAGGCCGAGCTTGGCGACCCGTGCGCCGATGCGGGCGAAATCCTCCGTGGTCAGCTTGAAATGGGAGATCGGGTCGCCCTCGAAGGTGTCGAACCCCCAGGATAAGACCAGCAGATCCGGCGCGAACGCGGCGACGTGCGCGCAGGCCGCATCGAGGGCCGGGCCATAGGTGTCCCACGCGGTGCCGAAGGGCATGGGCATGTTGACGGTCGCGCCCTCCCCCGCGCCGATGCCGGTCTCGTCGGCATGGCCGAGAAAATACGGGAACTCGTCACGCGGATCCGCATGCAGATTAACCACAAGCACATCGCTCCGGTCCTCGAAGATCGCCTGGGTGCCGTTGCCGTGATGGTAGTCCACATCGAGCACCGCGACCCGGTCCGCACCGCGTGCCTGGGCTTGATGCACCGCGATGGCCGCGTTGTTGAGATAACAATAGCCGCCGAGCTGATCCTTGGTGGCGTGGTGGCCGGGCGGGCGCGCCATGGACAAGGCCGGCCCCTGACCGCCGCAGACCAGATCCGCCGCGCTCGCGGCACAGGCCGCCGCCGCCGTGACCGCGCGCCAGGTCCCCGCCGTCACCGGCGTGCCCGCATCGAGCGCGTGATAGGAAATCAGCCCGTCGATATGGCGTGGACGGACGGCCCGCAGGTTGCGCACCGGCCAGATCAGCGGCAGCGCGTCCGGCGTGTCGCGGCCGGGCTCGGCGTGCTCGGCCTCCCAAGTGGCCCATGCCGCTTCCAGAAACGCCAGATAGTCCGCGTCGTGAGTGCGCGCCATGGCGCCGCGGCCATCGAGATGAGGCGGGCTGACCCCCGGGAACCCGGCGGCGCTCACCGCCGCCGCCACGATATCCACCCGGGCGGGGCGCTCGTGGCAGGGCATGATACGCCCGTCGGTCAATTCGCCGCGGCCATGATGCAACTGGTGGTCGGGCGAGAAGACGATTTTCATGGGGCACCGCTTGTCATGGGCAACACCCATCATCGAAACCCATCGCCAACCGTCGTGCAACCGCGCAGCACATGGTTTTGCCACCGCGCCGTTTGGCCCATGATAGAGCCCTGAAACAAGAACACCGCGAGGGGGAACACGGCCATGGTCTCAGAACGCGATTGGCGCCCGCAGGTGGCCGGGTTCGCCCGGGTGCGCCCGGAACGGCCAAGCGATGTGCGCGCGATCCATTCGGTCGTCAGCGAGGCGTTCGGCGGCGCGCCCGAGGCGCGGGTGGTCGCGGCCATGCGCGAGGCGGGCGGCCTGGCGCTGTCCCTGGTGGCCGAGCATGACGGCCTGTCCGGCGACGGCGCCATTCTGGGGCATGTCTCGTTCAGCCCGCTGACCATTGGCGGTGAGGGTCTATCACCGCCGGCCCTGGGGCTGGCGCCGCTGTCGGTGCGCCCGGCATGGCAGCGCCAGGGCATCGGCGCGGCGCTGGTGCGGGCGGGGCTCTATGTCTGCCGCCGCCGGGGCATTGGTCTGGTGTTTTTGCTCGGCGATCCCGGCTATTACCGCCGCTTCGGCTTCGAGGCTGCGAGCCGCTACGGTTTCACGTGGAACAAAGCCAATGTGGGCCGGGCCTTCCAGGTGATCGGCCTGTGCGCCGACCCGGCGGATTTCGGCGAAGGCGGCGTGGTGCGCTATCGGCCCGAATTCGACCTGCTCGATCCATGAGAAAAGCCGCGCTCGGGTTTTGGGGCATCGTGGCCGCGGTGTTTCTGGCCTGGGCCGGGGCGTGGGCCGTGAAACTCAGCATCTGGCCCCATGCCGGCCCGTGGAGCGCTTTTGCCTATTGGACCGCTGCCAAACTGGCCCTCTGGATCGCCTTGCCCTTGGCGCTGATCCGGTGGCGCGATGGCGCCTGGGCGGGCGGGCTGCGGCGCGGCGGGTTGGGCCTGGAGGCCCTCAGCTGGCGTCCGATGCTGATGGGGCTGGCGCTGCTGGCCGTGCTCCTGGCGATCCTGACCGGCGCGGTTCTCGCGGGCGGTGGGACCGCCGGCACGCTCGAACTGGACGGCCCGGCTCTCCTCAACGCGATCCTGATGGCGCCGATCCTGGAAGAGATCCTGTTTCGCGGCATTCTGTGGCGCGATCTGGAACGGCGCGGCCATGGCCCCATCGCCTGTGTGCTGATCACGGCGGTGCTGTTTGCTCTGCTCCATGTCGTCGGCTGGACGGCCATGGGCCTGCCGGGCCCGTCGATCGCGGTGGATTTCGTGGTGATCGCGGCCCTCGGCGCCGGCTTCGGTTTGGTGCGCTGGCGCCTTGGTCTCATCGGCGGGGCGATCCCGGCCCATATGGCCAATAACATCGCCGCAACGGGCGCCCTGGGCGCTTTGCTCACCACATGAGGGCGCACGGCTGAAGCTGCGCGCAAAAGCCAGCTTGGCGCTCCCGCCCCCCGATGCTATTTCCTCGCCATGGCAGAGATTTCGAATATCCGCAATTTCTCGATCGTCGCCCATATCGACCACGGGAAATCGACCCTGGCTGACCGCCTCATTCAAATGTGCGGCGGGCTGACCGAACGGGAAATGAAAAGCCAAGTTCTCGACTCGATGGATATCGAGCGCGAGCGCGGCATCACGATCAAGGCGCAGACCGTGCGCCTGATCTACAAGGCCGGCGACGGCGAGACCTATACGCTGAACCTGATCGACACGCCGGGCCATGTGGACTTTGCCTATGAGGTGAGCCGGTCGCTGGCGGCCGTCGAGGGCTCGCTCCTGGTGGTCGATGCCAGCCAGGGGGTCGAGGCGCAGACCC
>CAZHDI010000026.1:33000-39420 GCA_964531285.1 uncultured Alphaproteobacteria bacterium | reverse complement strand
CTGACCGTCGGTGCCAATGGTGCCTTCGCCTTCGATCCCAATGGCGGCTATCAGGCTCTGGGCGACGGCGATGTCGAAACCGAGACCTTCACCTACACGATCAGCGATGGCGATGAGACCGACACGGCAACCGTTTCGGTGGCCATTTCCGGTCTCGACACGACCATCTTCGCGGTCGAGGCGACGGTCTCCGACGCGCCGGAAGGCGATCAGGGCTCGGTGACGCATGTGTTCACGGTGACCCGTTCGGGCGACACCGCCACCGCAGCGAGCGTCGATTATGTCGTGGCCGGTTCCGGCGCCAGCCCGCTGACGGCGGACGATACGGTCGCGGGTGTGCTCCCGGCGGGCACCTTGAGCTTCGCGGCCGGTGAAACCAGCCAGACGGTCGAAGTGCCGGTGGCCGGCGACTTCTTCCCGGAAGGTGACGAGACCTTCACCATCACCCTGAGCAATCCGACCACGGCCATGGGCATGGCCGAGATCGAAACCGCCACCGCCGACAGCACCGTCTTCAACGACGACGGTGAGTTCACGCAGGTGTTCGGCGACGACAAGGACAAGTTCAAGGGCACGAGCGGCGTCGATATCGTCGATGGCGGCAACGGCAAGAACAACCTGAAGGGTGACACCGGCGACGATGTCCTGATCGGCGGCGACGACAAGGACAAGCTCGACGGCGAAGAAGGCGAAGATGTCCTGATCGGCCAGGCCGGCGACGACAAGATCAAAGGCGATTCCAGCGACATCATCTTTGGCGGCGACGGCGACGATAAAATCAATGTCAAGGACTCGGGCGGGTCCGAGGTCTATGCCGGTGCCGGCGACGACAAGGTCAAGGTCAAGGGCGGCGACGCCCTGGTCGATGGCGGCGACGGCGAGGACAATATCAAGACCGACGACGGGTCGGATATCGTCAATGGCGGGGCCGGTAACGACAAGATCAAGACCGGCGACGGTGCGGACATTGTCGACGGCGGCGCGGGCGATGACGACATCGATGCCGGTGACGGCGACGATGTGATCACCGGCGGTGCCGGAACAGACGAGATCAAGGGCGGCGATGGCAACGACATCTTCGTCTTCGGCTTCGGCGACGGCATCGACATCATCGAAGACTTCGAGCCGGGCGAAGACCAGGTCGATCTGTCGGAGTTCGGCGAGCTTGTGCCGGACTTTGCAACCTTCCTTCTGAATGTCCAGGAAGAAGGCAAAGACCTGATCTTCACGGCGCCGGGCTCGGGCGAGACTCTCGTTCTGGAAAAAACCGAGCTGGAAGACATCAACGCGGGCAACTTCATTTTCTAATGCCTCGCGGCGTCTTCTGACCGTCTCCGGGCGGTCCGCTAGAGAAAAAGTGACAGCGCCCCTTCCGGTTACGCCGGAAGGGGTGTTGCGTTTTAGGACCAGACCATGGACTGAATAGGTGGTGGAATTGTGCGCGGTCTGAGGTGACGCGCACGTCCGCCGGGTGCAGATGATTGGCGTGCGCCCGTGTATGGTTTATCCGGTGTGCCTTTGGCGCGGCGCCGGAGCGGGCGGACCCGCTCCGGCCCAGCGGCTGCGGCGCTTCAGGGGGTCTCAATGGCGACTTTGTTCAACGGTCTGGGCGGGTCCGACGGTTTCGGCGAGTCCGTTCTCACGCGCGGCGATAACTTCTCCAGCGACGGACCGGCGATCGATCTGTCCTCGGTGTTTCCAAACGGATTGGTCTTCGGCACCGATACTTTGACGGATGTTCGCATCAGCACGAACGGTTACGTCTATTTCTCCAATGGGATCTCGCTGCTCCAGTCCGGCACCGCCATCACGGATTTTGGCGATGTGCCGGTGATCGCGCCGTTCTTCGCCGATATCGACACCACGACCGAGGACGAGGCGACGGATGGCGGCAATTCCACCGGATCCAACCTCGTCTTTTATGACCTCAATCCGGCGACCGGCACCTTCACGGTCACCTGGGACGATGTCGGCTATGACGATGACGGTACCGACCTGCTCAATGCGTTCCAGTTGATCCTCACGGACCGGTCGGGCTCGCCGGGCCGGTCGGCCGGGGACTTCGATATCGAGTTCCGCTATGAGGACATCAATTGGTCCGTGGGCGGCGAAGGCGACGGGCTCCAGTCCAGCGTGCTGGACCGCACCGCCGTGATCGGTCTGTCCAGCGGCAGCGCCAACGGCGATACCCGTCTTGAAATTCCCGGGTCCGGCCTTGAACCGGCGATCCTCGATCTGGAAACCACGCTCGGCAATGTCGGCGAGCCGGGCCGCTGGGTCTTCGAGGTGCGCAACGGTCAGGTGACGGATCTTGCGGTCAGCACGACCCTGTCGGTCTCCGGTCCCAACGGTGTGCTCGAAGGCGATGCCGGCGCGACGTTCGTCACCTATACGGTCAACCGGTCGGGCGATATTTCGAACGCGCTCGATGTTCCGTTCACGATCACGGCGTCGGGCGCCAATCCGGCGGACAACGCGGATGTCGCAGGCAGCCTGCCGGTCAACGGCATGGTGTCTTTCGCGGCCAATCAGTCCCAGGCCACGATCAATTTCGCGATTGCCGGCGATACGGATTTCGAGCTTGAGGACACCTTCACCCTCATGCTGGACCCGCTCAATGCGCTGTCCGGCGTAAGCTTTTTCAATCGCTCGGTGACGACCGGGATCGGCAATGACGATGCCAATCTGGACCCGGTGGCGCAGGACGACGATTTCGTCATCGACGAGGAAACCCCGTTCAACGGCAATGTTCTGGAGGACAACGGGTCGGGCGCCGATGCGGATGCGGATAATGGCGTCCTCAGCGTGGTCGCGGTCAATGGCGAGGCCGGGGATGTCGGCAGCGAGATTCTGCTGGACTCCGGCGCGCTCCTGACCCTGAACGCCGACGGCAGCTTCAGCTACGATCCCAACGGGGCCTTCGGCTTCCTGGCCGCCGGCGCGCCGTTCTTCGACAATATCCAGTACACGGTGGATGACGGCTTCGGCGGCACCGATACCGCGACCATGACGGTGACCCTGACCGGCGAGGATGCGATCTTCTCCATCGCGCCGCTGGTGACCGGTGCGCCGGAAGGCTCGGTCTTCGAGACCGTCACCCACAGCTTCACGATCACGCGCTCCGGGGCGACCTCCATCCCGGCGTCGGTGACCTATACCGTGTCCGGATCGGCGGGTGTGTCGGCCGAGGCGTCCGACTTCGTGAGCGGCACGTTTGAGACCGGCACGGTGGATTTCGCCGCCGGCCAGACCACCGCGGTTGTCACCGTCGATGTGCTGGGCGATCTGGTGCCCGAAGGCGACGAGAGCTTCACCGTGAGCCTGAGCGGGGCCGCGGCTGCCGTCGGCTTGGCGTCGATCTCGACCGCCAGCGCCCAGGGGCTCATCGTGAATGACGACGGTACGTTCACGCAGACCGGATCGGGCGGCAAGGACAAGACCAAAGGCACGTCGGCGAACGATGTGGTCGATGGCGGCGGCGGCAATGACAAGCTGCGCGGCGATCTGGGCGACGATGTTCTGATCGGCGGCGATGGCCGCGACAAGCTGCAGGGCGATCTCGGCGACGATGTTCTCATCGGCGGCGCGGATGCCGACAAGATCAAGGCTGGCCTGGGCAACGATGTCGTCTATGGCGGCACTGGCGACGATAACATCAAGGTCAAGAACGGGTCCTTCTCGACCATCTTCGGGGAAGAGGGCGCCGACAGGATCAAGATCAAGGGCGGCGACAGCTTTGTGAACGGCGGCGCCGGAAGCGACGTCATTCAGATCAAGGGCGGCGCGGCCGAGGTCTATGGCGGGGATGATGCCGACAATATCCGCGGCGGCAATGGCGAGGATCGTCTCGACGGCGAACAGGGCGACGATATCATCGACGGCCGCAATGGCAGCGATGTGCTCGTCGGCGGTGAGGGAGCGGACCGGCTCTTCGGCAACAACGGCTTCGATACGATTTTCGGCGGCGGCGGCGATGATTTCGTGTTCGGCGGCAATGACGCCGACATGATCTACGGCGATGCCGGCAATGATCAGCTCAACGGCGAGGCCGGCAACGACACCCTGTGGGGCGGCGAGGGCTTCGACGTGCTGCAGGGCGGGATCGGCGACGATACGCTTCACGGATCGGACGGCGATACGCTGATCGGCGGCATCGGCGCGGATACCTTTACCTTCGAGAAGGGCTTCGGCACGGCGGAGATTACGGATCTGTCGCGTCTGGAAGATACGATCAATCTGGTGGGTTATGATCCGCGCTACGAGGATCCCAATACCCTGACCCGGCTCATCCTGTTCGAGAACTTCACCGACTGGCGGATCTATCTGGCCGATGTTCCGGCTGATGAAGAAATCCCGTCGGGGCAGAACGAATTGCAGGAGTTCCCGGCCGATGTGATCATCATCCGGAATGCGTCCTTCGACGATATTCAGTTCACGACCTTCACCTTCGAATAAGGCGAGCGTCATTCGGTTTGAAGAAGGCGGTCCCTCGGGGGCCGCCTCATTGCGTTGATACACCGCTGTCAGCCAGAGACATGCGGGAAAAACATCCGTGCCCGTCATCCCCGCGCAGCATGACGGTTCTGGCGACCTGCGTCATTCCCGCGAAAGCGGGAATCCAGGGCGGAAGGCATTGGACTTAAAAGAGAAATCGAAGTTTTCGCCCTGGTTGCCGGATCCGCGCTGCGCTGGTCCGGCATGACGGTTTTGAGGGGGCCGGGCTTCGGCTTAATACGCGCCTTTGCCGCCCAGGACGATCAGGACCGTGCGCATCAGGATGTAGATGTCGAGCCAGATCGACCAGTTCCGGATGTAATAGGTATCCTGACGCTGCTGGACCTCAAGATCCCCTTCCGACCGTTCCGAGACCTGCCACAGGCCGGTCAGACCCGGCACCACCGATTGGCGCAGGGTACGGAAGGAATCGTCGAACTGATCCAAATGATAATCCGGGAACGGACGCGGGCCCACGAGGGTCATGTCGCCCTTCAGGATGTTGAAGAGCTGGGGCAGCTCATCCAGGCTGAACTTGCGCAAGATCCCGCCGACGCCGGGCAGCACGCGCGGATCGTTGCGCAGCTTGAGGAACCGGTCCCATTCGGCCTTGGCCTCCGGGTTGGTCTTGAGTAATTCTTCCAGACGCCGGTCGGCGTCCTTGTACATGGTCCGGATTTTCAGCACATCGATCGGCTTGCCGTCGAGGCCGCGGCGGCGATGGATAAAGAACACCGGACCGCCGTCCACCAGCCGAATGGCAAGCGCCGCAAGGCCGATGATCGGCAGCGCCGCAATGGTCGCCGGCACAATCACGATGTAATCGAGAATGCGCTTGAGAACCTGCGCGCGCTTGCTGCGCAGATTGTTGCGGATCGCAAGGCCGGGTACGTCCCGGAAATCCACCGGCGTGATCCAGGCGCTTTGCATGCCGAACAGGTTCGGCACATAGAGCAGGGTCTCGAACCGGGTCCGCTCGGCCATCGCGGCGATGCCGGACCCGTCGATGTCATGGGTGGCCAGAAGGGCAGTGTTCACGCCCCGGCCGGACCATTCATTGGCGTCCGCGAAGGAGCCCTCGACCCGCACGCCCTCATAGGTGCGGCCCCATTCATTGGCGTCTTCGTCGAACAGCGCGATGGGCCGGTAACCGGTCTCGGGACGGGCTTTCAGCGTGCGCAGCATCCGCCGGCCGGCATCGCCAGTGCCCAGGATCACCACGGGCTGGCCCCACAGCTTGAGACGCACCAAGAGATCGCGCATGCCGGACTCGAAGATCCAAGGCAGCACCAGGGCGAAGGCCGCGGTGAGCACCATCAGGCTGACCGCCCATTCATTGGTCCGCTGCACGAGTGCCCAGGTGGTCAGCACGGCGAAAATGGCCACGGTGGTCAGCACCCGCTGGCGCAGGCGCTTGACCGGATCCGTCCCGTATCCGGGATAAAAGCCCATGATCTGGAAGGCCGCCGGGATCATCAGAACGCCCAAGGCGATCGGGCGATATTGATCCGGCGTGATGTCCATCGGCCAGACCGGCGACAGGGCAAGCCGGGTCAGATAGGCGAGAAACACGCACAGCTGAAGGGCGACGGCATCGGTCAGGAGCATGACCAGCCAGGACGCTCTCAGACGCCAGGAATTCTGCCGGCCGCGCGACGGATTGAGTGCAATCTGCCGGTCGGTCACCGCGTCGATAGACACCCGCTTAACCCCCACAATCGGTCCGGAAGTCTCCGGATCCATAGAGTTCGACCTGGCCGGAGACGCTTCGGTCTCCTCAGTGCACCGGCCGTCCCCTCCCGCCGTCTTTATGTTGTCGATCCCGGGCGTCATCCCTCTCCCGGCCAAATCCATCAACGGTCCGTTGCATCCGCCGATGATCGTCGACTGTCGTGTTCTTCGTCCGCCGTTTTTTCGTCCGCCGTT
>CAZHDI010000026.1:0-32900 GCA_964531285.1 uncultured Alphaproteobacteria bacterium | reverse complement strand
CGCCGATGATCGTCGACTGTCGTGTTCTTCGTCCGCCGTTTTTTCGTCCGCCGTTCTTTTGTCGGTCGTCCCGGTCGCGTGTCTTGCGGTCCCGGTCGTTCGCTGTCCCGCCGCCAAGATCGTACGGACTGTTATCGTGCGGTCCGTTGTTACGCGGTGCCGTAGCGGTCGTCAGATCCGGCGGATGTGTCTGACCGGTCCCCACCAATCAGGTCCCCGCCAACCAAGCCCAATGCTGCACAGTCGAATCACTATCGACCAATGCAGCAGTCATGCCAAGGCGTGTCTGTCTACCCCTGCCGCATCGAAGCAAATCGCCCTAGGCAGCGCAAGCGAAATGACGCGCCGATGGAAAACCTATGCGTGCTATGCCGTCGTGTGGCTCGCGTTCTCCGGGCGGCGCCAGCCAATCCGGCGCAGGAAACAGACGGTCAGGACGGTGACCGGAATGATATGCGCCATCACGAGACCCGCCATGACACCGTTCAGACCGTACCAGCTGGCGATGAAATAAGCGGCCGAGAGGCCGAACACCGCTTCGATGACCACCGAGATGAACAAGGGCTGGGTGTATTCGATGGCGCGCAGGCCGACTTCCAGCGGGAATTGCAGCCAGCGGATCGCGAAGATCAGCACCCACCAGTTGATCAGGCCGGCATAGGGCACGAATTCCTCGCCATAGAGCAGACGCACGAAGTCTTCGGCGAACAGCCAGCCCAGAAGCCCGATGACCGCGCTGAACACGATCCCCGCCAGCGCCAGCTTGACCAGATAGCCGACCAGGGGCTGGGTGCCTTCGGCCTTGTAGAGTTCGGAGGCGCGGACCGGCGCCACATTCTGGAGCGCCAGGGTGAACACCTGGATCGGCGCCAGGATGTTGTAGGTGGCGCGGATGCCGCCATAGGCCGCCTGCCCAATGACCAGGGCACCGACCAGGGTCATCGCATGGCCCGAGCAGAATTGCAGGACGCCCATCCCGAACAGCCATTTCGAGAAGGTCCAGTGGTGGCGGGTGTTGGCCTCGATGGCGATGCGTTCGAATTTGAGCGTCTCGAACCAGAAAAAGCCGATCGCCGCCGCGCTGAGCGAGGTCAGCGCCATGAGCCAATAGGCCATCTCGCCGTCGATGCGCACCTCGGTGAAGAAATAGAGGCCGTAAAACAGCCCCAGCCGCGCGAGATACGCGATGACGTCATTGGCGAAGGCCGCGATCACCCGGCCATGGGTGAACATGTAGCGGCGTACGGAATCCTGCACCTGATCGCCGATCGAGGCCGCGATGAGCGCCCAGGTGAGGGCACGCAGGTCGATCTGGGGATCGGCCAGGACGAAGGCCTCAAGCACAAGCGGGACGACAATGACGGTGAGCGCCACCAGGGCAAGCTGATGCAGGACCACGCTGGCGTAATAGGTTGGCCGTTCGTGGGGCGCCTTTTTCGGCCCGATGCTCATCATCGGCGCCACGATCAGCGCCTGATGCATCGCCTTGAGGAGCAAAAAGACCACATAGGACCAGAAGAACAGGCCGAATTGCTCGACGCCGAGCACCCGCGCCACAATGGCCATGGTCAGGAAATTGACCGCGCTGACCATCACCTGGTCGCCAAGCGCCCAGAGCTTCTGGCGGTGCGCCTGATAGAGAACCACGGCTTTTTGCGACCGTGACACGGCGGCCAGGGGACCGGCGGGCGCGGATCCGTCAGGGGACGGGGCGGCCGCGTCCCGATCTGCGCCTTCGCGTTCCTGCGTCACCTGATCACTCACCCGGTTGGCCCGCCGTGACCGGAGCACGGATCAGGGCCTGTCTTCAGCCGGGGGCTACCCTAGCCTGGAATTAATCGGCGGTCACGGGGCGCGGACGGGTGGGTCCAGGCGCCGGGGGGCCTTCCGTCCGGGATGACCGCGGCGCCAAGCTGCGCTATGCATGAGCGCCGCAGCGGGCATTATTTTGCCGGTGTGAGCGCGGTTTTCGCCATTCCTTCAAGCACGGGCGGTCCGGTCGATGGCACGCATTCTCCTGTCGGCGATGTATTGCGAACCCAATCGGGGATCCGAAGAGGGCGTCGGATGGCATTTCGCGGTCGAACTCACCGCGCTCGGTCATGACGTCACGGTGCTGGTCCATGAGCGCTACCGGGCCAAAATCGAGGCCTATCTGGAAGCCCATGAGGGCGACCGTCTGCCGCGCTTCGCGTATCTCGGCTATCCCGCCTGGGCGCGGGCGCTCGACGACCGCTACGGCATTCCCGATCAGATCACCCACGAGATCTGGCAATACGAGGCGTACCGCCACGTCAAAACGCATATGAACCCGGCGGGCTTCGATCTGATCTGGCATGTGACCATCGGGGTCGTCCGCCAGGCCAGCCTGCTTTACGGCTTCGGCGTGCCGTTCGTGTTCGGACCGGTGGCCGGGGGCGAGACCTCGCCCTGGGCCATGCGGCGCAATTTCACGCTGAAGGATCATCTCACCGAGCTGTTGCGGGACTCGATGAACCTGATGATGCCGCTCGACGTGATCTTGAGCCGGATGCTCTCAAAGAGCGTGTGTATCCTGCCGCGCTCGCCCGAGACTCGCGCGCTGATCCCCCAGCCCCATCGGCGCCGGGCCCATTGCAATATCGGGATCGGGATCGACCGGATCGACGAGACCGCGCAGAGCGCGCCCGCGCGCCGGTTCGAGGCGGGCCAGCCCTTGAAGATCCTCTATACCGGGCGGTTTCTCTATTGGAAGCAGCCGATCATGGCGATCGATGCGTTCGCTGCGTTTTTGAACCGGGGCGGCGCGGGCGAGTTGACCCTGTTCGGGTCCGGCAAGCTTGAGGACCGGTGCCGGGCGCGGATCGGCGCGTTGGGATTGGACGACAAGATCCGCATGGTTCAGTTCCTGCCGCAGCAGGATTTCTTCGATGTGCTGCGGGCGAGCGATGTGGTGGTGTTTCCCAGCCTCCATGACGGCGGCGGCATGGTACCGCTCGAAGCCATGGCCTTCGGCGTGCCGGTCATCGCTTTTGATCTCGGCGGCCCGGGCCAGATCGTCACCAACAGCTCTGGACGGCTGATCCGCACCGCAGGGCTCGACAGCGCGGGCGCGGCCCGCGAGATCGCCGTTCATCTGAAAAGCCTTCAGGACGACCCGGCGCTGCGCGCCGCCCTGCGTCAGGGTGCGCTCGAGAGGGCCCAGGACTTCCTGTGGTCGAATGTGGTGCGCGATGCGGCCCGCCATGTCGACGATGAGTTGGCGCGTGCGGGTGCGTCGGCCCGGTTGTTCGGCAGCCTGCCCGCAGCGTGAGGCTCCGGCTTTGACGGTATCGCCCAAAGTCGGCGCAAGAGGGCGGGGCAAGGGGGGTGCAACTTCAGCGTTTATTGATTCGCAATGCGGCCCATGGCAAGAGGGCCGGTGTTGGTGCATTGCATCAAAGCGTGCCGCGCGCAGACGAGGGGCGTGCGCGGTGAGGGGACGCCGGACAGGACCGCATGACGGGCCGGCTGGCGCAAGCAGCGGAAATGAGGGTGATTATGCCGAAGGTGTCTATCGGGATCCCGGTTTACAACGGTGCGGATTATTTGGGGTCCGCGCTCGATGCGATCATCGCGCAGACCTTCCGGGACTGGGAAGTCGTCATTTGCGATAATGCGTCTACGGACGACACCCCGGCGATCGGCGAAGCCTATGCCGCCAAGGACAGCCGCATCCGCTATGTCCGTAATCCTGAGAACATTGGCGCATCGCCGAATTTCAACAAGGTCTATCACGAGACCACGGGCGAGTATTTCGCCTGGCATGCCCATGACGATTACTACGCGCCGACCTGGCTTCAGCGCTGTGTCGAAGCGCTCGACGGCAATCGCGACGTGGTCCTGGCCTACAGCCAGATGGCCATGCTCGACATGGAAGGCAATCCGCTGTTCCACGATGCCACCGTGAACGAATACACCGACCGTAAGGGCAACCGCTTCATGGGCGATGATGCCCTGCATATCGCCGAGCAGGCCGGCCCCGATCAGCGCTTCAAGAGCGCGATCCACAACACCTGCTGGTGTCTCCAGGTTTTCGGTCTGTACCGGCGCAGCTTCCTGGACCAGTCGGCGCTTCAGCGCAGCTATTACGGCGGCGATAAGGTGCTGCTCGCCGAAACGGCCCTGGTCGGCAAATGGTATCAGGTGGAAGAAAAACTCTTCCACAAGCGCGTCCACCCGAAAATGAGCTTCTTCCAGTCCACCAAGGAAAAGGCCCAGTGGATCGACGCGAAGAAGCCGGTCAAATCCATGCCGCAGCTCAAAATGGTCGAGGATTACATCCGCGCCATCATGCGCACGCCGATGAGCCCGGTTCAGCGCGTGAACTGCTTCCTGGCGATCCTGCAAATGCCGTTCGTGCGCAAGGATTTCTGGAAGAAGATCCTGGTGCCCGGCCCGCAGAATTATTTCGGCATCGATTTCGGGATGGCCCGGGCGCGCTGATCCGCGCCGGTTCCGTCCTGTAATTCGGCCGTTAAGCGACAAGGCCGCGCCCGGTCCCCGGCGCGGCCTTTTTCATGGACCTGCCACATTCACCCGATAGGGCTTTTCGTCATGGTGGCAACGGCATTTTCTAACAAATCGGACAGAATGATGCGCATGCGGACGCCGGTACGGCTGCTTGCCCTCCTCATTGGCGCGGGCGTGTGGATCGGCGCGGATATGGGGGCCGCGGCAGCGGATGCCCCGGTGCGGCTCAGCCCCGGTGACGATGTGGCTGAGATCGTCCGGCGCGCCGACGAGGGGACGACCTTCATGTTCACGCCCGGCCTTTACCGTGAGGTGATGATCGCGCCGCGCGACGGGCAGCGGTTTATCGGCGAGGACGGCGCGGTGTTGAGCGGGGCGCGGCTGGTCGATGGCTGGCGCGCCAAAGACGGGGTGTTCATCGCTCGCGTGCCGTCGCCGGCCCGGGCGGAATACGGGTATTGCCAGGAGGACCGGCCGCTCTGCCGTGAGCTAGAAGATCTGTTCGTGGACGGAACACGCCTGGAGCGCGTGGCCAAACGCTCCGAGGTCAAGGCGGGGACCTGGCATTACGATCAGCGTACGGTGAGCGTCGGCGAGGATTATCGCGGGCGCACCGTGGAGATCGGTCTGACCGCCCATGCCTTCCGAGCCGGCGGCGATAATGTCCATATCGAAAATCTCACCGTCCAGCACTACGCCCCCGGCGCCCAGGCCGGGGCGATCCATGGCCGGGACGCGGCGGGCTGGCAGATCATCGATGTCGTTGCGCGTCAGAACCACGGCGCCGGGCTCGATATCGGCTTATCTGGGAAAGGCGCGCCGTTTCTGGTGCGCGGCGGGGCCTACATCGAAAACGGCCAGATGGGCATCCGGTCGGACGGCGGACGGGCGGTCATCGAGGATACCGTGATCGCGGGCAACAACACCGCCGGATATGACTGGGGCTGGGAAGCCGGCGCGACCAAGTTTCAGAACATGACCGGGCTGACCGTGCGCGGCACCTGCGTTTACGGCAATTTCGGCCCCGGTCTGTGGACGGACATTGATAATGCGGGCGTGCTCATGGAGCGCAACGTCCTGTTCGACAATTGGGGCGATGGAATCCGGCACGAGATTTCCCATGACGCGGTCATTCGAAACAATGTCGCCGTGCGCAACGGCTTCGGCTTCGACCCTTGGGTCTGGGGCGCTCAGATCGCGGTGCAGAACAGTGCCGGCGTGACGGTCACGGGCAATCATGTGGAGAACGGTCCGCGCGGCGGCAACGGCCTCGCCGTGATCCACCAGGACCGGCATCACTGGAAGGCCAGCGCCGTCACGGTCACCGGCAACACCGTGGTCCTGTTCGGCGACGGGGTCACGGGGCTCGCCGCCGATACCGCGCGAGACTGGTTCTGGGAAAAGGCGCAAAACCGCAGCGCGGACAACCGGTATGTGATCGCCGCGGCGGGCAACCGGTGGCATTCGCCCTGGGGCTTCACCACGCTCGACAAGCTCCAGGCGAGCGGGCGGGAGACGGGAAGCCGGATGAGCGTTGCGCCGGACCGGGCCCCGCGCCTTGAGACGGATTGTGACGCGTTGCGCAGCGCACTTATGCTAAACTGAAGAGCCATGGCGCGGCACGGCGTTTGCGTTGCTGCCGCCGGCGCACGGCATTCTGACCTGAATGATCCGTGCAAGTGAGGAGCGGGACGGCGCACGGTATGGCACGGCTTCCGATCAGCAGACTCTATCTCATCTTTTTGGGCCTTGTGCTGTTCGGGTACATGTCCATGGACAAGGGCTTTGCCTATCTCGGGCTCAGGCCGCTGTTCATCGGCGAGATTGCCCTGGCGCTCGGCTTTATGGTGCTGCTGCTCGGCGGCTTTACCATCCGCGTGTTCCGGTCGCCTATCGCCTGGGTCCTGATCGTCTTCATCATGTGGAATGCGCTGCGCACCATTCCGCTCATCGATGTCTACGGTCTCGACGCGATCCAGGACGGCATGACCTGGGCCTACAGCCTTTATGCGATCCTGTTCGCCAGCCTTCTTCTGCGCACGGAGAATGCGCTTGAGAAGGTGCCGGAAGTCTATTCACGGATCTTCGTGTGGATTGCCATTGTGGGGCTGGCGGCGCTCATTATTACCGAGTTGTTCTTCACCCGGCTGCCGACCTGGCCGGGCACCGACACCACCATCATCATGGTCAAGGCGGGCGACCTTGGCGTTCAGATCGCCGGGGCCATCGCGTTCATGGCGGTGGGTCTGCACACGGTCTACAAGAACCGCCAGAGCGCGCTGTTTCAGCTCAAAGAGTTTTACATCTGGGGCATCTTGATCCTGGGCTCGCTTCTGGTCGTGTCGCGTTCGCGCGGGGGCTTTCTCGGCATCGCCATGGCCTGCGCGCTGATCTTCATGTTCCGGCCCTCGAACCGCATGGTGCGGCTGTTCATTCCGCTCGCCGTTGTCGGCGTCTTGTTCGTCGCGCTCGATGTGCGCCTGGAACTGGGTGGCGGCCGGGAACTGTCGGCCGAGCAGGTGGCCACCAACATCCTGTCGATCTTCACCGAGCAGGACGAGGATGTGCTCGACACCACCGAGGAGTGGCGCCTGACCTGGTGGACGTCGATTATCAACGACACCCTGTTCGGCGACCGGTTCTGGCTGGGGCGCGGCTATGGGGTCTCGCATGCGGAGCTCGATGGGTTCGACGACGCCACCGGGAACCGGAATCCGCACAACATCTCGATCAACTTTCTCGGCCGGGCGGGGTTCCCGGGCCTCGTGATCTGGCTGGCGCTGATCCTCACCACCTTTTGGTCGCTTTATCGGTGTTATATCCGGGCAAGCCGGGCCGGACGGAAGGATCTGGCCAGCATCAATCTGTGGATCATGGCGTGGGGCCTTGCCTATTTCGTCTATGCCAGTTTCGAGGTGTATCTGGAGGGTCCCCAGGGCGCGATCCCGTTCTGGGCGCTGATGGGGTTTGCCATCGCCGCGACCGAAGCCCAGAGAGTGCCCATGGGCGCGCGGGCCGGTCTGCATTCTCCGGTCCAGCGGCCGGGCATGGTCACCGGCCAGCCGGCTTTTGCGCGCCGCGGCGGCCGGAGCGGTGGCGGCGGGTTCGGCACGGCCAGAGGCGGTACGGGCCAGGGCGGTGTGGGCCGTGGCGGAATCGGCCAAGGCGGTATGGCGCTGGCGGGGGCCGGCGCACCGGTCGCGGCCGTCGCCAAGACACCGGCCCCGGCCGCGCCCCGCAAGCGGCGCCGGACTTATCGGCTCTAGCCGGCTGGTTGCAGGTGGTTGCCGGGCCATGGCCTCAGGGTGGTGGGACCGGCATGAAGGTTGCTACGCAAGATGGACCGCGCCCGTCATGATGCGGTGCAGCGGACGACTGGTTTCCCTAGGGTTTTGCATGTAACCTGGGGTTTAGACATTGGGCGCGATGGGGTGGGTGACCTGCCACCGCGTGACACAGGGGTCTTGAAGCGAGCCGGCTCGCTTGCAGTGTCTATTCCGGCTATCGGGCTGGCGCCGCGATCCCCCGTCACATCCCGGTGCACTTGATTTGAAAGGTTTGGCATGGCCAAGCGATCCGGGCTGTTATCTTCGTTTCTGGGCGGCGCCGAGCGCGGCGACGGCCGTGGTGTGAAGATCGAATTCGTCGATGACGATGCGCCCGAGGGCGAGATCCAGCCGCCGCAGGGCGATTTGGGCGATCCGGGCGATCGTCCCGCCGGCGTGGGCGCGTCCCATGCGGCCAGCCGTCTGCGCGGTTCCGGACTCAACATGGCGAGCGGCGGTGCGTTGGGGGATGAGGACGATGACGGGCTTCCGGTCGAGGAAGCCGAGATCGTCTCTCCCGGCCCGAACGGTCCGCAGGCGGATGGGTTGAGCGGTCAGTCCGACGGCTCGCTCGCGCGCGATATTTCCGTGGTTGGACAGGGCACCGGCGTTGCCGATTTCAACGGCACGGGCCATCCGGGCGAGGATGTCTATACGACCGGGTTTTCCGATGTCGCCAATGCGCGTCTGTGGCGCCGTACGAAAGAAGCGCGCCGCCGGTCCCAGGACCGTCAGCGCAGCTATCGCGATATTTTCACGCCGACCCGCCCGAAGCGGAAGTCCGAGGAATTCCTCGGCCGGCGCGCGATCATCGGCACGGTGGTCGAGGCGATCGAAGAAGAATGCGCCCATGTGGTGCTGTGCGGCGAACACGGCCTGGGCAAGACCTCGCTTGCCAATGTGGTGACGAGTTTTGCCCGCAATTCCGGCTATCTCGTCGCGCGGGTGACCGGAACGGCCGATCTGACCTTTTCCAGCCTGATCCGGACGATTTTCGAGGAACTCTTCGATCAGATCGAGGAGACGCCGGCGGGCAGCGTGTTGTGGGAGCGCCTTGGGGTTCAGGATCTCAATGAGCTTCTCAACGACAACGCCATGGATATGGTGAGCGAATTCCTTGGCGAGGAAAGCCTGAGCGTGAACCGGGTGATCCGGGCGCTGAACAAGCTCTCCGACAACCAGGCCATCGTCATCATCGACGATTACGAACAGATTCAGAGCAAGGACCTGAAGACCAAGCTGTGTCAGGTCATGAAAGCGCTGTCGGATCAGGGCGGCTGGCTCTCCTTCTTTATTCTGGGCCGGGCCGACAGCCCGTCGGAACTGCTTCAGGACGATATCGAGGGGCTGCCCAACGCGGTCGGGGTCTATATCGACCCGTTCTCGCTCCATGAGATCGAGGAGGTCATCCTCGAAGGCTCGCGCCGGGTGGGCGTTCCGTTCAATGACGATACGATTCAAGCGATCGCCCGGCTCAGCCAGGGCGTGCCGAATGTCCTGCAATGGCTGTGTTTCCTGTCGGCCCGCCGGGCTTCGCGCCGCCAGGGCGTGGTGATCGAGATGGAAGATCTGGCCAATATCGTCTCGGACGCGGTCACCAAAATCGATTCCAAGCTGCGCAATCAGTATGATGAGGTGTGCCGCTTCGAGAAGGGCCGGGACAACGCGGATCTTCTGTATCTCGCCGTGCGCGCGCCTTGCACCACAAGCGGTCTGTTCTCGGCCAATGCCATGGCGGTGCTGTCCAAACAGATCCTGGGCAAGAAGTGGAAGGAAGCCGAATTGCACACGGCGCTGCTGCCGCTGTGCGGCAAAGGCAAGACCGGCGTGCTGCGCAAGCTCGATACGTCGGAGGGCACCTTCTATCGCTTTGCCCATCCGGCCATGCGCGCGGTTGTGATGCTCAAGAAGATCGTCCGTATCCCGCTGCTCGCCGATAGCCGCACCCGCGATGTGGACGCGGCCTATCTGCCGGCCTCCGATATGGAGGGCACGGAAGGCGAGGCGGGCCCGCAAGCGCCGCCCGCCGGTCACCTGCCGCACCACATGGAGTGATGTGGCACCATCGCATTATCGAAAGCCGATAAGGAGACCCGGGCGCCTTGCGCCTCGGGTCTTTTTTTGTGCGCCCATGCTGTCGTGGGATTGAGGCTGCACACAAAAAACCCGGGGCGCAGGCCCCGGGTTTTTGATGGTCGAGACCGATGTGGCCTCAGCGTTACTCCGCCGCCATGGCGGTCGGCTGGGCCATGCCGTGATTGACCGCCCAGATGGCCGCCTGGGTGCGGTTCGAGACCTTAATCTTGCGCAGCAGGCTCTTCATATGAACCTTCACCGTGGCCTCGGTGATGTGCAGCCGGTTGGCGATGACCTTGTTGGAATTGCCTGCAACGAGGCAGGACAGGATCTGGGTCTCGCGGTCTGAAAGGCCCGCCTGGGCAATCTCGGCGCCGTCTTTGCTGGCGAGATCCGGCATGCCGTTCACCAGAAGGCTTGCCAGCTTGGTCGGCAGGACCGTCTCACCGAGCCGGGCCAGTTCGATCGAGTGCAGCAGCGCATCGACCGAGATTGTCTTGAGAAGATAGCCCTTGGCTCCGGCGGCCAGGCTCGCCGACAGGCTACGCGGGCACAGCGTATCGGACAGCACGACCACGACGCTGCGCGGCAGAAGCGCCCGCACCTGACGCAGTTCCTCGGCCATGCGTTCCTTGTCGGCCGGCGGGTCCAGAAGGACCACATTGCCGCTGCTGATCTGGCTCAGATCGCGGCGCAGGCTCAGGCCCTGGGCGTCCGACGCTTCGGCCAGCACCTCGAACCGGTCACGGGGCAACAGATTCCCCAACCCTTGAAGAAAGAGGCGGTTCCGCCCCAGAAGAATGACGCGTGTATGAGACATCGTACTCATTGCCCCTTTGGAATGACGAACTCGTGCCGACAGTCCAGCAAGAACCGGTCCAATTGGGTCGGGGGCAGCGAAAAAGAGACTGGCTGAAGGGGCGTCCGGCTCGCCGTTCGAGCGCCGCGCTACGCGGACGGACAGGCCCCGAGGCGCGGGATGAGGGGGGCGATCGCACCCACGCGCCCCTCTTTTGCGCCCTTTCGCGGACGGCGCCGAGGCGCTCATAAAGCGTCTCAGGAGCGCCTTTTCTTGTTAGAGCAACTTGCGTATAGTGCGCGCGCGCGGAGGGGGCACAGTCACTTTTCCTTGATGAGTCTCGGAATAAGCCGGTACCGATACGCTTTTTATAGTCCGTTTATATCCGATTCCCGGTCCAGGATGGCCGGCTTTGGGATCACGGACGAGGGCGGCTTAGGGCGGTTTTGTGAGAGGCAAGTCGCGCCATCAGGGAAATCAGCGGGCCGGCGGCACCGACCGGCGCGCAGCAACGAGGGCAAGTGATCAATCATGCAAAAGCTGAAAGTGGGCATCCTCGCCGGTGGACTGGGCAGCCGTCTGTCCGAAGAGACCGAGACTAAGCCCAAGCCGATGGTCGAGATCGGCGGCAAGCCGATGCTGTGGCATATCATGAAGCTGTACCGGCGCTCTTTCGATGCCGAGTTCTTCATCGCCCTGGGCTATAAGGGTGAATACATTAAAAAATATATGGTCGATTACTGCAATCTGACCACTGATATCACGGTCGATTTCGGTAAGAACGAAGTCGTTCAGCACACCAACAATAGCGATGGCGGCGATTTCGATTGGAAGGTGCATCTGATCGACACCGGCCAGGAAACCAATACCGGCGGCCGTATCAAACGTCTGGGCGATCAGTTTTTCCGGGACGGCACCTGCATGGTGACGTGGGGCGACGGGGTTGCCGATATCGATTTGCGCCATCTTCTCGAATACCACAAGGCGCACGGCAAGCTGGCAACGATGACTGCGGTGCGCCCGCCCGCGCGTTTCGGCCATATCATGTTCGACGGCGACCGGGTCGCCGAATTCTCCGAAAAGCCGCAAACCGCGGAAGGGTGGATCAACGGCGCGTTCTTTGTCTTCGAGCCGGGCGTCTACGATTATATCGACGGGGATGACACCCAGTTCGAGAAAGAGCCGCTGGAGCGCCTCGCTGCCGATGGTCAACTCATGGCCTACAAGCATGAGTCCTTCTGGCAGTGCATGGATACGATCCGCGACAAGAAGCGGCTTCAGGAATTGTGGGACTCGGGCAATCCGCCCTGGATGTAAGGAGTAGGTCCGATGCGCGTTCTTCTGACTGGCCATCTCGGCTATATCGGCACCGTCATGACCCCCTTGCTGCTGGAGCGCGGCCACGAGGTCGTGGGCCTCGACAGCCATCTGTTCGAGCGGTGCACCTTCGGACCGGGCTTCACGGACATCGACACGATCCAGGTGGATGTGCGCGACGCCAAGTCCGACGCCTTCAAGGGCTTCGACGCGGTGCTGCACCTGGCGGGCCTGTCCAACGATCCCATGGGCGATCTCAATCCTCAGTTGACCGACGATATCAATCACAAGGCGTCGGTGCGGATTGCGGAACTCGCCAAAGAAGCCGGCGTTCAGCGCTACATCTTCTCCTCGTCCTGCTCGAATTACGGGGCGGGCGGCAACGATTTCCTGGATGAGACATCCGAGTTCAATCCGGTCACGCCCTATGGTCAGTCCAAGGTCGATACCGAGATCAATGTCTCCAAGCTGGCCGATGACAGCTTCACGCCGACCTTCATGCGTTCGGCGACGGCGTATGGCTTCTCGCCGCGTATCCGCTTCGATCTGGTGGCCAACAATCTGACCGCCTGGGCGTTCACCACCGGCAAGGTGATGATGAAGTCCGACGGCACGCCCTGGCGTCCGATCGTCCATATCGAGGATATCAGCCGCGCCTTCATCGCCGCGCTCGAAGCGCCGCGCGAGGCGGTCCATAATGAAGCCTTCAATGTGGGGCGGACGGACGAAAATTACCGGATTCGCGAGATCGCTCAGATTGTCGGCGAGGTGGTGCCCGATTGCGAAGTGAGCTTCGCTGACGACGCGGGGCCGGACAAGCGCAACTACCGGGTCAATTGCGACAAGATCAAGCGGGTTCTCCCTGCGTTCGAGCCGCAATGGACCGTGCGCAAGGGCATTGAGCAGCTCTACACGAAATACAAGGAGATCGGCCTGGAACTCGACGAGTTCGAGGGCAACAAGTATCAGCGTCTGGCGCATCTGAGATATCTGATGGGCGAGAATGTTCTGGGGGCTGACCTTCGCCATATCGAAACCCGCGCCGCGTCGCTCTGATCGCGGCGGGCGGGATGATCTGACCGGCGGCGTCCGCGGGGCGCCGCGCCACCTTTAACATCGGACCGGATATATGAAGGGCAATCTCAAGTGCTGCCGTTCGTGCAACAGCACCAATCTCAAGGTGTTCCTCGATCTCGGCATGATGCCGCTGGCTGACCGGATCCTGAAGCCGGAACAGCTTGACGAGAACGAGCCGACCTTCCCGCTGGAGGTCGCGTTCTGCGAGGATTGCAGCCTGGTCCAGATCACCGAAACGGTGGACCCGGAGATTCTGTTCGACAGCGACTATCCTTACTTTGCGTCGTTCTCGGATCATTGGCTCAAGCACAATCGCGAGAATGCGCTGGCCCTGATCGACAGCCGCAAGCTGGGCCCCGACAGTCTGGTCATGGAGATCGCCTCCAATGACGGGTATCTCCTGAAGAATTATGTGGAAAAGGGCATCCCGGTGCTCGGCATCGATCCGGCCGACGGCCCGGTCAAGGCCGCGCGCGAAATCGGTGTCGAGACGATCCACGATTTCTTCGGCAAAGCGCTCGCTGAAAAGCTCGCGGGCGAGGGCAAGAAAGCCGATATCATTCACGGCAACAATGTGCTGGCCCATGTGGCCGACACCAACGGCATCGTTGCCGGGATCGCGGCGCTCCTGAAGGATGACGGCGTCACCTCAATCGAGTGTCCGTATATCCGTCCGCTGATCGAACACAATGAGTGGGACACGATCTATCACGAGCATCTGTGCTATTTCTCTGTCACGGCGCTCGACAATCTGTTCCGCCGGCATGGTCTCTACATCAACGATATCGTTGAGCTTGAGACTCATGGCGGGTCGATCCGCATCCATGCGCAGAAATTCGAAGACCGGCAAGAGGGTTTCACGCGGCTCCTGGCGGAGGAGCAGCGCCTGGGCATCGACACATTCGATTACTATGCGGATTTCGGCCACAAGGTTATGGATACGCGCGACAAGCTGCGCGGTCTTCTGGAAGATCTCAAGGGGCAGGGCCACCGGATCGCCGGGTATGGCGCCGCAGCCAAGGGGGCCACGCTCATCAACTATGTCGGCATCGGTACCGACATGGTGGAATATGTCTGCGACCGGAACCATCACAAACAGGGCCGTTATATGCCGGGCATGCATCTGCCCATCACGGCCCCGGAAAAGCTGATGGAAGACAAGCCGGATTATGTGCTGATGCTGCCGTGGAATTTCGCGACCGAAATTCTGTCGCAGCAGCAGACATTCCGGGATCAGGGCGGAAAATTCATCATTCCGATCCCCGAGCCGAAGGTGGTTTGAGGGACGCGCGATCGATTTGACACTGGTTAGACCAGCGATCCGTATACGCCGTTTCCGATGGGGCGGCGGGCGGATCAGCGGGATGCGAAGCGAAGGAGCCGCACGTGAGCGAGGTGAAGCACGAACGATTTGGCGGACACGGATCGGCCTGCCCGGCTTGCGGCAGCGATGCGCTGCGCAGCTTCTACAAGAAGCCGAACATCCCGGTGAACAGCTGCATCCTGATGTCCACGCCCGAAGAGGCGGTGGAGTATCCGCGCGGCGATATCGATCTTAATTTCTGCGACAATTGCGGCTTTATCTATAACCGCGCGTTCAATGAGAGCCACATCAAATACGATGAAAAATACGAGGAGACGCAAGGCTTCTCGGACACCTTCAACAAGTTTCACAAGAAGCTCGCTGAAGACATCATCGAAAAGCACAATCTGCGCGGCAAGGACGTGATCGAGATCGGCAGCGGCAAGGGCGAGTTCATCGCCATGCTGGCCGTGATGGGCGACAATCGCGGCGTCGGGTTCGATCCGGGCTATGTGGAAGACCGGAGCCTCGCGGCCAAGACCGACAATGTCGAATATGTCGTCGATTATTATTCCGAGAAATACGCCAACCGGGATGCCGATTTCATCTGCTGCAAGATGACCCTGGAGCATATTCCGGAAGTGGAACGGTTCATCCGTACCGTGCGCAATGCCGCCGGCCACCGGACCGAGACGACGGTGTTCTTCCAGATCCCCGAGATCGAACTCATTCTTAATGAGCGCGGCTTCTGGGACATTTACTACGAGCACTGCTCTTATTTCTCGAAGGGCATGGGCGGGTCGCTGGCATCGCTGTTCCGGCGCTGCGGGTTCGATGTCAAGGATGTCTGGGTCGATTACGGCGACCAGTATCTCATGATCGAAGCTTATCCGGCCGACGCGCCGCAGGCCGATCCGGCCGACGCCAAGGACAATGTGAAGCGGCTCTCCAAGCTCGTCGACGATTTCACCACCGATGTGACGCGGAACATTGCCGACTGGCAGACCTCCATGTCCGGCTGGTCCAAAGAGGGCAAGAAGGTCGTCCTCTGGGGCTCGGGTTCGAAAGCTGTGTCATTTTTGACCACTGTCGGCATTCAGGACGAGTTGCAGTATGTGGTCGATATCAACCCGAACCGGCACGGCTACTATATGCCGGGCACCGGTCATGAAATCGTCTCGCCGGATTTCCTCAAAGACTATGCGCCCGATGTGGTCGTGATTATGAACCCGGTCTACCGGGACGAGATCACCCAATCGCTCAAGGAGCGGGGCCTGGAGCCGGAAATCCGCACGATTCTGGAGCCGCGCGCGGCCTGATCCGCCTCTCCGGCGGGTGGATGCGCACGGCGGCGGGACCGTGATAGGCTAACGCCTTGAGCTGGGAGCGAAGGGCGCGTCGGCGGACGGTCCGGTCCTTGCTATGGATGTCAGGCGCGAAAGCCAGGGGTGAGTGGGGGCGATGACGGCGCGGCATCCGCGGGGATGCCCGGACCGCGTCGGTGAGACAACGGGAACAGCACACATGCGGCGGAAAATGGCGTCTCAGCAGGTGCCGGAGACACACGAGCAACGCCCGATCTTCGAGCCCGTCCCCGATGCCGGCGGCGAGATGTCGCTCAGCGACATCATCAACCTTTTCAAGCGTCACTGGTTTCTGATGATCGCGATCATCGGCGCGATCGTGGGCGGCATGTTCGTCTATGTCAGCATCACGCCGAATGTTTACACGGCGCAAGGACAGGTTCACGTGAACCAGTCTTCCATCACCACCAGTCAGAACGCGATCGTCCGGACCGACGATGCCCAGATTACGGACGTGCCCAACGAAGTGGCGCTCCTGCGCAGCCGGGTGATCGCCTCAGGGGTGATCCGTGAGCTGAATCTCGAGGAAGACCCGGAATTCGTGTCGGCCGAGGATGTCGCGGAACTGGCGCCCGAGCGCCGGATGGATCTTTTGATCGACGAGTTTCTCGGGCATTTGAGCGTCAGTGCCAATCCCGATACGCGTCTGATCAATATCACCTTTGAAAGCCGGGACCCGGCAAAGGCGGCGTTGATCGTCAACACGCTGATGGAACGGTATGTCGCGAACCAGATCGAGACCCAGCGCTCGGTTGTCGAGGGTGCGATCGATCTGCTCCAGGACGAGGTCGATAAGCTGGAGGCGGAGGTCGCCGACTCCGATGCGGCCGTCCGCGCCTATCGCCGGGAGAGCGGGATCGTTCAGGGCAATTCCCTGACCGACATAACGGCGGAAAAGGTTTCCGATCTAAGTCGTCAGCTTGCCCAGGCCCAGTCGGACCAGGCGGCGATCCGCGCCGAGCTTCAGCAGCTTGAGGCCGCCCTGCGGCGCGACGGCAATGCCTTCACGGCGCCGCGCGTGCTTAACTCGCCGCTGATCCAGAACCTGCGCGACAAGGAAGTCGAACTCGTGCGCCGTCTGGCGCAGTTGTCTTCGGTCTATCTTGAGAAACACCCGCGCATGATCGAGGTCACTCAGGAACTCGAGGATGTGCGGGACAACATCAAGAATGAGGTCGACAAGATCGTTCTGTCCATGCGCTCGGAAGTGGCGGCCGCCGGTGCGCGGGTGAACTCCCTGCGGGCCAGCTTGGCGGAAGTCGAGGCCACGGCGGTTTCGACCCGCGGGTCGGAAGATGAATTGGCCGAACTCGTGCGCGAAGGGCAGGACCGCCGCGCGATGCTCCAGACCTTCCGTGTACGGTTGCGGGAAACCCAGGCCCAGCGGGATCTGATCGAACCGCGGGCCCGGGTGCATTCGCCCGCCGAAGTCCCAGGCAAACCGTCCTTCCCGCAAAAGGGCAAGATGATGGGCCTCGCGGGGTTCATGGGCTCGATCCTGGCCGCCGTTGTCGTGATGGTCATTGGCGCCATGCGCCGGACCTTTGAGAGCCCCGAAGAGATCGAACGGCTGACCGGATACCGCGCGCTTGGCATCGTGCCGAAAATGGCCGGTGTCGCGGGCGGGCGTCGTACGGCGCAGCGTATTCTTCAGAATTACACCAGCAAGTCCAACGCGACCTTCGCCCAGGCGATGAAGGGCATCCGCTCGACGCTGTTCCTGGCCAACGGGTCCAAGCCGCCCAAGACCGTGCTCATCACGTCGGCGCTGCCGGGCGAGGGCAAGACCACCTTCTCGCTCGCTTACGCCACCTTGTGCGCAACCATGGGTGAACGGACGATCCTGATCGACTGCGATTTCGGACGGCCTGACCTTCACAAGAAGATGGATGTGGCCAACGATCTGGGCATCTCGAACTATCTTATGGGTGAGGTCGATCTCGATGTGGTCCTGCGCAAGGATATGCGCACCGGTATGGATTACATCGTGTCCGGTACATTGCCGCCCAATGCCACGGAACTCTCCCGGTCGGCGCAATTGCGCGATCTTCTGGAGAGCCTCTCCTGGGAATATGATGTGGTGGTGATCGACTCCGCGCCCGTGCTCGCCATGAGCGACAGCCAGTTGTTCTCGACCATGGTCGATGCGACCATCTTCGTCGTGCGCTGGCGGGCCACCCGCACCGAGAGCGTGTTGGCCGCGGTCAACCGACTGGAGGATGTGGGGTCCAACTCGGTCGCCGGATTCGTGATGTCGAATGTCAGCGTGCCGAAGACCAAGTCCACCGCCGTTTCGGGCTATTACGCCGCCTACCACCGCTGACCCGCACCGCCGCGCCATGCTAGACTGACGGTGTGGGACGGCGCGGCGAAGGAGCGGGTTATGG
Source organism: uncultured Alphaproteobacteria bacterium (assembly GCA_964531285.1). Taxonomy (GTDB): domain Bacteria; phylum Pseudomonadota; class Alphaproteobacteria; order JAJFIK01; family JAJFIK01; genus CAZHDI01. The sequence goes on along the minus strand of CAZHDI010000026.1, from coordinate 14,760 downwards.
CAACGGGCAGAATGCGGCACTGGCTTAGAGCGGTGTGTCTCGGTGTTGGACTTGTGGCCGGCGGGCCCCTGTTCGCGGCGGACCCGGGCGATGTCATCGTCGTCACCGCGACCCGGCAGGCCGCCGCCCTCATCGATCAGCCCGGTACCGTTGCGCGCATCGATCGGGAGACCATAGCCGCCGTTCAGGCCGATCATCCTGCCGAATTGTTGAACCGCATCGCCGGCGTGAACATCCACCGCAACAGCGGGCAGGAACATCTCACGGCGATCCGCTCGCCCGTGCTGACGGGCGGGGCCGGGGCCGGCAGTTTTCTGTTCCTGGAAGACGGCGTGCCTTTGCGCGCGGCCGGGTTCGGCAACGTAAACGGACTTTTTGAATCCGTGGTCGATCTGGCCGGCGGCGTCGAGGTCGTCCGCGGGCCGGGGAGCGTTCTCTACGGGTCCAATGCCGTCCACGGACTGATCAATGTGCTGACGCCGGCACCGCTCGACCGCTTTGGCGGCAGCGCCGAGATTACCGGCGGATCCTTCGGCCGGGTTGCCGGGCAGGGCATTGTGTCGGGCAGCGACGGGACCAACGGATTCCTGGCCGGCATCGACATCGACCATGAGGGCGGTTGGCGCGATGATGCGGGAACGGACCAGCAGAAGCTGCTGCTGCGCTGGGACCGGGAGCAGGGTGCCGTCCGGATCCGGACGACCCTGGCGGCGCATAATCTCAATCAGGAAACCGCCGGTTTCATCCAGGGGCCGGACGCGTACAAGAACAGCGCTTTGTCGCGCACTAATCCCAATCCGGAAGCATATCGCGACACGCGGGCGGTACGCCTGCAAAGCCGGATCGATTGGCAGGCCGACGAGGACGTCGTGCTGTCCGTGACGCCCTATGCCCGCTGGAACGAGATGACATTCCTTCAGCATTTTCTGCCCTATCAGGGGCTGGAAGAGAACGGTCATCAGAGTGTTGGTGTGCTGACGGCCGGATATTGGTCGTTCGAGGGCGGCCATAGCCTGATCCTTGGCGCCGATGCGGAAGTCACCGACGGGTTCCTGAAGGAAACCCAGGACCGCCCGACCTTCGGGCCGTTCCCGCAAGGCGTTCACTACGATTTCGATGTGCTGTCCACCGTCGTTGCGGGCTATGCGCGGGGCGAGTGGCAGGCCGGCGAGCGGCTGCGTCTGACGGCGGGGCTGCGTCTCGACTACACCCACTACGACTATACGAACAACACGGACGCGGACACGATCGGGCGGTTCAAGCGCCCGGCGGACCGGACGGACGAATTCTTGGTCGCTAAGCCGGAGATCGGGGCGGTTTATCGCCTCAATGACAGCATGAGCCTGTTCGCGCGTTATGCCCGGGGCGCGCGCGCCCCGCAAGTGACGGATCTGTACCGCCTCCAGTCGCGCCAGACCATTGGCGATGTGGACACGGAGACTTTGGACAGCATCGAGGGCGGCGTGCGCGGCGGCCTCGGCGGCATCCGGTTCGATCTCGTTGCTTTCGCGGCGGAGAAGGACAATTTTTTCTTTCGGGACACGGACGGTCTCAATGTGCCGGATGGGCGGACCCGCCATGTGGGCTTTGAATACGATGTGACCGTTCCGCTGTTCGATACGCTGGACCTGGCGGCGGCGGGAACCTATGCGCGGCACACCTACCGGTTCGACAATGACGTGACCGCGAATGCGACCGAGGCAATCGCGTTCGGGGATGACGTTGACTCAGCCCCGCGTGTCCTGAGCACCGTGCGTGCGATCTGGCGCCCCTTCGATACGGTTCAGGCCGAACTGTCCTGGACCCATATGGGCGGCTATTTCATGGATGCGTCCAACAGCATCCGCTATCCCGGCCATGATGTGTTCGACCTGCGCGGGTCGTGGGATGTGACCGGCGCAGTGACTGTGTTCGGTGCCATCCGCAATCTGACCAATACGGACTATGCCAACCGGGCCGACTTCTTCTTCGGCAATGAGCGTTATTTTCCGGGCGAGGACCGCGGTTATTCCGGCGGCGTCCGGGTGCGTTTCTGAAGCCCTCTTAGGGTTCGAGCCTAGGGTCGGGACCCCTGGGGCAGTGCGTCGGCGTCCCTGTCATCCCCCTACAAATAAAAAAGGGCCGCGCGGTCATACCGGCGGCCCCTTGCAATCCGGCTGCTGGGTGCCGGCTTGGTCAGAAGGTGAAGCGGAAGGTGATGCCGCCGGAATGGCGCATGAACTCTTCCTCGACCAGCGCGTCATAGCCCAGTTGCAGATCGACACCCGGGAGTTCGTAATTGATGCCGATCCCGCCGGTGATCGCGGTATCGGAGATTTCGTTGCTCACGACGTCGAAGAACTGGTTGCCATCGCGGAATGACGCGGTCGTGGTGAGCGGATCGCTTTCCAGTTCCTGGACGACGCCGGCCCGCAGGCGCGGGATCATAGCACCGTCACCATTGCGGAACCGGTGCGCGATTTCGATGCCTGCGGAGGCGCGGGTCGAGGTTGCTTCGCGCTCCTCGACCATGAGGTCGATGCCGTCACCGCCGGATTCGGTGAACCCGTTCTGCGTGAGCGACAAATAATCCAACCCGGCCATCGGGGTGATCCGTGTGCCGCCGAACACGAAGTCCGCGCCAACCCGGGCGCTACCGCCATATTGATGACCGTCCCAGTCACCTTCGGTTTCGCGCTCGAAATTGTCGATCTCCACCTTACGGATCTGGCGGTATTTGTTGTAGCCGCCATGGCCCTGAAGGGCGAGGAACACCGGCCCGGCCGACCAGCCGGCATAGGCGCCGATCTGATAGGAGTCGATGATGAGTTCCTCGTCGCGTGAGTTTTCTTCCTCGATGCGCGAGCCGCCCCAGGCGAAGTTGATGCCGATGGCGTCGGCCCAGAGCAGCGAATAATCGAAGCCGCCGGCCACGCCGTAGGTTTCGCCCGAGAAACCGGGGTCGAAATCCGTCGTGTCCTGATTGTAGACATTGCCATAGGCCTGGAACCAGGCGGTGGAGCGGGTGGTGTGGGATACCCGCCGCAGTCCGTCCAGACGGGCGGCGATGGCCTGGGTGTTCTGATCGGTCATGGCCAGCGCGGCGGCGCGCTGCGCCAGTCCGCTGTCGGGCAGGAGCTGCTGATACCCGCGCAGGAAATCGTCGCCATTGCCGATATTGCCGAGGGCGGCGCCCAACTCGTCGTCCTCGGTGATGGTCTCCAGAACCGCGCCATAGGCCGATGTCTGATTGCTGTTGAGGCCCAACTCGTCCGGATCCTTCACATCGAGCGACAGCACTAGCTGGCTCGGATCGTCTTCCGAGACGGCGAGTTCGTTGTTGTAGAGGAAGAAGAGCGTTTCTTCGTCGGTGATCTCCAGGGAGCCGGCGACCACGAGATCCGCCGCATCGATGATGACAACGTCGGCGCTGTCACCGAGATATTCCTCGAGCCGGATGTCGAACGCCGCCCCGTCTTCGATGGTGACCGTGCCCGTCGCTTCGATGCGGGCCGATCCGGCATTGTCCTGGTTAAGCAGGATCGCCGTGGTGGAGTCGGTGCCGAACGTGCCGTTGCGGATCTGGAATTGTTCGTCGGGGAAAATCGCGATGGTGCCGTTGGCGACGGTCAAATCCACCGAACCGCCGGTCGCCCGCAGGCCGCCGCTGAACACGCTGTCGCCGTCGACGCTGAAGGTGTTCAGACCGGCGCCCATATCGACGACACCGGACACAAAGGCAATGAACTCATCCTGATCCTCGTCGAGATCGGCATTGTCGGCATGCTCAATGATCGACAGGGTGTCGTTGCCGGACCCGAAGGTCACCGCGCCGGTGATCGACCCCGAATTCGTCAGGGTGATGTCGGACGTGCTGGCCGACAGGTCGAGGGCGAAGGCGGTGCCGTCCTCGCGGTCTTCGAAATCGTTGAAGTCGTCGTCGTCGTCATCCGCGTAAGGCAGGAAGTCGGCGCTTGCGGAAATCAAGCCGCCCTCATTGACGATCGTCGTGAGGGAGCCGGCCAGATCCCGCACGCCGTATGCCTCGACATCGGTCGCGACGGAGTCTTCGTTGCGGGTGATGGAGGACTCGGCGCGGATCGTTCCGGTGTTCACTAGCGTGGTCACGCTGGCGCCGGCATCGATCTCGAGCGCGGTCGCAACCGCGCCGTCCACGCCATTGCCGGACGCACTCAACGTGCCGTCATTGACGATTTCGTCCGCGGTGGCGTCGGTGCCGATCCGCAGCGCGATCGCCTCGGCATCGAAAGTCGCGGCGCGGATCGACCCGGTGTTCTTCACGCCGTTGGTCACGGTCGTGGTGAAACCGCCCCAACCGGTGATGTCCACGGCGGTCGTGTCCTGTTTTTCATCAAGGCCGGTGGCGACGATCGAGCCCCGGTTCAAAAAGCCATAGTCGTCGCCGTCGATGCTCGCGGCATCGAGCGCATCGGTATCGACCACGCCCAAGGTGATGTTGCCATTGGCACCATTGCTGACTTCGGGCGAAATGAGCACCGCCGCGCGGCTCACTTCAGCCGAAATGGTCGAGTTGCCGGTCAGTTCCGCGTCGTCATTCTCATCGTCGCCGTCGTCGAAGGCACCGGCGGTGAAAAAGCCGGTCCCCAGGCTGCCGCCGATCCACACGCCGCCCTTCGCTTCGGGCAGATCATTGTCTTCCTCGGTGTCGGGATCGTCGACGAAGCCTTCGAGCGGGCTGGTGGTGGTGACGAGGCCGCGATGGACATAGCCGCCGGTCACGTCGCCCTCGATCACGACACCCAAGGCGTCTTCGCCGCGCGCGATGATCGAACTGCTTTCGATGATCACCGACCCGTCGAGGTCACCTTCCACGGCGATGGCCTTGGAGCCGTTGCCGTTGACCCGGATCTGACCGTCATTGGCGATGTCGCCGACAAAATCGGTGGCGACCCGCACGCCAAAGGAATCCGTGCCCTCCACCCGGATAAAGGAATCATCGCCGAGCGTGATCGAGCCGGTGAAGGCGTCGGGGCCGCTGACCAGGATGCCGGTCTTGTTAGCGCCGAGCGGGGCGTCTTCGTCGTCCTCGTCGGCGCTGACCACGATCAGATCGCCGTCATTGAGCAGGTCGCCGCTGAACCCGCCGCGCAACTCGATCCCGATGGCGCCGTCGTCGCCCGAAACGGTGATCTCGCCTTCGTTCAAAATGTCGTTGTCGGAATCCAGCGTGATCGCGGGGCCGTCGACCACTTCGATTTTGCCGTCCTTGGTAACGGTCACATCGCCCGGCCCGTCGCCGTCGGCATTGGAACTCAGGATCGGGGTTTCGATTTTGTCGTCGATTTCCACATCGCCGGCCTGGGCCGCGATGGGCAGGGCCATGAGCCCACACAGCGCCGTCGCCAGCGCGGTCGTGGTCATCAGCCGGGCCGGTCCCGGCCGCCCCCCGATGCGCCCGTTCCATTCGCCCCGCCGCCCCGCGTTACCGCGGTCCTCACCCTCGACCCAAGCGCTCATGCGTCACTCTATCCTGTCATTGACCGGTCCGCCCTCGGGCCCGGTATTGGACGGCGGTCCGGCTCACCCGCACCGGACCCGCGTGTATCGGACGGGCTCGCCCATGGCGAAACTGGCCGATTCGAACCTTCTGGTCCGCCGCCCGCTCCACACCTTACGCACGCCGCTCAAACATACCATCCGTTTACTGGAAGCGCAGCCCCCCGTCCAGGCGAGGACGGTGACACCGATGCTCCGTTTTGTATCCGATTGTCGTGGTGTCGGGGCCTTTAACGCCAGACCGCCGGATCGCATGGCGGCGCGCGGTAGAACAGGCGCAAGCGGTCAAATCCGTGGGTTGTCGGGCGCCGGGCGAACGAGCCGGGCGAACGAGCCGGGCGGCGACCATGCGGACCGCCGTCCTGGCGGCCGGCACCAACAGGCGGGCCGGTCCGCATGGTCATGGACCGTCCGGCGGGGCCTGATGGAAGGCTGTCCACGGGACGTTGGTTTCGGCCATCCAGGGGATGGGCCCGCCATCCGGTCCATATCGGTAAACGGGTGGGGGCCGCCGATCCGTCGCGCGGTGTTCAAGGGCGGTCCGGTCCGGGCGCGAGCACGGGCAGGGGCTGGGGCAGAGGCAGGCGCACCGCCTTGGGATAATAGAGCGTCAGATCCGTCATCAGCCGATCCAGATCGGTGGCGTTGCAGGCATAGGTGACCAGCATGGTTCCGTCGCGGCGGAATTGGGGATGGGCCTTGGCGCCATAGCAAAACACGCCCGCTCCCAAATAGGCCGAGGCACCCGGTTCGGGGACCGTGAACAGCGGGTCCGCAGGGCTCCAGGGGCCGAGCGGCGAGGGCGCGTGGCGCCAGGCAATGTGCGGCGAGAACGGGTCGGGGGCCATCTGGACCGCGATCCAGGCATCCGGCCCGGTCCCGCGCGCCAGGCTCATCTCGGCGGCGCCTTGCGCGATGACAGCGGAAAGGTCCTCGGGATCGAACCCGTCGATCCATGCGCCGCCGCCAGGGCCGGGCCGCCAGGACTGGAGCGCCGCCGCGCCCTGGTCCAGCCGGTCGAGCGGCAGGCGGGCCAGGAACACCGGGTGGTCGGCCGCGCCGGCGACCGGGGCCGCCAAAACCACATGACCGTCCTCGCGCCACAGCGCCGCACCGGGCAGCGCGCCATGGCCGCGGGTGAGCGGCACGACCCGCCCCTCCCAGTCATCGGGGGGCGCGTCGGGATTGCCGATGCGCACCAGATCCGTGCCAGTGACGGCAAAGCCCAGCGGATTGCCGGGATCCAGGGTTTCGATCCGCATCAGGAAGACCGTCAGGACACCGCCCGCATCCACGAACCCGTCGAGGGGCCAGTAGCGGACCTGCGGCGTTTCGGTGCCGAAGAACGCGGCCGGCGCGGTGGGCGTGCCGCCCCAGGCATAGCGGATGGTCCAGGCGCCATCGATGCACGACGAGATCCCAATGGTATTGGCGACAAAGGCGGCTTGTGCGCGGGTTGGAGCGCCGCGCGCATTGGGTGGGGCGCCCGTGTCCGGCAGGACGAAGCTGTCGCCGAAGAGCCAGAGCGACTGCGTCGGTGACAGCGGCACCGAATAGGCCCCGTCGCCGCCGAGCCAGCCGTCCCGATACGGAAAGACCGGATCGCATGCGGATTGATCGGCCCGTGCCGTGCCGGGCGATGTGCTGCACACGGCGAGAAGACAGGCCAGGGCGAGCCCGGCGGTTCGAGAGCAGGTCATGGCAAAGCCTCGGAGCCCGGTGGCGGTCCACCATACGAAACGAGGCCACGCAATCAGCGCGGCCCCGCATAGAGTACCAGACCCGTCCTGCCCCTGCGTCGCTGGATCAGTGACGGTAGGAGAACTCGATCAGATACCGGCGCGGCAGGCTCGGGTTGAAGCGGCCGGCCGTCTGCCGGTTCAACGCGTAGATCTCATCGGTCAGGTTATCGATGCTGCCGATCAGCGACCAATGCCGCGTGTCGATACCGGTCCGCAAGTCAATGCGCGTGAAGGAATCAAGTTCCTGCGCGTTGGTTGCGCTCAGGTTCTGTACGCCCCCGTCCTCATAGGTGACGACGCCGGTGAGGAAATAGGACGCCTCGTCGAAGAGGGCGTAGCCCAGGTCGAACGGCTGACGATAGGTGGCGTTGGCGCTGACCTGCAGGTCGCGCAGGCGCGGCAGGCGCACGCCCAGCGATTCCAGATTGGAGTCCGACACATCGTCGGCGATCTCGGTGACCTCGCCGTCCTGTGAAGCGACGCCCACGCCGAAGCGCAGAGTGCCGTCGGTCGGTTCGATGACCAGGTTGCCCGTCAGTTCGACCTCGAACCCGAAGGCTTCGGCCGTCCCGACATTCTCGATGAAGAACACCGTCGGCGATTCGATCCCCGGATTGCCGTCGGCATCCACCGTGATCGGATTGCCGTCCGCATCGAAGCCCAGGGGCGTGTTGTCATCCGCATCCAGGAACGGGCACAGGTCTGGACAGCCATTGGTCGTGGTGTCCAGAAAGTCCTCGTATTCCACGAAATAGGCCGCCGCGGCCAGATCCATCATGCCGAACAGCGAGCGCTTGTAGCCGACTTCGTAGGTGATCGCGGTTTCTTCGTCATAGACCGGCTTGGACTGGAACGCATCCGACGGCAGCGAGGCATTCAGGTTGATGCCGCCATGGCGATAGGAGGTGGCCACCTTGCCGTAGATCTGACCTTTTTCGGTCCGCCAGGCGGCTGTCACGCCCCAGGGCACATTGGTGAACTCGTTGCCGCCAACGAAATCCAGGATCGGCTCGGCCTGGGCCCGGGAAATGACAAGCACGTCGCCGTTGATTTCATCGAAGGCATACCGCACTTCGCCCGAAAGCGTGACGGGCACAAAGTCGAACGCATAATCCGCAGACGCATAAATGGCCCAGGAGTCCTGTTCGATGTCGATATCCCGGCAGGCGGTCGTGTTCGCATTCAGATTGCTGCAATCGATCTTGGTGCCCTGAATGAGACCGTTCGACGTCTGATTGAGATCCTCGGACACTTCCAGCTTGTAGATGTCCGCACCGATCAGCCACTGGAACGGACCCTCATAGTCCGACACATACCGCAGTTCCTGGAAGAACACGTCGGTCTCGTTGACCGTGACCGTGCCCAGAAGGCGCGTTGCCCGACGGATATCCGGGCCCGAGAAGTCCCGGTCTTCCTCGCGGATCAGCTCGCGGTCGCGATAGTTCGTGATCGACGTCACCGTGCCGTTTCCGAGATCCCAGTTGAACTCAAGGAAGTGGTTGACGATCTCGTGGTCGAAGAAGTGCGGCGTGTTCACCAGCAGGTCGAACTCGTCGACATCCTCACCATTGGCCTGGCGCTCCTCGATCAGGCTGTCGCGGTTGCGCAGCACGACCGGATTGTTTTCATCCGAATAGTCGAAGCTGTAATAGCCCAGCAAATTCTCCGTGAAATCGATCCGGATACCGCCGCGGTAATGCTCATAATCGTAATTATCCAGCGGCGAGCCGTCGGCAGCGGTAAAGAAGCCGTCATTCTGCTCGTCGTACACCGCGCTGAAGCGGGTGGCGATCTGGTCCGTCAGCGGAACATTCACGATCCCTTCGAGCAGGAGACGTTCCTTGCTGCCGGCGCCGACCGTGGCGTCCAACTCGAATTCGTCCGTCGGCTTCTGAGTGATCAGGTTGATCGTACCGCCGAGGGAGTTGCGCCCGTAAAGCGCACCCTGAGGACCACGGAGGATTTCGGCCCGTTCCAGGTCAAAACTGTCGAAGCGCGCGAAGTTCCGCCCGCCAAGCCCGTTACTGGCGAAATAGGCGCCGTTCCGGTACAGGCCGGTGGCCGACACGGAGGTCCGGTTGCGCGACTGGCCGGCGCCCCGGATGCTCGGTTCGGCCAGATCGCTCGACAGAGCTTCGGTGATGGTCAGGCCGACAATCTGGTCGGTGAGTTCGCGCAGATCGCGAATGCCGCCGATATCTTCAAGCTGGGCTGACCCAAGCACGGCCGCGGAGCCCGGAAAGTCGAGCAGGGATTCTTCACGCTTGCGGGCCGTCACGACGACGGTTTCGATCTGCGAGCGCCGGGCCTCTTCGGCCGGCGCGTCATCGCCCGTGTCGTCCTGGGCCTGAGCCGCCACAGGCACAGCCATGGCCGCGACCAAAGCCAGGCGCGCAACCCCGCTGCCCAGCCCAAAACGATTTGCTCGGATCATTCCATTCGCCTCCCATTGCCCGGACATGAGGCCATTTGGCTCTTCGCTGTGTCCGGAGACCCCGTATTCACTTTTTTTGGCCGCACTCGCGTCGGGGCGACCGTCCGGCGGACTCCCGGTCAGAGTCTTTGCCGTCGGGGAAAGGCTAGCCGAAGTCCCACAGGCTGGCCATATGTTTGTCTGACAAAATCTGGAAGGGTGGCATAGAAGTCACGGGTTTCCCGGACAAATTGTCAGTTATTCGGGGGCGCCGGGGGGCGGCAGGTCCCCGGGCCGGTCGACATCGCGCAGGATGGCCGGATCCTCCACCGGAACGCTCACCAGCCGGTCCCCGAGGCCCGCCAGGATCGCCTTGGCGCCGTCATCGCCATCGAGATCCTTGATCCGGCTGAACAGGGGTGCACGGATCAAGGCGGGATTGCCCGCCTGTCCCTGATGAACCGGCTTGAGAGCAAGGGCTTGGGGGTGCGCCTGCGCGGCGTCGATCAGTGCGGTGATGGTCCGGGGGCTGATCCAGGGCATATCGCCGAGGAGCACCAGGCATCCGTCAACGGACGGTTCCAAGGCCGCGATCCCGCAGGCCAGGGACCGGCCGATGCCCCGTTCTGGTGCCGGATTGGTGACCGTCCGGATGCCCCGTTCGCCGGCAAGGCCCGCGACCTTCGATCCCGGCGCAAGGACGGCCAGCGCATCGATCCGGGCCGTTGCGGCCAGATCGAACACATGGGCGATCATGGGCTGACCGCCCAGCGGGCTCGTCAGCTTGTCATCGGCGCCGAACCGCCGTGACGCACCGGCGGCCAGGATGATCGCGGTGATCGCCAGGGGCGCGGTCATGGCAGGGCGCGGGCCTGCGAAACGGTGGCGGCGCGGCGGACCGCCGTGAGTTCGGCCATCACCGACAGCGCGATCTCGACCGGGGTGGCGGCGCCGATGGCAAGGCCGACCGGGGCATGGATGCGCGCGATCCGGTCCTGGCCGATCCCGGCGGCGGTCAATGCGCGGATGCGGTTGGCATGGGTCGTCCGGCTGCCGAGCGCGCCGATATAACCGCAGTCGGACAACAGCGCCGCGCTCAACGGAGCCAGTTCCTTATCGTGATCGTGATAGACCGTCAGAAAGGCCGTCCACGGATCGAAGGTGCAGGCGCGGGCCAGATGACCGGTGTGTCCGGTGCGCACCTCCGCGCCGAGCGTATCGGCCTCACGCGCGTCCTCGGGCGATCCGGTGAGAACCGTAACCGCGATTTCAAGCGCGCCCGCCAGATGGCACAGAGCCGGGATGATCGGGCCGTCGCCCGCCACGATCAGATGCCAGGGCGGCTCGACCGGTTTGACGAGCAGGCGCGGATCGCACTCGTCGCCCGCCCGGGCGATGCGGAAGGTGTCGGTGCCGCGCCCGACGGCCAGGGCAACCGGCGTGCGGGCGGCACGGGCCCTGGCCACCCGGTCCAGCGCGCCGCCATCCGGGTCGGGCGTATAGGCGATCTCGATCCGGCTGCCGCAGGGCAGGCGCAGATCGAAAGTGCCGCTGTCCTCGCCATACGGAATCAGGACCGGCATGCGCGCCGCCAGCGCCTCGCGGGCGGCCTCGATGATTGCCGCTTCGATGCAGCCGCCGGAAATGAACCCCAACGCCGTACCGTCCTCGCGCACCGCCATTTGGGCCCCGAGCGGGCGGGGCGATGCGCCGTCCACCGCCACCAGGGTGGCCAGACACACCCGCGCGCCGGACCGCTGCCAGGCCCGCGCGGCATCGAGCACGTGATCCCGGAAGCGCGGCGGTGTGCGGGGCGGCGTCGGCTGGCCGGGATGCGCGGAAACGGACATTGGCAGGACCATGACCCTGGGTAAGCGCGGCACGGTCCCCTCGCGCAGCCGTGATGGCGGGCGCCCGATTGGGGGACCGACGATGACGCGGTATGATGCCATATGTAAAGGCGATGCCAAATCGCCCGCCATCTTGAGCCCGGATGCCATGACCCCGACCGATGCCGCTGCGCCCCTGATCGATCCCTACGGCCGCCATGTGACCTATTTGCGGGTCTCGGTGACGGATCGCTGCGATTTTCGCTGCACATATTGCATGGCCGAGCATATGACCTTCCTGCCCAAGGCCGAGGTTCTGTCGCTGGAGGAGTTGGACCGGCTGTGTTCGGCCTTCGTGGCGCGCGGCGTCCGGCGCATCCGGCTCACCGGCGGCGAGCCCCTGGTGCGGCGCAATGTTATGAGCCTGATCCGCTCCCTGGGGCGCCATATGCACACGGGCGCGCTCGACGAGTTGACCATCACTACCAATGGCAGCCAGTTGCGCCGGTTTGCCGGCGACTTGGCCGATGCCGGGGTGCGGCGGATCAATGTGTCGCTCGACACGCTGAACCCGGACCGCTTCCGCGCCATCACCCGCTGGGGCCGGCTGGAGCAGGTGCTCGACGGGATTGATGCCGCGCGGGAGGCCGGCCTTAAGGTCAAGATCAACATGGTCGCCTTGAAAGAGGGCAATGCGGATGAAATCCCCGCCATGATCGACTGGGCCCATGGCCGGGGCATGGATCTGACCCTGATCGAGACCATGCCGCTCGGCGAGATCGACGAGGACCGGACCGACCAATATCTGGCGCTGTCCACGGTGCGGGCGGATCTGGAGCGCCGGTACACACTCCATGACAGCGCCGAGCGCACCGGGGGCCCCGCGCGGTATGTCCGGGTCGAGGAAACCGGTGGCAAGCTCGGTTTCATTACGCCGCTGAGCCATAATTTCTGTGAATCCTGCAACCGCGTCCGGATCACCTGCACGGGCCGGCTGTTCATGTGCCTCGGGCAGGACGACGAGGCGGATCTGCGTGCGCCGCTCAGGGCCAGCCCGGATGATGCGGCGCTTCATGCCGCCATCGACGAGGCGCTGACCCGCAAGCCCAAGGGCCATGATTTCGTGATCGAACGGCGCGGCGCGGCCCCGGCGCTGGGGCGGCATATGTCGGTGACCGGCGGCTGATGCCCGCCCCCCGCGCATGCGGCGCTAAAGCCCTGGTCATTAGCGGTGAGATAGGAAAGACTGCGCACGCGTGTCCAGCTTGGCTGGAAAGCGTCACGGGGGTTGTGATGAGACGGTCTACAGCACATTTCGGGCGATCCGCGGCGTCCAAGGTTCGGATCGCGGTTGCGCTGGTGTTCCTGGTGCTGGGCGCGGCGGGTCTGTCGGGTCTGGTGGCGCCGCAACCCGGGAAGGCGCAGGACGAGACCGAGGCGTCCGCCGGCGGCACCGCCCTGGTGCTGAATTTCGAAGGCGTGGTCGGCCCGGCTCTGGCGCTGTATGTGAACAGCGGCATCGAAGGCGCGGCGGGCGAGCATGATCTGGTGATCCTGGAGATGGACACGCCGGGCGGTCTCGACACCTCGATGCGCGAGATGATCCAGACCATCCTGGCCTCCCCGGTGCCGGTCGCGACCTTCGTGTCGCCCGGCGGCGCCCGCGCGGCCAGTGCGGGCACTTATATTCTCTACGCGAGCCACGTGGCGGCCATGGCGCCCAGCACCACGCTGGGCGCGGCGACCCCGATACAGCTCGCGGGCGGCGGCGGAGCGCCCGGCGGCGATCAAGGCGAGGGGGGGAACCCCATCGACGCGATCCGCGACGCGATGCAGGACGGGTCCGGGGAGGGCGAGGCGGAGGCCGTGCCGGCGTCCCAGGACGCTCCGGCCGGGACCGGCGAAACTGCCGCCGATGAGACCGCGCAAGAAGGTGAACCAGCGGATGACGCCGCCGCCGAAGAGGACGCCGGTACGCCGGATGACGGGCTGACCGCGGCCCAGCGCAAGGCGATCAACGATGCGGCGGCTTATATTCGGGGCCTTGCGATCAAGCGCGGGCGGAACGCCGAATGGGCCGAGCAGGCGGTGCGCGAGGCCGTGAGCCTGGATTCCACCGAGGCGGTCGAGATCAATGTCATCGACCTGGTGGCAGCCGACATTCCGGACCTTCTGGACAAGATTGACGGGCGCGAGGTGGAGATCGAGGGCCGCGGCACGGTGACCCTGCGCACCAAGGATCTCACTCCGGTTGAACTGGAGATGACATGGATCCAGCAGCTTCTGGCGGTCATCACCGATCCCAATATCGCGCTGATCCTGATGCAGATCGGCGTTCTGGGGCTCATCGTCGAACTCTATAACCCCGGCGCGGTGTTCCCCGGCGTGGTCGGCGTGGTATGCCTTATTCTCGGATTGATTGCGCTCAACGTCTTGCCGGTCAGCACAGGGGCATTGGCACTGATGATCGCGGGCATCGTGTTCATGTTACTGGAATTGATCGTGGCCTCCGGCGGGCTTCTGGCCGTGGTCGGTGTGGTTGCGTTCGGTTTCGGGGCGCTGTTCCTGTTCGACACCGATGTGCCGCAGTTCCAAGTGTCGCTGTGGACCGTCATCATCTCGACCGGGATCATGGCGCTGGCGATCTTCGGCGCGGTCAGCTACGCGCTCGCGGCCCAACGGCGTAAACCCGCCAGCGGGGTCGAGACGATCATCGGCCAGATTGGCACCGTGACGGAATGGTCGGGCGATGAGGGCCATGTGCTGATCGATGGGGAGAGTTGGAAGGCCGTGTCGGAAAAAGGTCCGCTCACGGTCGGTCAGAAGGTGCGGGCCTTGCGCGTGGAAGGCCTGACATTATGGGTTGAACCTGCCTGAGGGCGGATTGACGGCTGAGGAAACCGATCATGGAAAGTTTGGCGTTTTACATTCCGCTGCTGATTGCGGTGTTCGCGATCCTCTCACAGATCTTCAAGGTCCTGAGGGAATATGAGCGGGCGGTGGTCTTCACGCTCGGCCGCTTCACCAGCGTGTCGGGTCCGGGCCTGATCATCCTGATCCCGTTCATCCAGCAGATGGTCCGTGTCGATACACGGACCTTCGTGCATGATGTGCCGAGACAGGACGTGATCAGCAGCGAAAAACTGTCGGTCAAAGTGAACGCGGTGATCTATTACCGGGTCATCGACGCCAACAAGGCGATCAACAAGGTCGAGGATTACATGGCCGCGACCAGCCAGCTGGCCCAGACCACGCTGCG
>CAZHDI010000025.1:0-39532 GCA_964531285.1 uncultured Alphaproteobacteria bacterium | reverse complement strand
CGGCCGTCCGGCGAAAACATCGGCTCGCCCAGTTCCTTCTGAAACGCTTCGCTGGGCCGTGCGATCAGCTGTGTGCCGGTGCCGCCGCTCACATGATAGAGCCAGATTTCTCCCGTCCCCAAGGACCGCTCGGTGGTGAAGTGTTTGCGCGCGGCCAGGAACCGGCCATCGGCGCTCCAGGTCGGATTATTCACCAGGCGGAAGGTCTCGCGGCTCACCTGCGTTTTGTCCGAACCGTCGGGGGCCATGACCCACAGATTGTTTGCACCGTCCCGGTCACTTGTGAATGCGATCCGTGTTCCATCCGGGGAGAACCGGGGCTGAATCTCCCACGCCATGCCGCTGGCGATGGGCGTCGCGTCGCCGCCGGTGATAGGGAGGGTGTAAATGTCGCCCAGCAGATCGAAGGCGATGGTCTTGCCGTCGGGGCTGACATCGAGGCTCATCCACGTGCCTTCGGTCACATCCAGCGCGATGGGTCGTGTCTCCTCGCTGGGATTGTTGACGTCCCATGGCGCTGTATCGGTATCCGCCAGCACCGAAAGGGGGGCAAAACCCAGAATGAAAAGGATTGCAATCAAGCGCTTCATGGCCGCGGCCCCACAGGACATCCGGATGAGGCACCAGCCTAGGAGAGGCAGGCGTCCGTCACAAGCACGGCCATCCGATTCCCGGAGGTTGCAATAAAGGCGACTGTGTTAGTCTCCCGGCTATATCCATGACGCCACCCAAACGGAGAACCGCCGATATGAGCGACCAATCGACATACGAGCCGCCGAAAGTTTGGACCTGGAACAAGGAGAGCGGCGGCCGCTTTGCCAAGATCAACCGGCCGATTGCCGGGCCCACCCATGACAAGGACCTGCCTGTCGGCAAGCATCCAATGCAGCTTCACTCCCTCGGAACGCCGAATGGCGTGAAGGTGACCGTGATGCTGGAGGAATTGCTCGCCCTCGGTCATACGGGTGCGGAATATGATGCTTACTTGATCAACATCGCCGACGGCGATCAGTTCTCCAGCGGCTTTGTGGCCATCAATCCGAATTCCAAGATCCCGGCGCTGCTCGACCGCAGCGACCCGGACCGTCCGATCCGGGTGTTCGAATCCGGCGCGATCCTGATGTATCTGGCCCAGAAGTTCGATGCCTTTCTGCCGAAGGATCCGGCGACCAATGCCGAGTGTCTTTCCTGGCTGTTCTGGCAAATGGGCAGTGCGCCCTTCCTGGGCGGAGGGTTCGGCCATTTTTATGCCTATGCGCCGGTGAAAATCGAATACGCCATCGACCGCTTCACCATGGAGATCAAGCGGCAACTCGATGTGCTCGACCGTCACTTGGCGGATCATCGCTACATGTGCGGTGACGAATATACAATTGCGGATATGGCGATCTGGCCCTGGTATGGCGCTCTGGCCAAAGGCGTGCTTTATGACTCCGCCGAGTTCATCGAAGCGCACACTTATACCAACGTCATTCGTTGGGCGGATGTCCTTGCCGAGCGCGAGCCTGTCAAGCGGGGCCGTATGGTCAATCGCGTTTTTGGCGATCCGAGCACCCAGTTGCCCGAGCGCCATGACGCCAGCGATTTCGAAACCAAGACCCGGGATAAGCTTGACGGCGGGTCGGAATAATTGCGCCGCGCCATCTCGGACCGGTCCGGGCCCTGGCGGCCCGGGCCGATGATGTTCAGCCCATCATTCGCTGATCCGGTCCGCGGCGGTCTCGTCGATCGACAGCCAACGCGTCAGAGTGAAGCCCTGCGGATTGCCGTGAAATCCCGTGACATGATCGCCGATCAGCGTCAGCCGGTTCGGATGCAACAGAGGAAACACCGGCAGATCGGCGAGCAATACGGACTCCGCCTGCGCAATGGCCGCGAACCGGTCATCGGCATCGGCAAGTTGATCGGCCGCCCGGAGGCGCTCCATAAAGGCCGGATTGTCATACCCCGTCATATTCGACCGTCCGACCTGAGTGCCGAGATAGCGAAGCAGGTAGGCCGGATCGTTCACCGTTGAGACCCAAGTGGCCATGGCGACCTCGAAGTCGCCGGAGTCGAGTGCGGCATAATGGGTCTTAGCTTGTGTCCCGAAGATCTCCGCGGCGATGCCGGCCTCAGCCAGCATGGCCTGGATGGCGATGGCGACCTTTCTGGCTTCTCCGCTTTGAAAGCGCAGATCGACCGTAAGCGGTGCATCGGCATCGAAACCATGTGCCGCGAGAAGACGCCGGGCCTCTGCCAGCGCTTCTTCCCGCGATTGGTCGGGCAGCGCCGGTTCAGGCATGGCGGTTCCATAGTCCGTCGCCGCCGGCGTAAAGGACCGGGCGACGGTTTCGCCAAGACCGCGCAATTGGGTGGTGATCCGGTCCCGATCGATGGCCAGGGCGACGGCGCGGCGGATGTCGGCATGATCAAAGGGCGGGGTCCGCATATTGAACGCCAGAAATGTCGTCGCGAGCATCTCGTGATTGCGGATACGTGTGCCCAGGCGGTCCTTCCAAGCGGTGTACTGAGCAGTCTCCAGTCCCAGCGAGAGGTCCAGCGCGCCGCTGCGAAAGCGCCGGAACGCGGTGCTCAGATCCTCCGTCGGGTAAAACACAACGGTCTCGATGGCCACATTGTCCGCATCGTGATAGGTCGGACTGCGGGTCAAGCGGACGAAATCGTTCGGCTCCCAGGCATCGAGAACATAAGCGCCATTGGTCACCAAATGCGCCGGCTTGATCCAATCGTCGCCATGGGCCTCCACCACATGCGATGGAATCGGTCCGGCATAAAGGCCGGGGAAGCCCATCAAGGCATTGGGCAGGTCCGGTACCGGATGCGCAAGCCGGACGATCACGGTCCGTGAATCGGGGGCAGAGACGCCGAGGCGGTCGGGCGGTAGCGTGCCGTTGTTCACTTCGAAGGCATGCTCGATCATATAAAGCGCATCGACATAGCGTGCAGCCGTGGCCGGATCGAGCGCCCGGCGCATACCATAGACCACATCCTGTGCCGTGACCGGTGTGCCGTCAGACCACAGATGATCCCGCAAGGTAAAGGTCCACACCCGCCTGTCTGCGCTGGCCGTCCAGGATGCGGCGGCGCCGGGAATCATCTGGCCGCGGGCATCGGCGGTCACCAGACCTTCGAACAGATCGAATAGGATCGTCCATTCGAGCACCAAACCGCTGCGGTGGGGATCGAGCGTCCCCGGCTCGCCCAAATTGCCCCGGTGGAGGGTCGATTCAGTCTGGGCCTGGGGCGTTGATGGCGCCGGTTCGTCCGCCGTGCAGCCCGTGAGAACGATGGACAGAACGACCATCGCGAACCGGCCAATCCACAAGCGGCTATGGCCACTCAAGGCGCCCTGCATGTCAGTTCCCTTCCGCTCGCCGTCATTCCGCGGCCGTTGATCGGGCTCCCAACCCTCGTTCAGAATCGGTCTGGGCGGAGCACATCCACAGTGGTCACGCTGAGCACGCCGATATGATCATCCAAAAGGCGGTGAAGTTCCGGGAGTAACGTATCCATGGTCTCCGGACTGCCGATGGAGATCACAACGACCATATCGCGGCTGGTCGAAAGGTCGCTGTCGCCCTGCCAACGGGCGCTTCGTCCGTATCCCGCGAGCGCGTTGAGAACTGTGTAGCCGGTCACCCCGGCACGCTCCAGTAGGGCGCATGCCCGCGCCTGGGCCATGCGCTCAATGATCAGTTCCAGCCGCTTCATCGTATGCATAACCGTCCTCCCGCGTCGTTCTGGTCTAAGTGCCGATCAGCCCCGCAACATAGATGTAGATCGGCAGACCGATCGTGATGTTGAACGGGAACGTAACCCCAAGCGACATGGTCAAATAGATTGATGGCTGCGCTTTGGGAAGCGCGAGCCGCATGGCGGCGGGGACGGCGATATAGGATGCCGACGCGGCCAGGGTCATAAGCAACGCCGCGTCGCCCGCTGTCAGGCGCAAGGCCACGGCCGTGACCGCCGCGATGGCGGCCGACAGCAGCGGCATGTAGAGGCCGAACGCGATCGTGCCGGCACCCAGATCGCGCCAGCCATTGCGGATGCCGCGCCCGGCCGCGAGCCCCATATCGAGCAAGAACAGGCATAGCACGCCCTGGAAGGGTGTTACGAAGAAGGGCTCGACTTGTGCCATGCCGTCGACCCCGGCAATCCAGCCAATCACCAAGGACCCGATGAGAACGACAACCGACGCATTGAGCACGACTTCCCGGAACATCTCCCCCGACTGCGCGCCGGCCGATGGCCCGGTCGCGGCCCGCTCCCGGCCGACAAGGATCAGCGCGCTAATGATGGCCGGCGTTTCCATCAATGCGGCGACCGCGACCAGATAGCCGGATGTTGCAATACCAGCTTGAGCAAGCGCCTGGGATCCGGCGACGAACGTTACGATCGAAATCGATCCGTAATGCGCAGCGGTCGCGGCGGCATCGACCCGGCTCAGGCCCGTTGTGATCCGCAAGAGCGCGAATGCGATCAGCGGAATGACGAAGGATAGGATCATGGCCACAGCCATGACCAGGGCGACGCCGAGCGTGAGATCGCTTTTGGACATCTCGACCCCGCCTTTCAAGCCAATGGCCATCATCAAATAGATGACGAGGCCCTTGGCGAAGGCTTCGGGGATCGACATGTCGGAGCGTGCCAGGGCGGCGCCGAAACCCAAAACGAAGAACAAGACGACCGGCGAAAGAAGGGTCGAAAGAATCAGGTCACCCGTCATGGTCGTATAGCCCCCGCTGTTGGCATGCTTTCGCACGCAATCCTGGAGCAGTATAGGCTCTTTTGAACGCCTGTGCTGCCTGGTTTCGGGAGAGTTGCATGTGGCGCGCCATCGTCAGTGAAAGTCGCGGGATTTGGGGATAATCCGCATGTTCCGGGGATGCCGGGGCGGCGTATGCGGCGTATAGGGATCGTCCCCCGGACGGGTAACCTCATCGGCGCGGCAAAGCGGAATGGCAACTTTCGTATCGCCATCGGCCAGGCCGTCGAGGCAGAACGACCAGTCCTCCATATGCTCGACCATCACATGGACGATGGTATCGTGCTTTTGTATCCGCCCCCGGATAAAAACCATTCGTCCGCCCATAAGAGCGGCGCGATACCGTTCCATCGTGTCGGGCCAGATGACACAATTTGCAATGCCGTGTTCATCTTCGATGGTCAGAAAAACAACGCCTTTCGCACTGCCGGGCCGTTGGCGGACGAGCACAACCCCGGCAACGGATATGCGGGCATTATGGGGTTGCTCATGCAGCGCCGTGGTCGAAAGAACGCCTTTGCGGTCCAAGTCACTGCGGAAGAAGCGCATTGGATGAGCTTTCAAGGACAGATGCAGCGTCTGATAATCGGCCACCACATGTTCTTGAAGGGGCATGGCCGGCAGATGAATATCGTCGTCGATGTCGGCCTCTTTTAAATCCGCATAAACGAAAAGGGGGAGCGGGGCGCTGTCTGTCAAGGTACGGACCGCCCACAGGGCATCGCGCCGGTCGAGCCCCATGGACCGGCAGGCATCGGCCGCCGCCAAAGTCTCAAATGTGGATACAGGCAGCCCCGACCGGCCATGAGCATCTTCCAGATCGGGGTAGGTTTGATACCGGCATGACAGAATGCGGGCCGCGTCGGCCTCGCTCAACCCGTCGACATGCCGCAGCCCGAGACGAACGGCGTGATACCGGCCTTGGCAGGGCTCAAGACCGCTATCCCAATCGCTGAGATTGATGTCCGGATCCCGGATGTCCACACCATGATTCTGCGCATCCCGAACGATTTGGGACGGCGCGTAAAAGCCCATGGGCTGGGCGTTCAGTAAGGCGCAGGCAAAAGCATCCGGATAATGACATTTGAGCCAGGATGATATGTAGACGAGTTTTGCGAAGCTCGCCGAATGACTTTCAGGAAAGCCGTATTCCCCAAAGCCTTTGATCTGTTTGAAACACCGTTCGGCAAAATCCTTTTCATATCCCCGCTCGGTCATGCCGGTAATGAACTTGTCGCGCAGCCGATCGATTGTCCCCCTGCGCCGGAAGGTCGCCATGGCATGGCGCAGCTGATTGGCCTCTTCCGGCGTGAACTTGGCAGCCTCGATCGCAATTCGCATGGCCTGTTCCTGGAACAAGGGAACGCCCATGGTTTTGTGAAGAATGGCTTCAAGTTCTGTCTTCGGGCCGCATTCAGCGCTAGGCGAGGGATAGCTGACGGGCTCTTGCCCATTGCGCCGGCGCAAATAGGGATGAACCATGTCGCCCTGTATCGGGCCCGGGCGGACAATCGCGACCTCGATGACTAGGTCATAAAAGTTTTGCGGTTTAAGCCGTGGCAGCATATTCATCTGTGCACGGCTCTCTACTTGGAAAACGCCAAGCGAATCCGCGCGTCCGAGCATGTCGTAAACGGCTTTGTCGTCTTGGGGGATGGTGGTTAGGCTATAGGGACGGCCATAATGATCCGCAATGAGATCGAAACATTTGCGGATACAAGTCAGCATCCCGAGCCCGAGGACATCAATCTTCAAGATCTTCAAAGCGTCTAAATCATCCTTGTCCCACTCGACGAAGGTCCGCTCATCCATGGCGGCATTGCCGATCGGGACCACCTCACACAACGGCGAGCGGGTCAGAACAAATCCGCCGACATGCTGGGACAGATGACGCGGGAACCCGGCAAGCTGCGTGGCCAGATCGACGGCCAGATGCAAACGGGCATCGGATGCATCAAGACCGGCTTCCCGGATGCGGTTGTCCGGTATGCCGGCTTGAGACCAGCCCCAAACCGTGCCCGCGAGGGCCGCGGTGACATCCGGCGTGAGCCCTAACGCTTTGCCGACCTCGCGAATGGCACTGCGTGCCCGGTAACAGATCACTGTTGCCGCCAAGCCGGCACGCTCCCGGCCGTAACGGCCGTAAATATACTGGATAACCTCTTCACGGCGATCGTGTTCGAAATCGACATCAATGTCCGGCGGCTCATTGCGCTCAGAACTGATAAAGCGTTCAAACAACAGACTGACCTCATTGGGGTCGACAGCGGTTATTCCAAGGCAATAGCAAACCGCGGAATTGGCAGCCGATCCACGCCCCTGGCACAGGATTCCCTTGGCCCGGGCGAAAGCCACGATGTCGTAAACAGTCAAAAAATAGGGCGCGTAGTTCAGGTCCTTGATCAGTGCAAGCTCGCGGTTCAGCGTTGCCCGAATAGGCGAGGGAATGCCGTCCGGATACTGCGTTTCGGCGCCGGCCCATGTCAGATGACATAGATACTGATGGGGTGACTGACCGCGCGGGATTGGTTCATCCGGATAGTCATAGCGCAAATCGTCCAAAGAAAAGTGACAGGCTTCTACGATATCCATTGAGCGTTCGACGGCATCGCCGAACCCCCGAAATATACGGGCCATCTCCTGAGGCGCCTTCAAATGGCGTTCGGCATTGGCGTTGAGTTGCCGGCCCGCATCCTGAACGGTACAACCGTTCCGTATGCAGCTGATCACATCCTGAAGGGGGCGCCGGTCGGAACTGTGATAAAGAACGTCATTGGTCGCGACAAGCGGCATTTGATGGGTGCGTGCCAAGGTGTCGAGCGCACGCAGGCGCTGGCGGTCGGCGCCGGTATAGAGCATTTGCGCTGCGAGATAGAGCGGGGCGCTGAGCGCTTCCCGAACACGTGCGAGCCATGCGCGGAAGGCGGTACCTGGAAGCCCGTCCGGCGGTACAACGATAAAAATCTGTCCGTCCGCCGCCGCTCCTACATCATCCAGGGACAAAAAACACTGCCCCTTCGGCGCGCGCCGTTGGCCGGTCGACAAAAGCCGGCTCAGCCGTCCGTAGGCGTTGCGATCCGTTGGGTAGCACAGCAGGCTGTGCCCATCCACTAAGTCAAGCCGTGCGCCTATAATCAGCCTCAGACCGGCGGTCTTTGCAGCCACATGCGCCCGGACGACCCCGGCCAGCGTATTGCGGTCGGTAATCCCGAGCGCCCGGAGACCAAGCTCATATGCCCGCTCAACCAGTTCCTGCGGATGAGAAGCGCCACGCAGAAAGCTGAAATTCGTCGTCACCTGCAATTCGGCATAATCGGTCATGGCATGGCCTATGGAACACGGGCACGTGACCATCCTCCGGACGCTGCCGACGGTAAGCGGTCGTCGATACCCGAAGAGTTCTTTTTTTGTTCCTTCCTGTCAAGCCGCTTTTTTGCTTCCCAGCGGATAATTTCGGTTGACACTAAACCATCAGTTCGCGGTATGTTCTCAATCAGGAAAGGGCGGGAGAATTCCGGGTGCTCCGTCTTAGGAGCGGTCGGTCCAAACCGTCTTGTACAGATCAAACCGCCGGTCGCGCAGGTTTCGGACCGTGCCTTGCGCCCGCGCCCAATCGAGATCCGTCAAGTTGAGATCGGCGATCGTGACGGTCTCGACATTTTCGCTGGCTTCGGCTGCGATACCGTCGCGGGCGAAGGGGAAATCACAGGGGGTCAAAATGACCGATTGCGCATATTGCACATCCATATTTTCGACATTGGGAAGGTTGCCCACATTGCCTGACATAACGACATAAATCTGGTTTTCGATGGCACGCGCCTGACAGCAATACCGGACTCGGAGATAGCCTTGTCGATTGTCCGTACAAAATGGGACGAACAGGATTCGGGCCCCTTCATCCGTCAGGCGGCGCGCCAGTTCGGGAAACTCCGAGTCATAGCAAATCAAAACACCGATCAATCCGCAGTCGGTCGGAATTGTCGCGATCTCATCGCCGCCCTTGATGCTCCACCAATGACTTTCATTCGGAGTGGGATGAATTTTCTCCTGCGCATGAACCGATCCGTCCCGCAGGAAACAATACGCGACATTCTGAATATCGCCATCGTCGGTACGTGTCGGATGGGAGCCGCCGATGATGTTGATATTGTAGCTGATCGCAATCGCACTCATCTTTTCGATATAGCGCGGCGTATAATCCGTCAGAGCTTCAATGGATTCCTGCGGCGTGAGCTTGCGTTCTTCGAGGCTGAGCAATTGCATGGTGAAGAGTTCGGGGAAGACAACGAAGTCGCAGCGATAGTCGGCGCAGACATCGACGAAATACTCGATATTACCGATGAATTCGTCGAAGCTGCGCACCATGCGTTGCTGGAACTGAACGGTGGCGACCCGGACGACATCCTTCTGGCCATGGGCCAGTCCGCTCTCGGTTTCGCGCTCGCGGGCATATGGGTTCCGCCATACCATGTGCACTGCCCAGCCGCCCGACGCTTTGTCCTCAGGCAGATAGTTTTTCAGTGTCCCGATCGGCTCGAAGCCGGCGCGCAGGAAGAAATTGACCGTCGCGTCGGTGATGCGCCGGTCCCGGACCGCCTCCACATAGTCAAGCGGATCGGGGTAAAGCTTGCGCCGCCGGCTCCACCCGGGGAGCCGGCCGCCAAAAACGATGCCTTTGATGTTCTCGGCCTCACAAAGCTGGCGGCGGGCGTCATAGAGCCGTTGGCCGATCCGCAACCGCCGGCGCGAAGGATCGACGCAGATTTCAAGGCCATAAAGCCAGTCGCCATCCGGCTCATGCCGTGCGCCATACCCGTTGCCGGTGATTTCCGACCAGTTGTGGGCACTCAGGGCCTGAGCTTCGCCAATACGAAAGCTTGCTGCATAGCCAACGATGTCGCCGTCATATTCGACGACGAACTGACCGTCCGGATAGTTCGTAATCTGACCGCGCAGCATGCCCGGCGAATAAGCCTCCATATCCTTATAGGTTCGCTTATCGAGTTGGAGGATTCCCGGAATGTCCTTGAGCGTTGCATTGCGCACATTCAAGGTCACGCTTCGCTTTTGTTCAGTCATGCCACGTCCATAAAAGGGGGTGAGGCCGTCAGATCCATCTCATACGCCGGAACAAGGCGCCCGCGCTGGTGCCCAGAGCGATGCAGATCACGACAACCAGGAGAAAGCCGGACGGTTCGTTCGACCAGGGCAGACCGCCGACATTCATCCCGAGCAGGCCGGTCAGAAAGGTCAGGGGCAGGAAGATCGCGGCCGCGATCGACAAGAGCAACATATGCCGGTTCATGTCTTCCGCGCGCCGGCTGGACAGTTGATCATGAATCACGGCGGCGCGTTCACGCACGGCATCAAGCTCTTCGACAATGCGCGTCACCCGGTCGGCGGCTTCGCGCAGATTTAGGCGGTCGGTGTCCTCAATGAAGGTGAAGGTCCCGGTGCTGAGCCGATTGAGCGCATCACGCTGGGGCGCGATAAAGCGGCGCAGAATGACCGCCGTTCGGCGCAGGTCTGCCAAGGTGCCTGAGGGGGCGGGCACGCTCGCGTCGAGGACCAGATCTTCCAATGCATCGATTTTGTCGGCGAGATCAATGATCTCGGGTTCCATTCGGTCGATCAGGCGAAACGCCAGATGGGCGATGAATGCACCTGGGGTTCCGGGTGCGCGGCCGGAATCGAAAAGCTCGCGCATATCCTGGACGGCCATCAGTTTGCGCAGGCGCACACTGATGATCCGCTCGCGCTCGACCCAGATGCGGATCGACACCATGTCCTCAGGCTCAGCGCCCGGATTGAGATTGACGCCGCGCAGATTGAGGATCGCGCCGTCGCCATACGGGGTGCAGCGCGGCTGCGTTTCGTTCGCGAGCAAAGCGTCCTGCACCAGCGGAGTGAGACCGCTTTCAGTGCGCAACCAGGACTGCGCCGCGCCGGGTTCATGATGCAGATGAATCCATCGATAGCCGCCCGCTCTCGGCGTGTCCGCGCGCTTGATGGCGGACCAGGCGAGCGGTTCCGCGGTGCCTGACGGTGCAATGTCATAAGCGCATATCAGCGCATCGATCGGCACGGTCATACGATCTCTTCTGTCATGAGGGGGGACGGACTCCGGTGCAATGCCATCGACTCACTATGACATTCGAGGGGCCGGTCGCAACCGCGCGTCTCCTCTATTCCGTCATGTCCAAGCCGAGGCTCCCTTGACACGACCCGCCTTCCACCCTAATTACTTAGTCAACGAAACAATCATGTTGAAAATTTTTGTTCTGTGGAGAATTTGATGGCGGAAAACGGCGAATTGGAGAGCGGGCATCGAAAAAACGGCGATGAGATCGAGGCCGTGTTGAAAGCGGTCCGGCAAATTATCCATGCTGTCGATGTCCAATCGAAACGGCTCGCCCGGGAGTCCGGCGTCACCGTTCCGCAATTCGTGGTGCTGAAAACACTGAGAGAGCTGGGGAGTTCCGTCACAACACGCACCGTTGCGCAGAACGTCAGCCTGTCGCAGGCCACCGTGACAACGTTGCTGGATCGGTTGGAGCGTCAGGGCTATGTCATCCGGCAACGGAGCGCTGTGGACAGGCGGATCGTGCACACCCATCTCACCGAAACAGGGCTGGCGCGCCTGGAAAATGCGCCTCCGCTGTTGCAGGAAGATTTCATAGCGCAGTTTTCCAAGCGGTCCGATGCGGACCGCGGGAGAATCATCGCCGTGCTGAATGATGTCGCACGGATGATGGGAGCGCAGGAGTTCGATGTCGAGCCCGTGCTCACGACAACGCCGGTCCCTGAACCTGTTGGTTGACCGCCGCGTAGACATCATGTCCGTGTGCTCCGCATAGCGTCTGAGCACCAAACCGAGAGGCCAATTCATGTCGAATATTCTTAAAGTCCGGAACGAAATGTTGCCCGCCGATACCGATGTGCCGGCGGATAGCCGCAAACTGATCGCGGAGGGGCTGCGTGCGGCTTTGGCCAGCAGTTACGTCCTGTACCACAAGACCCAAGGGTTCCATTGGAATGTGACCGGGCCGCTATTTTACAGCGTGCACAAACTGACTGAGGCACAATACGAAGATCTTGCCGACGCCATCGATGCCGTGGCGGAGCGGATCCGAGCACTCGGCGCGCCGGCCACGATGGGTTTGAAACAGTATGTGACCATGAGTGCCGTGGACGATGTCGATACATTTCCCGACACAGGCGGGATGGTCGAGCAGCTGGCCAAAGACAATCTGACGGTGGCCGATCAGCTGCGTGAGACAGTCCAACTCGCCGAAGGAGCCAACGATGTATACACGGCGGACTTGCTCACCGGGCGGATTGGCGTTCATGAAGAGGCGGCGTGGATGCTCAACGCGATTGTCGCCAAGTAAGCGGCGGCAGCCGCCCATTCGGATCTGAAAAGACAAGGCGGGCTCTGAGGGGCCCGCCTTTTCCATGATCCGGTCTCTTATGCGACGCGGGTCGTCCAGCTGACCGGCGGTTAGTTTTTGCCGCGCTTCAACGAATGGCGCCGCGAAACCCGTGAGTTTCGTAGCGTCAGCCGTCGTTTCACGCCCAACGTGAAAAGAAGTTTACCGCCTCTCCCTTGCCGCGGCGCGATTTTGGCCCAATTTGCACGGTCGACTGATGCGCGGAGTGACCCGAGCCGCGGACGATAGAGGAGGCGGATATGGATCGCATTCAACTGAAGCAGTTGGCTGAGCGCCGTGACGATCTGCGCGAACAGATCGCTGCGTTGTCGCACTACAGCGACGATGATTCGGTGAGTGAAATGATCGAGAAACTTGCAGCCGAATCCGAGTGCACGGACCGGGAGTTCGATCGGCTGAGGGCGGCAACGGCCGAGATCTGACGGAACGGCTCGCCACGATGTAAAGAATAGATCGCGCCGGTACCCGCCGGCGCGATTTTTATGTGGAGTCCTCCGGCAATTGCGGCCCCAGGGTTAAACAGGCTCCAACGGGAGCGGCTCTAGCGGGAGTGGCTCCGGCGGGGGACTTAGGGCCGCGCGGTGTCGGGCGCGGTTACCATGGCGCCGCGGCCGTTCCTGGGCGGTAATTCGCCCTATGACCTGAGGCGACAGAGCGGCTGTTGTCGCTTGCCGAAGCAGAAGGACCTGCGGTTATGAGCGATGCCTCCGACCCCACACCCATGCACTCCGCGCAACCGGTGCCGCCTTGGGCGTCCGGCACCGAAGGCCGCGACCAGGAACTTTATCCGACGCTCACCGATCACCATGTCGACATTCTCCGGACCTACGGGGAGGAGCGGTCTTTCGCTTCCGGCACCCGCCTGTGGAATATCGGCGACAAGCGCGGCGCCTTTTATCTGGTCCTTGAGGGCACGCTCGACATCATCCGGCATGACCGCGACGGCGAGGTGGTCTTTATCACCCATGGGCCCGGCAACTTTGCCGGTGAGCTTGCCACCATGTCCGGGCGTGGCGCGCTGGTGGCGGGTGCGGCGGGCGAGGCCCTGCGGGCGCTGGTGATCGACGCGGACGATATTCGGGACTGCATCGCCGTCGAGGCCGAACTGGGCGAGATCATTCTTCAAAGTTTCATCCTGCGCCGGATGCGGATGATTTCGAGTCATTTGGGCGACCTGCTGCTGTTTGGCGATGTAGCCACCAAAGAGACCGCGTCGTTGCGCGAGTTCATGTCCCGCAACGGCCTGCCCTATCGAGTGATCGATCCGCTGGACCCGGCGGATGCATCGGACCGGGCCGCCTATGGGCTGGAGGGGGCGCCGCTGCCGACCGTCCTGTGCGGACCGGCGCGGCTGGAGACGCCCAGTGCCAAGGAGATCGCGGATCATCTCGGCCTGAGCGCGGATCTGCCGGACGATGCGCTGTTCGATGTCGGCATTGTGGGCGCCGGGCCGGCGGGGCTCGCCGCGGCGGTCTATGCCGCGTCCGAAGGCTTGAGCGTGGTTGTTTTTGAAAAATGCGCCGTGGGCGGACAGGCAGGCTCATCCTCGCGCATCGAAAACTATCTGGGTTTCCCGACCGGTATCTCGGGGCAGGCCCTCACCGGGCGCGGATTTCTTCAGGCGCAAAAATTCGGCGCCGAAGTGGCCCTGGCCCGCGACGCCATCGGCCTGACCTGCGGCGACCGTGAGCATGTCATCGCGCTGGAAGACGGCACATCCGTCCGTGTCCGGTCGGTCATCCTCGCCTCGGGTGCGGTCTACCGTCAGCCCCAGATCGCCGATCTGGCGGCGTTCGAGTCCACCTGCGTACATTACGGGGCCAATCACATTCAAGGCATGCTCTGCCGCAACAAGGATGTGGCGATCATCGGCGGCGGCAATTCAGCCGGTCAGGCGGCCGTGTTCCTGGCGAAAATGGCGCGCAGCGTGACCATCATGGTGCGCGGCGAAGGGCTCGCGGCGTCCATGTCGCAATATCTGATCCGGCGGATTGAGCGGACACCGAACATCACCCTTCTGCCGCATACGGAGGTCATCCACGCGACCGGTACGGACGCCGTTCTTGAGGGCGTCACCATCAAGAACAACCGAACGAACGAGCGGCAGGCGTTGCCGGTTTCCCATCTGTTCGTGTTTATCGGCGCCGCCCCGGCCAGCGATCTTGCGCGGGATGTGATTGCGCTGGATGAAAAAGGGTTTGTGAAAACCGGTCCGGCTTTGAGCCAGGACGATTTGTCCGCTGCCGGATGGCCGCTGAACCGCCAGCCTTTCCTGCTGGAAACCTGTTGCCCGCGCATCTTCGCGGCAGGCGATATCCGGTCGGGCTCAACGAAACGGGTGGCGTCCGCGGTCGGCGAGGGGTCGATCTGCGTGCAATTCGTCCACAGCGTTCTTCAGGAGACCGAGCCGGTGTGAGGCGGTGTGCGGTGCGCGAACCACAGCGCCCGGCGTCGGTCCAGTTCCGCGTCGATGGCCGCGATAAGCGCGTCCGCATCGGTGCGGTTCCGCACCCGGCGGCGTTTCGCCACGGCACGATAGGCCACAAGTTCGCGTGTGGTCACATGGCTCAGATTGCGATCCGTAGCAGGATCATCCGTCATGGGTCTATTCCGGCAAACGCATCCGCGCGGCGATATTGTTTTTTTGCATATTGGACGATCCGCCCACGATCGGCATGCAGGTGATGTCGCGCACATGGCGCTCCATGTCGAAACCCTCGGCGCAGCCATAGGCTCCCATGATCCGCTGGCAGGTCAGCACGATGTCAACGGCCGTGTCGGCCACGAACAGTTTGGCCATGGAGGTTTCGACACTACAGGGTCGCCCCTCATGGGCCAGCCAGGCGGCGTGATAGAGCATGTGGCGGCAGGCCTGCAGCTTGGTGCGCGCCTCGACCAGCGCGTGGCGCACGGATTGATGGGCACAGATCGGTTTGCCGAACTGCGTGCGCTCCTGCGCATAGGCCCAACTGTCCTCCACGGCGGCCGTGGCCACGCCGAGCGCGACGGCGGTGATCTCCAGCTTTTCCACATCGAGTGCCGGACCCGCAAGCATGGGCCATCCCCGGTTCCACCCCTCGCGGCCGCCCAGCACATAATCCACGGGCACCTCGACAGCGTCGAAGTGAACGTCCGTGGTCGCTGCATAGCGCAGGCCGGCATGATCGATGTCGGTAATCGAGATGCCTGGCCGGGATGTCGGTACCAGGACGAAAGACAGATTGCGGTAGCGCGGCGCCTCTTCGTCCGAACGCACCAGGCAGATGATATAATCCGCAAAGCGCGCGCCGGTGCACCAGCGCTTGGTGCCGCTCACCGTGACGGTCTCACCGTCCGCCGACAGACGGGCCTTGGTGCCGACCGAGGCGAGGTCGCCCCCGACATCGGGTTCCGACAGGCCGTAAGCGAAAAGAAGCTCGCCGCGCGCGATTTTCGGCAGGAACAGCTTTTTCTGTTCTTCGCTGCCGTTCTCGGAAATGTTGAGCCCGCCGTAAAATGCGCAATGAATGAAATAGCCTGCGGCGGTCGGTCCCGCCTGAGCCAGTTCGTCGATCACCGAGATGGCCGCGACGATATCGCGTCCGGCCCCGCCATAGGCTTCGTCGATGGTCAATCCGCATACGCCGGTTTGCGCAAGCTTTTGGAACAGCGATGGCGGTGTCTGCGCGGCCTTGTCCCACGCCCTTACGGACTCGGGCGGCATCTCCTGCTCGATAAAGCGGCGCATACTCGCCCGCAGCAGGGTGATATGCTCTGGCTCGTCGGTGAAATACATGGGCGGTGCGGCGTCCTTGGTTTACTCGCCGGTGAAGTCCGGCTTGCGTTTATCGATGAACGCGGCGACCGCTTCGCGATGATCCCGGGTCACGTTGCTCATCATTTCATAGGCGACCGACGCATCCATCAGCCGGTGCGCAAGCTCTCTGAGCGGCATATTGGCAACCGTCTTGGTCCAGCGCACCGCCCAGCGGGGGTTACCTTGCACCTTCGCGACCATCTCCGCGACCTTGGCATCGAGATCCTCCGCAGGCACAGCATAATTGATCAGGCCCATGGCAAGGGCGTCCTTGGCCGGGATCATGTCGCCGGTCATCAAGAGTTCCTTGGCGCGCGCATAGCCAATCAGCTGCGGCCAGATTACGGCTCCGCCGTCGCCTGCGACAAACCCCATTTTGACATGAGGATCGCCGATCAGGGCCGTCTCGTCCGCGACCACGATGTCGCACATCAAAGCGATGGTGGCGCCAAGGCCCGCCGCAGCACCGTTCAGCCGGCAGATGATCGGCTTTTCCAGATCCAGGAGCGATGTGACGATGCGCTTGGCGTGCGGCGCGATGCCCCGGAAGCGTTCCGGCTCGGTCAGCATGTCCACCATCCAATGGGCATCGCCCCCGGCGGTGAAGACCGACCCTGCGCCGGTGAGCACGATGATGTCGCTGTCGGGATCGTCCTGGCAGTCCAGAAACACCCGCGCCAGATCGTCATGGAGCGCCTGATTGACGGCGTTCATCGGGCCCGGGCTGTCGATGGTCACGGTCAGAACGCGGCCATCGCGGGAAAAGGTCAGAGTGGAATAGCGGTCGAATGCCATGGATGACTGTCCTTATGGGGAGGAATGGCGGATCAGGCCGGATCGGGAGCGGCCCGCACCAGGCGGCGGCCAAAATTCTCGCCCCGGAACAGGCCGCAGAACGCCTCGGGAAGCGCATCGAACCCGTCGATGATCTCTTCGCGGTAGCGCAGCTTGCCCTCATGGATCCAGGTGGCCATCCGTTGCATGGCCTGCGGAAATTGCTTGGCATAATCGAAGACGACGAGGCCTTCCATGCGCAGCCGTTCGGTAATGAATTCCGCCGTATGCCGAATGCCGGGGCGCTCCTCCGGCGGCAGGTTGTAATCAGCGACTTGCCCTGAGATGACGATCCGGCCCCGTGTGTTCATCATCGGGACCATCAGATCGACCATCGCATTGCCGACATTGTCGAAATAGATGTCGATGCCGTCCGGCGCGAGATGCCGGATCGCGCCGCGCAGGTCCGGTTCGGCCTTGTAATCGATGGCGGCATCGAACCCCAACTCATCCGTCAGCCATCGGCATTTATCAGGTCCGCCCGCAAGGCCGATGGCTCGGGCGCCTTCGATCCGGGCAATTTGCCCCGCGGCGGAGCCGACGGCGCCGGCCGCCGATGTAATCACAACCGTCTGGCCGGTCGTTAATCCGCCGACATCGTAAAGACCGAAATAGGCGGTCATGCCCGGAATGCCCAACACGCCGATGGCGGCCGACGGCGGCAGGCCGATCGGCGGGACCTTGCGGGCCAAGCGGCCATGGCACACCGCATGGTCCTGCCAGCCGAGACCCGTGACCACCAGATCGCCTACGCCCAACCGCTCATTGTTCGATGCCAGAACTTCGCCGACGGTCGCGCCTTCGATGGTCCCGCCGAGTGCGATGGGATCGGCATAGGATCGGGTCTCGTTCAGGCGCGCACGCATGCCCGGATCGACCGAAATCAGCAGATTGCGGATCAGGACCTCATCGGGCCCGGGATCGGGCAGGGCGATGGTCTCCAGGCGGAAGTCCGATGGTGTGGGCACGCCGCGCGGACGGGCGGCGAGAACGAAGCGCTGGGCGGTGGTCATGGCCGGACGATGTCCTCCCGGTTGGGAATGGCGCCCGGTCCTTGGCTCAGTGGCGCGCCGGGCGTTTCAATTGCGTCCGATAGCATGCATCAGCAGCAGGTCTTCGGGAACCACTTCCAGCGCCATGGTGCTCGTGGCTTCGGCGACGATGGGCGGGGCCTTGCCTGCCGTATGGGCTTCCAGCCAGCGCCCGGCACACACGCACCAGCGGTCGCCGTCCTTGAGGCCCTGAAACCCGTATTCCGGGCGCGGCGTCGTCAGGTCGTTCCCCTGACGCTGACTGAAGGCCAGAAACTCGTCCGTTACGATGGCGCACACGGAATGATTGCCCAGATCGCCCGGATGGGGCGTACAGCAGCCATCGCGCAGGAAGCCGGTGACCGGATCCATGCCGCAGGTCACGAGCGGGCCGCCGAGAATGTTCTTTGCACCCGCGGGGTTGTCATTGGCTGATTTGGCCATGGGCCGCCTCCCGTCCTCAGGCGATGGTCTTCCGATAAATGTGCCAGCTTGCATGGCCCAGCACCGGCAGCACAACGGCGAGGCCGACAAGCGCTAGCGCGGTTCCCGCGGCGAGGCTGATGCCGATGACCGCGCCCCAGACCAGCATAGTCACCGGATTGCGAAAAAAGACCCGGATGGAGGCGATCATTGCGGCCATCGGACCGGCCCGCCGGTCCAGCACCATGGGAAAGGACACGGCCGAGACCATGAGCACGATGAGCGCCAGGGCAAATCCGGCCAAATTGCCTTTGACCAGCAGTTCCAGCCCCTCGGGCGTGGTGAAGACCTGCCCGAGGAACACCAACAGCGACGGCTCGATGTCCGGACCCAGCGTGCTGTCGTAAATCGTCTGCGCGGCGTGGATCCAGATCCCGAAAATCACCACCAGCACGCCCGTGAGGGTGAGTATTGAGATGATCGAGTCGGTCGGGATCTGGGAGAATGCGCGCACCCAGGACGGCGTCTGCCCGGCCTCGCGCTGCCGGCTCAGCGCATAAAAGACCAGGGCCGCCGACGGCCCGATCAGCGAAAGCCCGGCGAGCAGCGGGAAAATAAGCGGCCAGGACCGTTGCTGGATCACCAGGATCCAGGCGAAGACGCCAATGATGGGCAGCATGGTCGCAACGAAGAAATAATGGCTCGGCTTGGCCTTGAAGTCCTCCCAGCCCTTTGCCACCGCATCGAACACGTCGTTGACGCTCATGCTTTGAACGCGGTAGGCGCGGCTCGCGGTCTGGTCTGCCATCACAGTCTCCCGAGGGTGCGTGCGGTTGCTGATCCTAGGCACTACGCCTTTATGGTGTGAAAGCATAGCACAGGACGCGCCTGAGCAGACAGATGAATTGCCGGGTCCAAGCCGGCCGTCAGGCGTCGGTATCGCCGGCCCGTTCCCGCAGGGTGGCTCCGAATTGGGATTGCGCGGCCCGGTTCAGGGGATAGCCCCAGGTCAGGGCCGCGGCGGTCAGAAAGGCGATGGTCGGCACGCCGACAAAGACCAGCATCAGGCCTTGGACCACTTCGGGACTGTTGTCGCCGACCGGATCGAAGCCGACCACCTGACCCAGCAGAATAAAGGGGATGCCGACCGCGAAGCTGGCGCCGGTCTTATAGGCGCTGGTCATCAAGGAATAGTAGAGGCCCGACCGGTCCTCACCGGAGCGCACCAGTTCGCGTTCCACCAGATCCGCCATCATCGAGCGCACCAGGATGTTCGGGGTTCCGAAGGTCACGCCCGCCAGGACCGACCCGAGGATCAGCAATTCATAGCCGCCGAACATCGACAGCGGCAGATAACCGAGAAACGTGATGCCGGCGAGAAGGGTGAGGATGCGCAAGGTCAGGTGCTTCTCTGTCTTCCGCGACAGCCACATCCAGAACGGAATGGCGCAGAACCCGGCGATGAAGAACAGCATCAGCACGCTGCCCGCGCCCTCGACCACGCCGAAGCCCCATTCCGCCGCAAACAAATAGGTCGCGGCGGTGCCGGCGATGGCGACCCCGACGCACACTTCGATCAGCAGGACCCGCCAGAGCGCGCCATTGTGGAGCGCCTCGCGCACCGCCTTGGGGCTGAAATCGGCCTGGGGAGCACCGGCTTCGGGGCGGGCGTCGGGAATGAACCAGAGGGCGGCGCCCACCGTGAGCGGCAGGCTGACGATCAGCACCAGACCCATGACCATGATCTGACCGCCCCGGTCGAGGCCGATGGTCCCGGCAAGAACATCGGGCAGGGCGAGGGTCAGCAGAAGGGCGGCGATCAGCATGATTTCGCGCCACTGAAACAGGCGCGACCGTTCGTCATAGGTCCGTGCCAGAGCGGGCGCCCAGGCCTGATGCGGCGTCTGGAGCATGGTCAGCCCGACATAGAATACCAGCAGCCAGCCAATGAGATAGAGCGGGCTCACCGGCGGGTCGCCGGGCATGTAGAGAAAGAAGGCGGAAATGCCGATGGTTGGAACACTGAGCGCCAGCCAGTGTTTGACCCGGCCCCAGCGTGAGGGCCAGCGGTCCACGAGATAGCCCATCAAGGGATCGGTCGCGATATCCCAAAATCGCAAAAGCATGAAAATAGTGCCGGTCAGTTCCAGTCCGACGCCCATATCCCCGGCATAAAAGCGGGGCAGGTAGACGGCGAAGGGCAGGCCGATCGCGGCAAGGGGGATGCCGATGCCGCCAAAGGCGAGCACGCGGCTGCGAGGGAGGGATCCGGGCGCATGTGTCATGGCACCATGAAACGCTACCCGTCCCTCTTCTGCCAAGCAGATCCGGCGGACGCGTCGTCCGATACGAGACGCGCCCGCCATTCGAAGTGCGGTTAGACCCGTTCGATGATGACGGCCGGGGCCATGCCGCCCGCGGCACACATGGTGATCAGCGCGCGGCGCAGACCCTGGCGTTCCAACTCGTCCAGCGCCGTGCCGATCAGGATCGATCCGGTCGCGCCGATCGGATGGCCGAGGGCCATGGCCCCGCCGTTCACATTCACGCGAGACCGGTCGAGCGCGAGATCGCGCATGAATTTTTCGGCCACGACGGCGAATGCCTCGTTGATCTCCCACAGATCGATATCGGCCTTGGTCAGGCCCGCCTTTTCCAGGACCTTCTTGGCCGCCGGCACCGGCGCATTGAGCATCAGCGTCGGGCAGTCGCCCATATTCGCCATGGCGATGACCCGCGCCCGGGGCTTCAGACCGGCCTTGCGGGCGTAGTCGGGCGAGGCCAGCAACAAGGCCGCCGAACCGTCCACAACGCCGGAGGAGTTGCCGGCATGATGGATATGCTTGATGTCCAGATCCGGATAGCGCGCATTGATCAGTTTACGGTAGGTCGTCCCCTCGTCATTGAGCGGGAAATCCGCCATCGCCTCGAAGGACGGCTTGAGCTGCGAAAGACCCTCGAGTGTCGTATTCGGGCGGGGGAATTCATCCTGACCCAGAGCAAGCGTGCTGTCTTCGTTGTAGACCGGGATGATGCTCTTATCGAAGCGCCCTTCGGCCATGGCGTGTGCCGCCCGCTTCTGGCTTTCCAGCGCCAGCGCGTCCACGTCCGCGCGGGTGATCCCCTCCCGCGAGGCGATGGCATCGGCGCATACGCCCTGATGTGACTGGGGATGCAAAGCCCGCAGCAGCGGGCTGTCGCGGTCGAGCAGCGGCGGGCCGTCCGAGGGCAGGGAACTCGTATACGACATCATCTCCGTGCCGCCGGCGATGACCAGATCTTCCATGCCGGTCATGACCGAAGCGGCCGCGATGTTGACCGTCGTGATGCCTGATCCGCAAAAGCGGTCGAGGGTCATGCCGCTGGCCTTCACGGAATAGCCGGCAAGCAGCGCCGACATCCGCCCCAGATCGGCGCCCTGCTTGTTCACCTGGGTCGAGGTGCCCCAGACGATATCGTCGACATCGTCCGTGTTGAGCCCATTCCGCTCGGCAAGGGCCTTGAGAACCGTGGCGCCCAGATATTGCGGGTGAAGATGCGACAAGGCTCCCTTGCCGGGCTTGCCGATGCCGCGCGGTGTGCGGCAGGCGTCGATGATCAATGCGTCGGGCACGGACATCCTCCTCGATGGTCTGTTGTTTCCTGGTTCTCATAAGCTGCGCGGCGGCCCCGGGCGCAGTTCCAAGAGCCTGGATTTCGTATTGTCTATTCTCTAAGGAGAACCACGGCAGCCCGCGCCGGGCAAGTCCCCCTGCTTGCACCGATCGCCGAGTGCACGTAAATCCAAGCCGGACCCTGCGTCATACGCACGCGGCTTCGTGTATAACCTGAGGGATGCACCCTTGCTGCGGCGGGTCTGTTTCACGGCCCCCGGTATCCGTCACAGGCCGACAATCTTGATACAGATTAACGTGCAGGGGCCCTGCAACCTGAGCTAGATCGCGCGGGTCCGTGCGTAACATACGCGCGGGGTGGGAGCCTCGGGCGGCATATGGCAGGATCTATGATCGTGGTGTCCAAACCGTAGGGTTACACGTGAGTTATGGTTTGACCCACTTGGGCACACTTTGCTGTAGAAATTTTGCAGTGCAGCGATTAGAACCCAATGGCGTTGGGGCGCGGGGCGAAGGGTCATGCTTGGATGGTTGACGACTTGGCACAGGACGCGCGTCGCCAAAAGCTGATGGTGATCGCTTCGGGCGGCGGCCATTGGGTGCAGATGCGCCGTATCATGCCGGCGTTCGAGGGCATCGACCGGTTTTTCGTCAGCCTCGATCCCGGGTCCGCCGATGACGTGCCCGGCCATCGCTATTACACAATCCGTGATGTCAGCCGCCGCGACCGGATAGGGTTCTTCGTACTGCTGTATCAATTGCTGCGCATTCTGCTGAAGGAACGCCCGACCGTGGTGATCACGACCGGATCGGCGCCCGCCCTGATCGCGCTGGGCCTTGCGAAGCACGTTTTGCGCGCAAAAACCATCTGGATCGACAGCATTGCCAATGCCGGACGTTTGTCGTCCTCGGGGCGAATGGCGCGGCATGTTGCCGATATCTGGCTGACGCAGTGGCCGCATCTGGCCGAGGATCCGGATGGTCCCCGTTTTTGGGGGGCCGTGCTGTGATTTTCGTTACCGTCGGGTCGATGTTCCCGTTCGACCGCCTGATCCGCCTTATGGATGACTGGACGGCGGCGCATCCTGGCGACGATGTGCTGGCCCAGATCGGCGACGGCGCATTTGAACCCGTTCACATGCGTTGGACCCGGCGGCTGCATCCGCGCGCATTTGCGGATACGGTGCGTAAATCGTCATTGATCGTGGCCCATGCCGGCATGGGATCGGTCTTCACAGCGTCGGAATTCGACCGTCCTATCGTCATCCTGCCCCGCAACCGCGAGGCTGGCGAGCACACGACGGATCATCAGATCGACACGGCCCATTGGCTGAAGGCGCGTCCGGGCATTTTCGCCGTTCAGATGGATGGGCGCGATCTGGCGGCGCAGATCGAGCAGGCGCGCGAGGCAGGGGTGAAGGGCGAGATGCTGCCGCGGTCGGCGGACCCGGCCTTTTTGCAGAAGATCCGGACGGCGATCACGGGATAAGCGGTGATCGCAACAGGTTATTGAATCGGCGAGTGGGAGCAGGGGTTTCATGATCAGGGTCGGCGTTGTCGGATTGGGCAAAATGGGGCTGTCGCATTTCGCGATCGTCAATGCTCATCCGATGACTGAAGTTGTGGTTTGCGACCAATCGGGCGTCGTTCTCGATGCGCTTAAGCGCTATACGAAGACGCCCGTCTACAAGAGCTACGAGGCGATGCTGGATGCCGAGCGCCTCGACGCGGTGATCATCGCCACGCCGTCGAAATCCCATGCCGGTCTGGTGCGCACCGCGCTGGAGCGCGGTCTTCATGTGTTCTGCGAAAAGCCGTTCTGCCTGGACTGGCAGGACGCAAAAGCCCTCAGCGAACTGGCCGAAGACAAGGGCCTCGTCAATCAGGTTGGCTATCACTACCGGTTCGTCGAGCCGTTTCATGAGGTCAAGCGGCTGATCGACAGCGGTGCGCTCGGCACGGTGACCCATGTCATGGCCGAGGCGTATGGGCCGGTGGTGCTGCGCCCGAAAGGCACGACCTGGCGGACCAACGCGGTCGAGGGCGGCGGCTGCCTGTATGATTATGCGGCGCACCCGATCAATCTGGTGAACTGGTATTTCGGCGTGCCCGAAGAGGTTTCAGGCACGGTCATGAACGCGATCTTCTCGGCTCAGACGGAAGATGAGGTCTATTCGACCTTCACCTATCCCGGCGGCATGAGCGTTCATCTGTCGACGAACTGGTCCGACGAGAGCTACCGGAAGATGACCACCAAGATGACGGTCTCGGGTACCAAGGGCCGCTTGTTCGCCGACCGGCTCGAGTGTCAGGTTTACCTGCGCGAGACGGACCATGCGCCGGAGGGATACGAGAAGGGCTGGAATATCCGTTATCTGACGGATTTCGGCGCGGATACGTTCTACTATCTGCGGGGCGAGGAATATTCCGGTCAGATCGATGCGTTCGTCAAGGCGGTCGCCAATAAGACCACCGACGGGCTCAGCACATTCCGCAGTGCCGCCATGACCGACTACACCATGATGCTGATGCGCCAGGACGCCGGTCAGACCGGAGCCCCGGTCAAGCCGCAGCGGGCCGGATCCGGCAGTGCCACGGGCGGACGCTCGTGGTTCGCGCGGCGCTGAAGGCAGGAGGCAAGCTTATGAACCGGCTCTTGTTCGGCGACAATCAGTTCTTCGGCATCAATCATATGTCGGAAGAAAAGGCGCGCTCCCAGGCCATGCAGTTCCGCACCAGCGCGGACATCATCGATGTGCTTGAGATCGCCTATGACGAAGGCATCACGACCTTCATGTGCACCACGCATGAACAGATCAAACCGATTTGCGATCATGTGCGGGCCAATCCGGGCCGCTTTGCCAAGTTCGAATTTTATCCGTGCATGCCCTATGCCCATAAATACGCCAATGCCGTGACCGAGCACGGTATGATGGGCGCGGTGAAGCATTTCATGCCGGACGGTAATCTGTTCTCCACGGCGTTGCGCGGCGGCATGTCGCTGGCCCGCAAGGACCTGGAAGAGCTGGGCCGTATGCTGATCGACATGGAAATGAAGATGTTCAAGGGGACGCGGACCCCGGTCATCTTCCTGCAGAATGTCGTGGTGGACCTGCTTTTGGGCATGGGCGCCCATGAGGCGTTCCGGGTGTTTCACGATTATGTTCGTGACACCTACAAGGCGGAGGCGGGGTTTATCACGATGAACTTGCCGATGCTGGCCGACGCGCTCGAAAGCGTCGGTATCGACAATCCGATCATCTGCACGAATTTCAACAAAATCGGTTTCCGGACCAGCGGCGGTCTCGACAGCTATATCGAGGTGCTGAAAAACCGGAAGGTGCGGGTCATTGCCATGTCGGTCTATGCGTCGGGCGCGATCAGCCCGCGCGAGGCGATCAAATGGGTGGCCGAGCAGCCGAATGTCCAATCCATCGTGTTCGGTGCATCGAGCCGGAAGAACATTCGCAACACCCGCGAGCTTGTGGACGAGTTCATGCCGGTCCCGGCCTGACCGCGCGGGACGGGACCCACTGCGAAGGATCAGGCGTTATGCGGTATCAGGACTTTCCCGGTCTCGCCCGTCCGGCCTCCGTTCTAGGGATGGGCTGCGCCTCGCTGGGCTCTCGGATCGACCGGCGGACCGGGCTGCGGGCGCTCGAAGAAGCTTATGACGCCGGCGTCCGCTGGTTCGATGTGGCCCCGGCTTACGGGGCCGGCATGGCCGAGGACATTCTCGGCCCATTCCTGGCCGCCCATGGCGCGGAGGCGGCCGTGTGCACCAAGGTCGGTCTGGCGCCGCCCAAGACCGGCCTCCTGAAATCGGTTGCGCTGACCGCCGGGCGTCAGGTCAGTGGGCTGATCAAGCCCTTGAAGGCCCGGCTGCGCGGCACCAAAATGCTGGCCAACCGGCACATGCCGCTCACCCCGGAGCTGATCACCACCTCGATCGAGACCAGCCTGTCGCGTTTGGGCCGGGAGCGCATCGATGTCTATGCGCTCCATAATGCGGCGCCGGACGATCTGGAAAAGGACGACATCCGCCAAGCCTTGGACCAGGTGTTGGCGAGCGGTAAGGCCGGCCTCATTTCGGTCGCCAGCGATCTGGCGGCCGCTGAGACCGCCTTGCGGATTGGTGCGCCTTACGGGGCGGTCCAGATCGGTCTGACGTTGGATACCGATAGCCTCGCGATCATCGAGGCCGCCAATGCGCGGGGCGTCGGTGTGATCACCCATTCCGTATTCGGCGTGTCCGGCAGTCTGGAGACGCTCACCGGAATTGTTGCGGCCCATCCCGAGCTTGCCGCTGAGCTTGAGGCGCGCGGCGCGGGCGGCGCGCTGCGGGCCGAAGTCGCGCGGCTCCTGCTGGAGCGCGCGCTGGCCGTGAACCCGGCGGGGGTGACTCTGGCCTCCATGTTCTCGGCGGAGTCCCGCGCGATGAATCTTGACGTGGCCAGTCGGCCCATCGACCCGACAAGCGTGGACCTCGTCGGCCGCATCGTTGCGGCCGGCGCCGGGCAGGGGACCGCCGGGGCAGCGGCGCGATGATTTTCGAGACCACCGATCTCACGGCGCTGACCACGGTGCCCCATGATGTGGTGATCGTGGGCGCCGGGCCCCTTGGGCTGATGACGGCCATGCGCCTGGAACGCCGTGGGCTGACGGTTCTGGTGCTGGAATCCGGCGCGCGCGCGGCCGATCCGCAGATCCAGGCGCTCTCGCGGTCCCAGGTGGCTCAGCCGGCCTATCACAGCCCGTCCGAGATCAATATGGCCCGCCGGATCGGCGGCACCTCACATCTTTGGGGCGGGCGCTGTCTGCCCTTCGACCCGATTGATTTTGACCATCGCCCCTTCCTGGACGGCCCGGACTGGCCGCTCGGCTATGACGATCTGGTGCCCTATTTCGAGGATGCCTGTGCGTTCTTCTCGGCCGGTAAGCCGGATTTCCAGGATCCGATCCCGGGCCTGACGCTGACCGATGAGCGCTTCCGCGTTGATGCGCTGGAACGCTGGGCGACCAATCCCAGCAGCATGGCGCTCCATGGCCGTCATATCGAGGCCAGCCGTCGCATCCATGTCGCCAGCCGGGTGACGGTAACCGGTCTCGATCATGACGGTAGCCGGATCACCGGACTGTCCGTTTGCTTCGGACTGGATCCGGCGCGCCATCATCTGCCCGCCCCATGGGTCATTCTGGCCGGCGGCGGCAACGAGATCGTCCGCCTGCTGCTCGCCGCGCAACGCGAACGCAGCGATTTGTTCGGCGGAGCGGACGGCCCCCTCGGGCGGTACTATATGGGGCACGTCAACGGTCAGATCGCCGATATCGTGTTCTCGCGGACGGGCTTTGACAAACATCTCGATTTCTATGTGGACCGGCACGGGTCCTATGTGCGCCGGCGGTTCGTTCCCAGTGCGGATCTTCAGCGCCGGGAGAACCTCCTCAATGTGGCGTTCTGGCCGGTGGTGCCGGAAGTGCGGGATCACCGGCACCGGTCGGGGCCGCTGTCCGCCGCTTTCCTGGCGCTGTCGATCGGACCGGTCGGCCGTCAGTTGGTGGCCGAGCGGATCCGCACCAAACAGATCGGTGAGCCGCCGTATGACCGCTGGCCCCATGTCATGAATATCCTGCGCGATCCGGTGCGGTTCGCCGGCGTGGCACCCTGGCTGTTGTGGAACCGCAAGATCGCCAAGCGCCGTCTGCCGGGCTTTTTTCTGCGCAACAGCGCGGCCCGCTATGGCCTGGAGTTTCACAGCGAGCAATGGCCCAACCCGGACTCGCGCATCACCTTGGGCCGTGAGACCGATGCGCTGGGCCTGCCGCGCCTCGAGATCGATTATTTCTTTCATGAGCGTGATACGGAGTCGATCATCCGTGCCCACCGGCTGTTTGAAGGCTGGCTGGAGCAGGAGGGGATCGGACGGCTCGACTACCGGTATCCGAAGGACGCCCTGGCCGAGGGTATTTTGGAGGAAGCCAATCACGGCGTGCATCAGATCGGTACTGCGCGCATGGCGGCCAGTGCCCGCGGCGGTGTCGTCGATGCTGACGGGCGGACCTTCAGTTTTCCCAATCTGATGATCGCCAGCACGGCGGTGTTGCCGACGTCGGGCCAGGCCAATCCGACCTTTACCGCCGGGTTGGTAGCGTTGCGCATGGCGGACCGCTTCGCCGCCCGGGCCTTTGCGGACCGGGCCGGGACACCCTCGGCCGCTGCCCATCGCTGAGCGGCTGGGCCCTGGCGTGCGGCCGGAGCGAAAATGCGTTAAAACCGCCAAAGCCGTCCGTCCGCAAGGTTCGAGACTTGTTGCATGTTTGTGCCCCTGCGTCCCATCGCCGTGATCTTCGTCGCCGTCACCCTTCTGGTGTTTTCCGGTGGCTTTTTCGAGCAGGCCATCCTGGGGCCGGAATACAACATCTCCGGAGGCTCGGTCGGTACCGCGAAACTGCTCAACGCGGCGATCTATTTCCTCGCCTATTGCATCGGCCTGTTCTTCATCTTTATCAATTGGCGGCTCTCAGTTGTCGTGCTGCGCGATTTCGGCTTGTTTTTCCTGTTCTCCGTCTCGGCGTTCGCAACGGCGGCCTGGAGCATCCTGCCCGGGATCACGATCGTCGAGACGATCCAGCTTGTCCTGACGATTACGACGGCGGTCGGTATCGCGGCGGCGATCGATTTCGACCGGTTTCTGCGGGCCGCGTTCTACACCTGCCTCGCGGCGATGCTGCTCAGCTTCTTCTATATTTTCTTCGTGCCTCATTACGGGCTTATGACGTCGACGAATGAATTCAGCCGGCTCGTCGGTCTGCCCCAAGGCATCTTTATGCACAAGAACGCCTTCGGCGAATTTGCGCTGATGAGCGCGCTGATCGCGTTGGCCGCCTTCAATCTGG
Source organism: uncultured Alphaproteobacteria bacterium (assembly GCA_964531285.1). Classification (GTDB taxonomy): domain Bacteria; phylum Pseudomonadota; class Alphaproteobacteria; order JAJFIK01; family JAJFIK01; genus CAZHDI01. The sequence goes on along the minus strand of CAZHDI010000025.1, from coordinate 10,715 downwards.
TGCCGCCATGGCTGCGTATTCTGCTGCTGGTCTTGGGGTTGGGCGGCTTGGCGATTTCCGGATCGGCGACGCGCCTGGCGAGCGGTCTGGCGGCGATCTCGGTCTATCTGGCCTGGACGTCGTTGAATGTCATGCGGTACGGGCGGGTGTTCTCGCTGGTCTCGGCGGTGGTCGCCAGCGTGCTGATGCTTGTGATATTCGACGCCCTCCTGAAACTCATCCCGACACTGCTCAACCGGGATCTGACCTTCACGGGGCGCACCTATATCTGGGCCCATGCTTTCGAATTTATCGAGCAACGGCCCTTCCTGGGGCACGGCTTCGGCGCCTTCTGGCGCGGCGATGACGCCGGCGTACCGGAGATGCCGTATTTCGAAGCGCCCCATGCGCACAATCTGGTTGTGGAGATTCTGCTGGGCCAGGGCATTGTCGGTCTGCTGATCGCCATCGCCGCGATGATCAAGATCACCATGTCGCTGGCGGCCTATCCGACCCTGTCATCGAATGCCTACAAACTGGCCTTCCTGATGTTCATGTACACAGTGATCGCGTCCTTTCTGGAACCGCCATTGTTTCGGGGGAACCAGTATCCCTTCCTGGTCACGCTCATAGCGCTCGCCTATCTGCGTGTGGAGGCGTTCCTGGCCAGTCACGAGGCCGACCGGCAGCCCGCTCCCAAGGCGCCCGTGGGGGCTGTCATGCCGCGTCCCGTTGCGGCCCTGTCCGGCCGGCGCGGTCTGCTCACCCGCAGACTACATTGAGGCGGCCAATCGGGTCCCGAAACGACTCGGAACCGGGGACGCGAGGGGCTATATCAATAGCCATCGGCATGCGGCCGGGGCGGGGCACACTGAAGGCGGACGTCATGACGACGGGGTTGAGCAGCGTGGGCGGGCAGGCCGTGCGCACCTTTCTCAGTGACGCTGGGCTGGTGTTGTTCCTGAAAATCCTGTCGGCCATTTTGAGCTACGGGATGATCATCCTGCTGGCCCGCTGGCTGGAGCCCGGCGATTACGGGCGGTATGCCACCATCACCAGCGCCATTGTCTTCGGGGCCTATCTGTGCGGTCTCGGTGCGAACACCTCCGTTGTGCGCTATCTCGGCGAGTATCGCGCGCGCGGTCAGACGGCCCTGGCCTGGGGTGCGGTAATATTCGCCGAGCATGTCATTGTGCGCACGACAGCCGCGTGCGCGGTGCTGGCCAGTGCAGCGTTTCTGGGCATCTGGGCCATGGGCTGGATGGACTCCCCATGGGTGTACATCCTTGCCGCGCTGCTTATTATGCCGGCCTTTACCCTCATGGATGTCCAAAGCGGCGTGCTGCGCAGCTACGACCGGATTGTCAGTGCGCTGATTCCAAAGGACTTCGGCTGGCGTCTCTCGGTCATCGCCGCCGGGCTCGTGCTTGTCTTCACGCTGCCGGCGGAGGATCGCCTGCTTCCGCTCATTGCGGCGTCGGGGATTGCGATTACGGCCTTTGCGCTCATTCAGCGCATGGCGCTGCGCCGCCGGGTGATCGCGGAGGAAGGCACGCCCGCGCCGGAGCGCGATATGCCGGCCTGGCGCCGGGCCTCGCTCACCATGTGGGTGACACAGTTAGCCCGAACCGCTTACGGCGCCCTCGATGTGCTGATCGTCGGTCTTCTGCTCTCGGTCGAAGTTGCCGGGCTCTATTTCGTCGCGGTCCGGACCGCTGAGGTCATCAATTTCCTGTATGCCTCGCTGAACCTGATCGTCGGACCGAAGGTTGCGCGCTTTCATGCCGAAGGCCGGGTCGCGGAGTGCCAACAGTTCCTGTCGATGGTCGTGGCCCTGCTGTTTGCCATCGCATCGGGCGCGTTTGGGTTTTGTCTCATCGCCGGTCCGTGGATCTTGAGCCTGTTCGGCCCGGATTTTGCCGACGCGTATATTCCGCTCCTGCTGATCGTTGGCGGGCAGATGATTTATGCGGGCTTTGGCAGCGCCGGTGTGATTTTGACCATGACCGGTCACGAGCGGACGAATGCCAAGCTGCTGATCATCTGCGCGTGCCTGACCCTTCTTGGCGTGGCCATCGCGGCGCCTATTTATGGGGTGGTGGGGGCCGCCGCGGCCTCGGCTTTGGGGACGGCGATCTGGAGCGGGGCGGTGTGGTTCGCCGCACGGCGCCTGACGCCATTCGATACGTCAATTTTTTCTGTTCCGGGGCTCATCAGCCGCCGGCTTGTGCAGTAGGGTGCAGCGGGAATAATGCTGCGTCGCAACGGACTGTTTGGGGGGCCGCGTTAAATGTCAGTAACGCGGCAGGCGAGAGAGGCCGAAGGCATGGTACGGATCTTTACCGTTTCGCGAAGCGGCGCCCGATTGCCGCTCAAGGACGGTTTGCTGATGCATTGGACACGGGAATGTTTCCGGTGCGAGGCCACGGCCCGCGCGCTCGATATCCCTGTGCACTATGTATGGCCGAAGGCGCGCCAGGGTGCCTTGGGCACGGCCCTGCGATATCTGACCTCTCTGGGGCGGACCGTCGCGCTCGTCCGCCGGGAGCGGCCGCGGCATGTGATCATGCACAACCAGCCGCCGTTCATCGCGCTCGGTGTCCTGCTGGCACGGCTGGTAAACCGCCACTCGATCATCATGGATTTTCATTCCGGCGGGCTGACCCATCCCTATTGGCGCCGGTTCGCGCCCTTTTATCGCTGGCTCGTGCGCCGGTCGCCCTTCACCTTTTGTCACAACCGGTTCGATGCCGAGGTGATCGAGGGGTGGGGCGGACGCGCGGTGCGCCTGCCGGTTCTGCCGCAGTCCTTCGATGAGGTCGAGCGCCGCGACGCTCCGGATCGGCCCCGTCTCCTGGCGGTCTGTTCCTTCCGCCCCGATGAGCCCATCGAGATGCTGCTCGATGCGATGGCCCGGTGTCCGGATGTCGAGTTTGCCATGACCGGCAATTATGCGCGGCGGGGCCTCACCCCGGCCGACATGCCGGCGAATGTCACCCTGCTCGGTTTTCTGGAGTACACGGATTATCTCCGGCACTTCGCCGCGAGCACGGCGATAATCACATTGTCGGACCGGCCGCATATTATGCAGATGGCGGTTGAAGAGGCGATCAGCCTCGGCGTTCCCGTCATCACCAACGAGTCGGAGACGCTGCGGGAGGCTCTTGAGGGCGGCGGCGTGTTCTGTGCGCTGACGGCGGACTCGGTGGCCCAGGCGGTCCGGCAGGCGGTGATGGAGGCGGCACCGTTGCGTGATGCCGCGCGCGGTCTGAAAGGTCGGCGCGAAGCGGACGCACAAGCCGAACTCGATCGGCTGGCCGCGGATTATCCGGACATGTTCGAGCCCGTCGAAGAGCCTGCGCAAGGGGTGCTCGTCTCTCAGGCATCCTGAGATGCAGCGGGTCAGAACGCCTCAGCTCGATTCGATCTGGCCGTAATAGTTCTGATTGAAACGCGCGTCGCCATGGGCATGGCCGCGCCGCTGCGGCACGTCATATTGGCTGACCACCACACCCGCCATGCCGGCGCCGGCGTCGCGCAGCGCCCGCACAGCGGCGGCACTGGCGGTCCGTGAGGTCTTGCCCCATTGGAGGACCATGACGCAGGCATCGGCTTTGCGCGCCAGCAGGCGGGAGTCGGCCACCGGCAGAAGCGGCGCGCTGTCCAGGATCACAAGATCGAAACGGGCCCGCAATTCGACCAGAAGCTGGTCGAAGGCGCGCGATCCGAACAATTCCATCGGATTGGTTTCGCGGCCGCCGCGCGACAGGATGCTCAGACCGGAACTCGGGTCGCGCACCAGCGCGGCATCCAGGCTCGCCTCATCGAGCAGCACATCCACCAGCCCCACATCGCCCGGCACCTTGGCCATTTCGGCGATGGTCGGGACGCGCAAATCGGCATCGATCAGAACACATGACGTTTCGGAAATCGCGACGCTGCGCGCGAAACACAGGGCGGATGTGGATTTGCCTTCGCCGGACACGGACGATGTGAACAGGATCGTGCGCGGCGGGTGGTACTGATTGATCAGCGACAGGCTGGCATCGAGTGTGCGGAATGCTTCGGCGAAGCCCGATTGCGATTTGAGCAGGTGATAGTCCTGCGGCGCATAGCGCACGCCGTCGATGGTCGCGAGCGAGGTTGTCAGGCGCGGGATCACCGCCAGGATGGGCAGCCCGAGATCGTGTTCCACATGGTGGAAGTCGCGGAACCGGTTGTCGAGCTGCTCAAACACGAACGCAGCCCCGAGGCCGACGACCCCCGACAGGGCCAGGGCCACCACCATGAACATCGGCTTATTGGGCGCGACCGGATCCAGCGGTGCGGTGGCGCGTGCGATAATCCGTGCGTCCGCTTCGAGCAGGGATTTTTGTTCGGTCGTTTCCTTGAAGCGGTCCAGGAAGGACTCATACAGCGTCCGGCTGGCCTGGGCTTCGCGTTCAAGCTGACGCAATTGCACCATGGCCGTCTTGATCTGGGCGCTTTCGGCCTTGGCTTCGTCAAGCTGGGCTTCCATGGTCCGGGCGCGTTCCTCGGCAACCGTGACCTCATTGCGCAATGACTGGATGATCCGGCGGATCTCGCCCTCGATCTGGGCGTTCAGGTCGCGCAGTTCGTTGTTGATTTTCACGATCTCCGGATGGCGGCTGCCATACCGGCTCGAAAGATCGGCACGTTCACGGATCACTTCGGCCTGCTGTTCCCGAAGGGTGCGGATGGTCTCCGAGCCCAGTGTTTCGGCGACCGTGTCGAGGCGCCCGCCGCCGACAGCAAGCTGGCGCGCCTGCTCCAGCCGGGCGCTGCGCTCGGCGATATCCGCGCGGGCCTGAATGAGTTGGGCGTTGAGTTCCGACAGGCTCTGCTCGTTCAACAGCTCGCCGCCGGCGGTGAGCAGATTGTTCTCTCGATTGTAGGCACCCACCGCCTGTTCGGCCGATGTCACTTCATCGCGCAACGTCGCGAGCCGGTCCGCAAGCCAGGAGTGAACCCGTTCGGTCGCCTCGAACTTCGCTTCGAGCTGATCGACGAGATAGGCCTCGGCGATCGCGTTGGCGATTCGTGCAGCTTTCGCGGGGTCGCCCGACTGGAACGAGACCAGAATGATGTAGGTGGACCCTTGCCGGCGCACCGATGTCTGCTCGAGGAATCTGTTGAGGACCGCCTGGCGGATATCGTCTTGCGTCATCTTCTCTGCGGCGTCGTCTTCGCCATCACCGGGCATGACTGAGGACATCAGACCCCGGAGAAAGGTCGCCGGATCGAACCCCGGTTCTTCCAGGGTCGGATTGAACTCGGGATCCTCGATAAGATCGAGCGTATCGATCACCCGCTTGGCCAATGCCGGTGAGCCGACAATCGCGACTTCGGTATCGACCGCGTTGGTCTCGCTCGGCAGGGCGCCGACCACGGCTTCCATGTTGAGCGACTGGCCCTGGCGAATGTCGAGAAGGACGCGCGCCGTGGCCTCATAAGTGGGCGCGGTGGTCGACAAAAGACCCACGGCCAGAGCGCAGATGACGACGACACAGGCGGCGATGATCCAAAGACGCCGGCGCAGCACCGCGATGATCTCGGTGATATCGATGTAATCGAGACGGCCCGGGCGGGGCACATCGCTGTTGGATGCAGCGGTGGCAGGCGTTGTGCCTTTAGGGCTGTAAGGCTCCATACTCATGCCGGCCACCCTGGTCTTTCATTGCGCCGCCATTGAGACAGCCGCGCGAACCCCACGCATTTCCGGACCGATCGTCCGAAGCGGCCCTATGGTTAGTTACCTTATGCCTGCCCGCTTTCCAAGCGGCTCCCCCCGGAGACCGCCGCGGCAGGGACCATATCGGCCGGATCAGCAATGCAAATCCGGAGCCGAAGGCCCCCCTTGGCCGGGATCAATAGGCGTTTTGCGGGCGGATGACGGCCCAGATCGTCATGAACACGATCTTCATATCGAGCCAGAACGACCAGTTGCGGATGTAATCGGTATCCAGAGCGACCCGCTGGCGCATTTTGTCGAGCGTGTCGGTCTCGCCGCGGAACCCATTGACCTGCGCCCAGCCGGTAATGCCCGGCTTCACATTGTGCCGGAAGGCGTAATCCTTCAGGAGAGCGCTGTGTTCCCGGTTGTGGGCCACCGCATGGGGACGCGGGCCGACGACGGACATCTCGCCCCGCAGGACATTGAGGAACTGCGGCAACTCGTCGAGGCTCGTCCGGCGCAGGATACTGCCGATCCGCGTGATACGCTGATCGTTGCGCCGGGCCTGGGTCACCACATCGCCATCCTCACAGACGGTCATGGTCCGGAACTTATAAATCTGGAACACATTGTGTCCCAAACCATGACGGCGTTGTTTGAAGAGCACCGGGCCCGGCGAGGTCGCCTTGATCAGAAAGGCGATCAGCAGCAAAAGCGGGCTGGCGGCGATCAGGGCGGCCAGGGCAAAGCAATAATCGAAGATCTGCTTGGCGAAGCCGTGCAGGCCGTCCAGACGGTGCGGCCGGTATTCGATGACGGTGTCTCCGCCGATACGGTTGATCGGGTTATGGAGCAGGACGCTGAGGTCCTGGTCCACCACGACATTGACCGGGACCGCAAGGGCCGCGAGCTGATTGACGAGGGCCAGGGTCCGGGTCGCGTCGCCGCTGGTCATCACGACAATGATCTGATCGACCTGGCCGCTGCGCACCTGATCCACCAGGTCCTGGTAATGGCGGTCCATCAGGATCGGAGCCGCATCATCGTCCGGGATGAGCGCACTTTCAGGCAGGATGCGTAGCAGCGAAACACCGGCGAATGTCTGTTGCAGCTTGGTGACCAGTGTCGGCGTATCCGCATCGTCCGCAATCACGACGGCCCGGATATTCAGCGCACCGCCTTGCTTGGCCATGGCCCGAGCCGCCCGTGTGACAACAATGCGCGTTGCGATCAGGGTGCCCAGTGCCGCAATGGCGATGATCCCCGTGCTCAGCCGGGAATAGGTTGCGGTGTTCTGCAAGGCAAAGCCGAGAAAGAGCATGAAACCCGCGCCGACGAGCCAGACCCGGACGATGGGTTCGGCCACGGTGCTGAACCGGATCGGCGCCAGGACCTGAGAGCGTTCATACCGGCGCATACGCAGGGAGTAGGCGACGACGGCTCCGCCAAACAGGCATCCGAACAGGGCCGCTTCGAGAAAGGTCTGGTCCGGTGTTTTTCCCGCCCAGGACAGGGCCACAATGGTCCCGACGCTGGCGATCACGCAGGCCAACAGATCGAACAGCCAGAGGCTGTCAAAGAAGACGCGCTGCGCGGAAAGCGATTTCCGTGCACTGCCAGCTTCCAGAACATAGTCCTGCGTAAACTGATACGTCATCCGATGACCCTCGGCCGGCTTCACCTCGACGGGAGGCGCAAGCCGGATTGATCGTGAAGCTTGCCCCTCAGACACATGCTGAGGGCCGAGCGATGGTTCGTTTTCGAGTGCGCTAATCGTCACGTCGCAGCCTCGCAATCTGCGGCGGTGCATGCGGCTGAGTGTCGAAACAACCGCTGCCCTTAGGCACCCGCGTGCATCCGGTCTGGCGTGACAGGTCTCGGAAAGGTCTGGGCGGATGGCGCATGCACTCTGTCCAGTTGAACGTGCTGCCAAACCCCTAACCGTCGCTTAATCCATGTAACGCTGTCAGCGCAAGCCCGAACTTCACTAAGCGTCTGAGATATGGACCTTTGTGCGGCAAGACGATACCGGCGTCGCGCCGATCGTCATCGACTGTGCGGTCCCGCACACTCCGCCCATTGGAATTTGCCTCTGGCGCCAGATTGTTAACCGGCATCCGGGGGATATCTGACAATTTGGCCAGGATTGGCCGGTCCGGCCATGAGGACGGCGTCAGGGGCCAAGGCGCCGACGATTCGCCGCCGCCCATGGCCAGTCCGGCGAATCGGTCAGGCCGCGCCGAAGATGAAATCGGCTGAACTGAGCGCCGCGAGATCGACGCCTTCGAGCACGAAGGTCATCCGGCCGTCCAGATCCTGGACCACCGCATCCGCCCTGTCCTGATAGGAGAAGGGTCCCAGATCCTCGAAGGTCAGCTTCGGCACGGCGGACAGATCGATGATGTCGGTCCCGACCTCAAAGTCCTTGATCGTGTGCAGGCCCGGCTTCTTGCCGAAAACGAAGATGTCCGCGCCGGTGCCGCCGGTCAGCTCCGTCAGGCCCCGGTTCAGGACCAGCAGCCGGTCATTGCCGGTGCCGCCGTCCAGGATCTCGAACTCGCTGCTTTCGGCGATGAGCACATCGTTGCCGTCGCCGCCGCGCAGGGTGTTCATACCCTTGGAGCCGCCCGTCAGGGTGTCGTTGCCGGCATCGCCGTGCAGCGTGTCGTCCCCGCTGCCGCCATTGAGGCCATCGTCGCCGGCGCCGCCGCTCAGGAAGTCGCGGCCCGCGCCGCCCTCGATCTCATCATTGCCGTCGCCGCCCTTGAGATAGTCCGAGCCCCGGCCGCCCAGGATCGTATCGAGGCCCGCACTCCCGGACAGCAGGTCAGCGCCTTTCTCCCCTTGGATCAAATCATTGCCCGCAAGGCCGTCGATCTCATCGTCGTCCTTGGTGCCGGTCAGCGTGTCGTTGCCGGGGGTCGCAACGATGGTGTCGATCACCGGCGGATCCATGGGATCGCTGCCGCTATCATCGCCCCCATCATCATCGCCCTCATTATTGTCGTCGCCGCCATCCATATCGCCGCCATCCATGCCGCCGGTATCGTCCATCGCGGCGGTGACCATGATCGTGACGGTGGCCGTGGATGTCGCGCCGTCCTTGTCGACCAGGGTGTAGGTGACGGTATCGGTCGCGCTTTCGCCGGGTGCCAGATCGGGATAGGCGTCCTTGGCGTCGTATTTCACCTTGCCGTTCTTGTTGATTTTGATGGTGGCGCCGTTCGGCAGGTCGAGCTTGTCGCCGACAAAAGCGTCTTCGCCATTGATCGCCTGAACCTTCAGCTTGTCCTGGTCCGGATCGGTATCGTTGTCGAGCACATTGGCTTTGAGCTTGTCGCCGCGCAGCACGGTAAAGCTGTCAGTGACCCCATTGGGCGCATTATTTTCCGGATCCGGATCGGCCGGCGGTTGAACGCCGTCGATATCCTGATCGGCAATGGTGAAGGTCACCGTCTCGGTTGAGACGTCGGCGGTGCCCGACACGCTGGCGAGGCTCAAGCCGAAGGTCTCGGCATCTTCGTTGTCGTTGTCACCGACGATGGCAATCTGAATGTCGGCGGTGGACTCGCCGGCCGCGAAAGTCACCTGACCGGCGGGGAAGGCGGCGCCGTCGAAATCCGCGGCGTCGGCCGGTTCATCGCCGATCGCGGCGAGCGTGTAGGACACCGTATCGGAGCCGCTGAGATCGCCGGTGCGCTCCAGGGTCAGCGTATAGCTCGCCGGTGTCGCGGGCGATCCTTCGGTGAGCGTGAACGCATCGCCCGGGATGGTCAGGCCGATAAAACTGTCATTATCGACGATCTCCACGATGCCGGCGGCCACCGTTCCGCCGTCGGCAAAGGTGGCCCCATTGGCGAGCGTGACATCGACCAGGAACGCCTCGGTCCCCTCGATCACCGTGTCCTGGGTCAGATCGATCGAGACACTGGCCTGGGTCTGCCCGGCGGCGATGGTCACGGTCTGGCTCAGCGCGGTGTAATCGGACCCTTCCCGGGCCGTATCGTCCCGTGTACTGAAGGTCACATCGACGGGCGTGCTGACCGGGTTGGTCAGGCTGACCGTATAGGTGACCGTCGCCGCGGCTTCGGACACCGAGACCGTGGCCGGGTTCAAGACCGCGCGCGGCACTTCCGACAGGGTGGCCGCGTCGATCAGCACATCGGTGAAGGCGATGAATTCGACATTGACGAAGCTGTGGTCGGTGCCGACCGACACCACCTCTCCGGTCTTGGAGATCCCGCCTGCCTCGGCCAGGGTCTGATTGAAGATCGCCGTGTCCACGCCGTCGCCGCCATCGACCGTCGTGACGCCTTCGGTGATCTGAATGGTGTCGTTCCCGGCATTGCCCAGGATCGTGTTGGCGCCGCCGCCGGCATTGATCGTGTTGTCCAGATCGTTGCCGACCACGGACTCGTTGTCCGCCGTCCCGAAATAATCCTGCTGATTGACCGCCAGGGTGATGAGTTGCTCGGCGCCGCCGTCGATCGGCACCTGGGTCTGGAACTGACCCGTGGTGACCAGCGTGCCGAGCACCGCGTTCGGCGTGCCGTCATTGAAGACCACTTCGAACTCGACAAGATTGTTCGCGGTCCGCGAGGTGTCGAGGCCGTCCAGTGTGCCCTCGAAACTCAGGCCCAGCGTGTCGTCGACCAGATCCTCCGGCGCAATCGTATCGACGGTGAAGCCGTTGCGCTTGACGTCGATCCGCTCGATCACATCGCGCGAGATCCCGGAGACGGCGAAGGCATCGATCAGATCGGCCGAACTGTCGAGTTGAACCGCCGTATCGGAGTCGATAACGCTCAGGGCGTTGAGATCGGCGCCGCTGCCGATCCCGAAGGCGCGCACGTCCACGGATGTTTCCTGGATCGTGCCTTCCTTGATGAGTTGAAGCCCGTCATTTGCTCCGGCGCCGGTCGTATTGAAGCCGTCGGACAGGAAGAACGCGATATTGGTGGCGCTTTGGGTCGGGACGCTCTCGAACCAGGTTTCAGCCGTATCGAGCGCGGCCGCGAAATTCGTCAGCCCGTCCGCGGTG
>CAZHDI010000024.1:16403-39755 GCA_964531285.1 uncultured Alphaproteobacteria bacterium | reverse complement strand
ACTGGACCGGCAACCGGATCACCTGCCGCGACTGGTTCCAGCTGTGCCTGAAGGAAGGCCTCACGGTGTTCCGGGATCAGGAGTTCACCGCCGATATGCGCGAGGCCACCGTCAAGCGCATCGACGATGTGAACCGGTTGCGGGTCGTTCAGTTCGCGGAGGATGCCGGCGGTCTGGCGCATCCGGTCCGGCCCGACAATTACATCAAGATCGATAATTTCTACACCGCGACCGTTTATGAAAAGGGCGCGGAACTGGTGCGGATGATCGCCACGCTGATCGGCCGGGAGGCCTTTTTCCGGGGCATGGATCTTTATTTCAAGGATCATGACAACACCGCCGCGACGGTGGAGGATTTCGTTCAGAGCTTCGAGAAAGCAAGCGGCGAGGATCTGTCGGCCTTCATGCGCTGGTATGCCCAGGCCGGCACGCCCCGGATCACCGCGCGCGGCACCTATGACGCCGATGCCCAGACCTACACGCTGCATTTGGCGCAAGTCACGCCGCCGACGCCCGGCCAGCCGGACAAGACGCCGGTGCCGGTCCCGGTGCGCTTGGGTCTGATTGACAAAGCCGGCGCACCGATGCGCCTTGTGCTTGATGGGGAGAACGATCCCGATCAGCCGCGCGAGCTGGTCTTGCGTCTCGATGCGCCGGACCAGACCTTTACCTTCGTCACCGTGACGGAGCGGCCGGTCCCGTCCCTCTTGCGGGATTTTTCCGCGCCCGTCGTCTTGGATGCGGACTTGTCCGTGGACGACCGGATTCACCTGATTGCCCATGACGCGGACCGGTTCAACCGGTGGGAAGCCGCGCATGGTCTTGCCAAGGCCGAACTGGTCGCGCGCACCCAAGGCACACCGGCCGGCGATACCGAAGCGGCCCTGATCGACGCGCTTGGCGCCTGTCTCGATAATCCGGATCTCGATCCGGCGTTCCTGGCGCGGATGATCGTCCCCCCGACCGAAGAGGACATCGCCCAGGCCCTGGAGACGGTCGATCCCGCGGCGATCCATGAGGCGCGCAAGGGACTGCGGTCCCGGATGGCCGCGCGGCTGGAGACCCGGCTTCTGGCCCGTCTCGATGCCTATGACCGGACCGAGCCCTACTCTCCGGATGCCGATCAGGCCGGGCGCCGGGCGCTCGCCAACACCGCGCTGGCCCTCCTGGTCACCAGCGAGAACGGCACGGCCCTTGAGACCGTGGCACGCCTCGCCCGCGGTGCCGGCAACATGACCGACCGGCTGGCGGGCCTCAGCCTCATGGCCGATCTCGATCATCCGGAACGGGATGCCCTGATTCAGGCCTTCTACGACCAGTGGGCAGACAATCCGCTGGTCGTGGACAAATGGTTCGGTGTCCAAGCCCGGGCCTGCCGGGCCGATACTCTTGAACGGGTGCGCGCTCTTGCGGCCCATGACGCCTATACCCTGCGCAACCCGAACCGGGTGCGCGCGCTGGTCGGCGCGTTCGCGGTCGGCAATCCGGTCTGCTTCCATGATCCCAGCGGCGAAGGCTATGCCTTTTTCGCCGATCAGATCCTCGCCGTGGACAAGCTCAATCCGCTCTTTGCCGCGCGCCTTTTCGGCGTCGTCAAAACGTGGCGGCGCCTGGAGGCGGGCCGGCGCGAATTGATTGCCGACAGCTTCCGGAGCATCGCCGCCGATCCGAGGATTTCGGATAATCTGCGGGAGGTCGTCACCCGGACCCTCGAAGGCTGACGGGCACTCCTTCCGCCTACGGCGTTAACGAAGATGTGCCGCAATGGCACATCTTCGCGCGCTTCGCGTTAACATCTTCGCTCCCACAAGCCTCCGAGGACGGAAATGTGCACACCCTGACGGATTAGGGCGTGACAAGCCTTGTTGCCTCCGGATAATCGAATCACGCGAATCACTCTGGTCCGGCGTTGGTAAACGCCGCATCCGGAATGGTTAACGTCATGACGCCGGTCCGGACAGTCTGCGCGCAGGCATTCAAGCTTCCGGCGTCTTTGTTCGCAGGCGGAGGGATCCGCTTGCGGAAAAGAAGACAGGAGTCTGACGGCGCCGGGGGATCGAGGGGCGCTGCGTGCCGATCCGGCACAACAGGCGGAACCACGGCCAGAGCGTGCGCGGGCGCTCCGGAGCCGGGCAGGAAGGCGCCATGCTGCTCGATCGACTCGAAGCCTTTCGGATCGCCGGAGGACGGGCCAGCACCGGCGCGGGCCGGGCCACGGCTGAAGCCCTCCGGGCTGCGCTCGAAGGCGCGCGCGACCGGTTCGCCGGCGCATCGAGAACCGGCACGGCCCGCCGCCGCAATTGGACCTTCACCGACGATACAGCCCGCCCCGCGCCGTCCCGCCGCGCAGGCTGGCGCGAGGATCCTTATGTCTGGGGTCTGGGCCTGTTTGCTTATCTGATCATCGCGCTCATCATGGCGATCGGCATCAGCGAACGGGATCGTCACGCTGAAACCGCGCTCGATCTCACCATGCGCCGGGCCGGGGCCGAACTGGCCTTGAGCCTGTCCAGCCGCCGCACCGCCGCGCTGCCGCCCGAAACCCAAGCGGCGCTGGACCGGCTTTGGAGCGGCGCCATCGACGGTCTGGCACGCAAGAACCGGCTGTCGGCCGAAGCGCGCACCGCCCGCGGCGACAGCCTGTGGAGCGCCGGCCCGGGGCCAGAAGGGCGGCCCCGCACCGCCGTGACCACCGCCTTTCCCGTCCCCGGACAGCCCGACGGCCTGACCGTTATCGTCAGCCGCCTGCCGGCGCGCGGCACCGGCGGGATCGTCAGTGTTCTGGCCTTGTTCACCGTCTTCGCCCTCGTGCCGGGCCTCGGTGTCTACTTTCTGGCGCGCACCGGGACCGGCGCCCGGACCCGTCCCGACGCCACTGGCGAACCTGGACAGGATACTGCTCAGGACGCCCAGGCCCAGCGCAGCAAACCGCTCGCCGAAGCCCTGATCCGGGCGCGCTGCGGGCTGTGCCAGTGGGACGAAGGCGCCGATGACATTCAGGTGTCGCGTTCGCTTCTGGCGCTGCTGGGCTATCCGCGCCCCGATACGGATTTCGACGCCATGCTGTCGCGTCAGGCCTTTTCCGACCTGCTGGGCGGCGAGGACACCGCGCTCTTGGCGCGGATCGAACGGGACATGCGCGGCGGCAAATACACCTTCGACATGACGGTTGAGATGCGCCACCGCTCGGGCCGTGCCACACCGATGCGCCTTGCCGGCATTGCCACGCCAATGCCGGGCAGCCCGCGTATGCGCATTGCCGCGATTTTGTCCGACCACGCCGGACCGGTGGGCGAGACGGTCGGTGCGCGACCGGCCTCCCCCCTCAAGCTGGCGCTCGATGTCCTGAGCGACGGCATTGCCGTGTGGAATGCGGACGGTCTGCTGGTCGACGCCAATCCGGCCTTTGCCGACCGGCTCGGTCTGGGCGACCGGCTGGCGCCGGGCAAGCTGCGCCGCGACCAGCTTGAAGCGGTCAACAATCCGTTCGACAAGGACGGCCGGGTCTACAGCCTGCGGACCGTCCCACTCGGCGATCACGGCGCCATGACGACCATTGCCGATATCACCGCCGAGACCAGCCAGCGCCGCACCATCGAGGCTCTGCAACGGACCATCGATGACAATGCCAGCCGTCTGGAGTCGATCGACACCGCGCTTGAAGCCAAGGACAAGGCGATCGCGGCGGCGGAGGCCCGGACGGCGGCCGAAGCCGAACGAGCCGATGCGGCTCAGCATGCCATGGCGGAATTCCTGGCCAATGCCAGTCATGAGCTGCGCACGCCGCTCAACGCGATCCTCGGCTTTTCGGAAATGATGGGCGAGGAGATCTACGGCCCGCTCGGCAATCCAAAGTACAAGGAATATGTCGACGATATCCACGCCAGCGGGGAATCCCTTCTGGGGCTGATCCAGGATCTGCTCGACATGTCGCGGCTGAGTTCGGGACGGATCGAAATGGATCCCAAGCGGATCGATGTCGCCGATCTTCTGGAGGACAGCCTGCGCCTGGCCCGGCCCCAAGCCGAAGCCAAGGACCTGGATCTGGCGATGGGCGATGTTCAGGTGCCGAGTGCCTGGGCGGACGAGGCCGCGGCCAAGCGGATCCTGCTGCATCTGTTGTCGAACGCGACCAAGTTCACGCCGGCGGGCGGCGAGATCACCTTGAGCGCCCATGCGGATCTGCGGATGATCAACATTTCGGTGACCGACACGGGCATCGGCATCGAGCCGGAGGATCTGGGGCGGATCGGTCAGCCCTTCGCGCGCACCCGGCGCTCGGAGGAAAGCGGTCAACCCGGCATGGGTCTGGGTCTGGCCATGTCGCGCAGCCTGGCCGAACTCAATGGCGGGTCGATCAAGGTGACAAGCACGCCGGGTGCCGGCACGACCGTGACCCTGTCCCTGCCCCGGCGCCCGGTCTCAAGCGCCGCTGCACCGCCCAAGCACGCCACGTCCCACGCGGCTTGACCCGTCCGGTTACTGGACGTCCTGACCGGCCAGACCGCGGCGGGCCTGGCGCTGGGCCATCCGTTCCCGGATCGCCTCGTGCACCTGCGCCCGTTCCTGGGGCGTCAATGCCGCCATCATCTCCGTGACCAGTCCGTGGACGGAGGCCATCAGCGCCGCATCGGCGGCACGCGAGCGGTCGAAGGCGGCCTGAAGCGCATTTTCATCGAAGGGCTCGGCCGCCAGGGCGGTGACCGTCGCGGCCCGCGCGGCCCGGGCCTCGGCCATCAGGCGGCGCGGTTCGGCGACCCGCCCGATCATCGCCCGCCCAACGCGCCGGCGCGCCTCGCGCGGCAACAGCCGGAACAGATGCTGCGGCTCGATCGCCGGAGCGCCCGCCCCCGTGAACGCCCCCGCCGGCAGCGGCTGTTGGGCCCCAACCGACGGCGTCGCAGGGCTGACCCGATCCTTCAGCATCCCGCCGAGCACGAACCCGCCGATCAGCAGGTTCACGCCAACCGACAGCAGAAGCGCGATCGACAGGCCGGTCACCGGCCCGCTGGTGGATCTCGGCTCAGTCATCGCGGTTCTCATCCCATTCCTGAAGGCCGCCGCCAAAGGCCAATGACGGATCGAACGCCATGATCATCAGCGCCGCCGTCTCCTGCGCATAGGCATCGCCGGTGTCCTCCGCCGGCAAACCGCCGACAGGTCCCATGACAAAGCCGAGCAGCAGACCCGCCACGGCACTGGCGGTCAGCACCGGCATGGCCCGGCGGCCAATCACCCCGCCCAACACGCCGCCCAACACGCCCCCAAGCATGGCGCCAATGCCCGGACGCGGCGCCGGTCCGTCGGCCACAGCGGACCCGCCCGGGGCCGCCATGGTTTCAGCGGCCGCATCGGCCAGAATGCGCGCCCGCAAATCGTCCGGCGGCGTATCATCCTGCGCGAATGCCGCCGCGTCGTCGCTCAGCATCTCATCGAGCGCCCGGGCCTCGGCCAGGGCCAGAATTCCATCGGGGTCCCGCGAGGTCCAAGCCTCGAGCGCGGCGCGCTCGGCGGCGGGCCAGCGGGCCGGATCGCCGCCATGGATATCCAGAAGCGCCTGCGCCCGCTCGGGCGTCACCCTCTCGGAAGGACCCGGATCGCGTGTCATTCGATCTCTCCTAAAAGCTCGCCCGCCTCGCCGCTCAGTGTCCGCTTCAAGGTCCGCCGGGCGCGCGCGAGCAGCGATTCCAGCGCCTCGATGCTGACCTCAAGGACCGCCGCGGCCTCGGCGTTGGTCATGCCCTGATAATGGCACAGCACGAGCGCCATGCGCTGGCGCTCCGGAAGCGCCTCGACCGCTGTGCCGACCCGTCCGGCCACCTGGGCGCGGTGAAGCTGTCCGGCCGGACCCGGCGCCGGATCGGCGGGATCGGGCATTTCATCGACGGTGGCTTCCCGGCGTTTGCGCAACCTGTCATAGCACAGATTGACGGTGACCCGGTGGAGCCAGGTCTCGAAGCGCGCCCGGCCCGGCTCCCAGCGATGGGCATGGCGCCAGACGCGCAGGAACGCTTCCTGGGTCACATCCTCCGCTTCCTGCGGATCGCGCAGAAGACGGCGCGACAGTCCGAGCAGACGGGCCAGGTGACGGTCCATCAGCACGCGCACGGCCTCCTGGTCGCCCGCGGCAACGCGGGCCACGAGCGCCGTGTCCGGATCATCGTCTCCAGGACGATGTCCGGCCGATGCCGGATCGGTGTCGCTCACCGCCTAACGCCCCCGTCTGCGTTCTGGCTGCCTCGCGCGTGCGTGCCCGCGGGACCGTTAGCGGCGCAGGAACTGCTCCTGGACCTCTTGAAGCTCCGCCAGCGTCAAGGCGCCGTCGCCGTCGCTGTCGGCGCGCTCGAACAGGTTCTCGCCGCGCTTGGCGAATTCCTTGGTATCCAGACCGCCGCTGGAGTCGGCATCGAGCCGGCGGAACATGATCGGCGCCCAGCGCTCGCGGCCCTCGGTGGCCGCCGCCTGAAACTCCGCCTGGCTGACGATCCCGTCGGCATCCTTATCCAGAATGCCAAAGCGCCAGGACGAGGCGCGCTCGAACTCGGCCCGATCGAGGCGCCCGTCGCCATCGGCATCGAGCTGACTGAAACCGGGAGCGCCCTCTGCCGGAGCCGGTTCGGCCGGCGCGGCGCCGGTCTCTTCAGCCTGTGCCGCGAATGGCAGTGCCGTCATCAGGATTGCCGCGAACACGGGACGTATCAAAGCCGTGGTCATGGGTTCAGCCTCCGTTGCAAGGCGGCCCGCCGGGGCCGCACCGTTTGCCTGCTAGGAGGATTTACGCATGAGCGGCACAAGTCCGTCGCTGAAAAGCGGCGGATCGGTATCATCGCGCACAGTGCGGGTGTCGGTGTTTGCAGCGGCCATCGCATCGCGCGCGGGCTTCGGGCGCAGGGCCTGAGCCGCCGCACGGGGGTCGGCTTTGCCCTTGAGCGGCACAAAGGGCGCGGTCCGGGCGGCAGGTACCGGAGACTGATCGTCCGGCTCCGCCGGCGGCGCCACGCACCGCGCTGCGGCGCCGTCGCCGCGGCCCGGGCCGGCGCGGCAGACCGTCCATTCCGCGTCCTGGGGCGCGGGTTGTGCACAAAGGGCCAGGCCCCGGCGCTCGCCGCCAAGGGGGCACCGGGCCGCCGAGGTCAACCGCCCCATGGCGCGTCCGCGATACCGGACCGGCCCGCCCACGACCGCCTCGTCGGTCAGGTCGAGCCGTGCCAGACGCGCGCCCCGCCGGTGGGTCATCAGCCCGGCGAGCGCGCTGCGTCCGGAAAAAGCCGGTTTGGCAAAATCGATCAGCGGCCCCCAGCCCAGATCGAACGGCGTGGGCACGCCTTTGGGGTCGAGCGCGGTCATGATGCCGTCGAAATCCGGACCCTGACGGGCCTGGCCGATCAGCACGCGCCGGGCATCCAGGGTTTCGCGCCCGATCGGGCGGCAGATCTCGGGCGCGGCGCTCAAGACCCGGTCCCAGACCTCGGTGGCCGCCGATAGCGGCACCCAGAGTTGAACCGCATGGGGCAGACCGTAAGCGGCACACAGGCTGCCCGGCATGACGACCTGAACCAGATGCGCGCCGAGTTTCACGAAACTGACCGTGCCCGGCAATTGCGTCGCCGTGCCGGTGAACCCGGCCGCCGTGAGCACGGCGCGCGCGCGCGGGCCGTAAAGCGCCATGGCGGCATAACCGGCGGACAGATCGGTGATGGTCACGGTGTCATCGAGGCAGGCATCTTCGAGCCAGGGCCCGATATCGGCATCCGAACAAATCAGAAAATCCGTGCCCGTCAGCCGCGCAATCTCCAGACGTGCCACGAGCCGTCCCCGGCTGTCGCAGGCCAGCGCCAGCGCCAGCGCATGGGGGGCAAGCTCGGCTATCTGCGCGGTCAGGGCCCGGTCCAGCATGGCCGGCGCGCCCGTGCCGCCAACATGGATTTTGCGCAAAGGGCTGACATCGGTCAGGCCGGCACCATGGCGCAAGGCCATCATTTCGGCTTCCGGCGTATCGAAGCGCGCCGGGACCGCATAGCCCGCCCAGTCCAGAAACGGGCCGACCATCGCGGCGTCCCAGGTCCGCTCGCACAAGGGTGTGGGAAGTGCCGTCATGCCGCCGCCTCGCTCACACTGAGATAGCCGCGCGCCGCCCGGTAGCCCGGCACGCCGGTGACGCCGCCGCCCGGGTGACTGCCCGCGCCGCACAGCACCAGTCCCGGCACCGGATCGGGCGCGCCGCTGCCGGGCGCGGGCCGCTGGGACCAGAGCTGATCCAAGCCGATCTCGCCATGATGCCAGTGGCCGCCGGGCGCGCCGAATTCGGTTTCCAGATCGCGCGGGGTGAGCACCTGACAGGTGCGTACCAGCCGGTCGAAATCCGGGCTGAGCGCGCTCAGGCGCTCGGTCACGACGTGGCGCACCTGTTCGCGCAGCAGCGCATTGTCCGCATCCCCCACAAGCGGGACCGGCTGAACCACCGCGGACAGAACATGTTTGCCCGCCGGCGCCAGACTGGCGTCATGGAGGGACGGGATCATGACCTCAAGCCCCGGATCGGTACTCATCTGACCATGCTTGACCGGCCGGGCCGCCGCATCGAGACGCGCCATGTCCGGCGCCAGCAGCAACCGTCCGCCCATGGCATCTTCACTGACCCCTGGAATCGAGGGCAGCCCGTCAAGGGCGATATTGACTTTCGCGGTCCATCCGGTCGCCCGCCAGCGCGCCAGGCGGCGGGCCGTGTCCACATCGAGCAACGCCTCGCCCACGAGCCGGGTATAGGTCGTGACCGGATCGAGCGACGAGAACACGGTGCGGGCCTTGAGTTCCCGGCCATCCTCGGTGACGACCCCACTCGCACGGCCTGCCTCGACGGTGATCCGGGCCACGCCGGTTCCGGTCACAAGCTGAACGCCGCGTTCGCGCGCCACGGTGAGAAGCGCCTCCGTGAGCGCGCCCATGCCGCCTTCGATATGGCCCAAGGCGCCTTTGACCCCGGAACATTCTCCGGCCAGCCGGTAGAGCCACGGCAGCACCGTGCCGGGACTGCGCGGCGTCGTGCTGGTGCCCAAAAGCGCATCGAACGCCAGAATGCCCTTGAGCGCCGGGGTCTCGAAATGCAGGTCGAGCAGATCTGACAGACGCATGGTCAGCAGGCTGAGCGTATCGCGGATGTCGCTATCCTGAAATCGCTTGAGACTCTGGCGCATCAGCCGCAAGGCATCCGTGGCCGACGGCCCGCCCCAATCGGGATCGGCCGTCGCAAGCGGCATGATGAGATCGGCAGCCTGGCGCATCTGCCGCATGAATGCCGGGAGTGCGGCGGCGTCCAGATCCGACAGGCCAAGCGGCGCGCCGCGTCCGCGGGACGGATCGGCGGACAGGTCCATCACCTGACCGCCCAAACCGATCCCGGTGGTGGGCAGCCGGCGATGGGTGAATTTCAATCCCTGTTTATAAAGGTTCAGATCGCGGATGATCTGGGGATGCAACTGCCCGAGCACATGGGCGCAGTGCGAGACTCGGAACTGCGGCTCGATGACGGCAGTGCCCGCCATGCCGCCAACCGCCTCGCGCTTTTCCAGGATCGCCACCGACTGACCGGCGCGCGCCAGATAGGCCGCCGCGGTCAGACCGTTGTGGCCGGCGCCGATAACGATGGCGTCGAAAATGGTGCGCGGTCCGGCGGGTGAGGTCATGGGCGCCTGTCTCCGGTTATCCGATCAGCCGGCGCAGGCCCTCGCGCAGGCGCGCGGGCGTGGCGGACGGCATGGTGTCGGTGCGTGGGCGGGCGGGCGCATCCGGCGTCCCGTCGAGCAAGGATCGGGCCATGGCCAATCCGGCCGATCCGGGCTGACCGGGCAGTCCGTGCATATCAGGGCCGCACAGATAGAGCCCCGGCACCGGCGCGGCATAACCAGCCAGATCCGGGAGCGGACGGTTCCACAAAAGCCGGTCCGGCGTCAGGTCACCGCCGTCGAGATGGCCCCCGCTGACCCCGAAGGTTTGTTCCAGATCCGCAGGCAGCCAAAGCTGTGTGGCGATCACCGACCCCAGCAGGCCGGGCCAATGGCCGCCCATGGTCGAAAGCACCTGCTGAAGGAGTTTCGTGCGCCGCTCATGCGTCCACGGATCACCGGCGAAATGCCAGGGCACATGATGAACGCCGACGCCGATCACGGTGGGGCCATGGATATCCGCCTCCGGATCACCGAGCGCGGGGATCGTGATATCGAGCCACGGGGTCGCGGGCACCCGGCCAAAGGCGGCCTCATCGCCGGCCCATTCCATGGCTTGAAGGCTTTGAGCCATGTAGACCGCGCTGGGCCGGACCGTGCGCACGTCTTCGGGGAGGAAATCCAGGCTGTCGACGGCGATCATCAGCCGTGCCGCGGTCGAATCGTCCTGGCGCCGTTCGATGCGGCGCGACAGATCCGCCGGCACATCGCGCCAGTTCAGAAGATCCGTAAAGGTCCGGCGCATATCGAGGCTGGAAACCACCGTGTCGCCCGGGACCTCCTCGCCGGAGGCCAAGGCCACGCCGCGAATGCCGTTCTCGTCCGTGCGGATGGTCGCTGCCGGAACACCGAGGCGCACTGTGACGCCGGCCGCATCCGCCGCCCGCACCAGGGCGATCGAGAGCGCCCGCATGCCGCCGACCGGCGTCCCCCCGAAATCGAGGGGCTCATCCGGGCCGCCGGTCAGCCACGGTACGAATGCCATGGACAGGGCCGATCCGGGCGTCATGGGGCCCACGGATTGTCCGGACAGCGCGGCACCGGCGATCGCGATCCGCAGGGCTTCGCTGGTGAGGTCCTGATTGAGCCGCGCCGCACAGTCACCGGCAACGAGACTGAAAAGCTCCGTCAATCCCTCATCGCCGAAGCGTCCCAAACCGCGCAGCAGCGCCCGTGGGTCCTGGCCGGTCTCGGCGCCGTGCCGGGCGATGAGTTGGACGGGATCCGCCGGCGCGGTTTCGAGCACCGGGCCGGTGAGACGGCGCACCCGCGCCATATCCGTCCGGAACCGGCGGAACCGGGCCGCCTCGCCCCGGGACAGCATGTCGAGCGCCCGCGCGGTGTCGCCCGGATCGCGCATCAAATAGGCTACCGATCCGTCCCCGGCGAAGGCGGCGACCCCGCCCCAGGGGTTGAGAATGAGTCCATGGCGCGACAGATCGAGCGCGCCCATCAGCGCGGGCGACAAGGTCCGCGCGCCCACCGGCGCGATGCAGGCCGGCAGACCGGCCGCGGTCTCAATGGTCCGGTATATGCCGCCCGCCTCGCCGGCCGCGTCGATCAAGGTGACCGGAGCGCCGGAGCGGGCCAGAGTGATCGCCGCCGCGAAGCCGTCGAGCCCGCCGCCGATCACGATAATCCGTCGATGTGTCATGGCTGGCTGTTGTGCCCGCGGTTTCCCAAATTGAACCTTCACCATGAATCAATCCCGTTACGGCACTCTTTACGCAGGATTTGGGCCGGGCGCGGCCCTGCGCGGGCGCGAACGCCGCCAGCGTTGAAGCGGACCGCGCGGCGTGCTCTAAGAGGGCCATGATGGCGGTCGGGCTTTGGCTTTTTCGGGGCACCGGGGTTGCGATCCGGTAAGGTCGCGCGGGTGCGGACGATTGGGTTTATGGCATGTCCCCTTGGATGTGACCCGTTAGGGCACAGGGCAGCAGGGGTCCCGGCACGGACCAGGGTTAACGGCGGGATCGGGCGCACCAAGCCGGCACAGGCATGGTCAGCGTGCCCGATCCGGCCCCGGATTGGCGGAAGGGTGAGTTCACGGCATGACGACACGGTTTTCCGAAACGCTGCACGAGGGCACGGCGCAGACCTTCGAGATTGTTCAAATGCTCGCCGACGAGCGCTCGGACTTTCAGTCCATCAAGATTTTCGACACGCCGCGCAATGGCCGGGTGCTGGTGCTGGACGATATCGTGCAGCTCACCACGCGCGACGAGTTCACCTACTCGGAAATGCTCACCCATGTGCCCGTGTTCGAGTTGATGGCGCGCGGGCATATCGCGGAAAACATCCTGGTGGTCGGCGGCGGCGACGGCGCCATCGCGGAGGAAGCCCTCAAGCACCGCACGGTACGCTCGGTGGTGATGGCCGAGATCGACCCGCGGGTGATCGAACTGTCCAAGGTGTTTTTCGAGACCGTGTCGGGCCCGGCCTTCGCCGACCCGCGGCTGACCATCGCCTGTGAGGATGCGTTCGAGTATCTCAAGCGTCCCGAGGCCAAGGGCCGGTTCGATGTGATCATTGCGGACCGTCCGGACCCGGTCGGTCCCGCCGAAATCCTGTTCGCCGATGCGTTCTATCAAACGGTTGCCGAAGCGCTGACGCCCCATGGGGTCGCCGTGTTCCAGACCGGAACGCCGTTCTATCAGTCGGGTGAACTCGCCGATACCGTGCCGCAACTGCGGCGGACCTTCGGCCAGGCCGGCGCCTACTACACGATCACGCCGACCTATTACGGCGGTCCGATGGCGCTGACCTGGGCGTCCAACGGAACGCATTTGGGCACGGCCGATCTTTCGACCCTGACCCGCCTTTACGAGGCAGTCGGTGTGCCTACGGATTATTACGATCCGCAGGTTCATCTGGCAGCCTTTGCCCTGCCGGTCTGGATGCAACGCATTGTCCAGGGCGATCGGCATCTGCCGGACGATCAGACCGAAGCCGAACCTCTGGCAAGTGTGGCGCAGGGGTAAGGCCCCGAACCGCACGGCGAACGGGGCATCAGGGATAGCGACCGGAGGGGGCAGACAATGCGCAGCGTATTATTCGGGCTCGGATTAGCCGTTTTCTTCGTCGCCATCGGCTTTATGACACGGGACGGCAGCGCCGCCGATATCGCCCGCGAAGTGGCCAGCGACACGGTGTTTTCGGCGCGTGCCTCGGGCCAATGGCAGAATGTCCGCCTGGAAGAAACGCCGCCCCAGAAACCCCAACGCGGCCTGTGGATGTTCACCGTGACCGTGCGCGATCTGGGCTATCCGCAAAAATTCTGGCTGCCGGTTCGTCAGGTCTGCGATCAATCGGTCAAGCGCTGCTTTCGCGCCATGCCGCCGGAGCGTCATCAGGACCGGTGAGGTAAACGCCTCGTCGATGAACGAAAGCCGCCGTGTTTCACCGCGGCGGCTTTCTCTTTGGGTTTTCAGCGGTCAGATGTAGTAGGACCGCAGCGGCGCAAAGCCATTGAACCCGACCGACGCATAAGTGGTCGTATAGGCGCCGGTGGCATAGATCTGGACCTTGTCGCCGACCTCAAGATCGAGCGGCATCTCATAACCGGACTTTTCATAGAGAATGTCGGCGCTGTCGCAGGTCGGCCCGGCGAGGATCACTGGCCCCTTGTCCTTCAGATCGTCCGCGCCCGATCCATTATCGGTCCGGATCGGGTAGCGGATCGCCTCGCCTTCCGTCTCGGCCAGACCGCCGAAGCGGCCGATATCCAGATAGACCCAGCGTTTGGGATCGTCGTAGCTCTTGCGCGAGATCAGCACGACTTCGGACTGAACCACGCCCGCATCGGCGACCATATAGCGGCCCGGCTCGATCATCATGTCGGGCAGATAATTGCCGAAATGCTTCGTCACGGCCCGCATCACCGCACGGCCATAGTCCTCGACCGTGGCCAGAGGATCGCGGTAGCGCGCCGGCAGACCGCCGCCCATGTTGACCATTTTCAGGTCGATGCCGGTCTCGTCGAGATCCCGGAACAATTGGGCCGAAAGCGCGAGCGCCTTATCCCAGGCGTCCGGATTGGTCTGCTGCGAGCCCACATGGAACGCCACACCGTGCGGCTCCAGGCCGCGGCTGCGGGCCTCCACGAGAAGATCGCGGGCCATGTCCGGCGCACAGCCGAATTTGCGCGACAGCGGCCATTCCGCACCGCCATTGGGCACGAAAATCCGGCATACCACGCGTGAGCCCGGCGCCCATTTGGCGAGTTTGTCCAATTCGCCTTCGCTGTCGAAGGTGAAATGCCGGATTCCCCGCTTATAGGCGTAAGCGATGTCGCTGGCCTTTTTGATCGTGTTGCCGAAGGAAATCATCTCCGGCTTCGCGCCCAGATCCAGGCATAAATCAATCTCGGCCCGGCTCGCCACATCGAACGAACAGCCAAGATCGTTCAGCATGGTGATGATTTCCGGTGCCGGATTGGCTTTGACCGCATAGTAGATCTTGGCCAGCGGCAGCGAGTCGCGCAGCCGCCGCAGCCGGTCGGCCACGACATCGAGATCGACCACCAGACACGGGGTCTGCGGCTGATGATCCTCGAAGAAACGGGCAATCTTGTCCGTCATGATCCTGCTCCAGGCGTCCCGGCCGCCTCTTTGGGTGGCCGCCCGCGCCAAACATGTCCCAACTCAATGGGCCCGGCGGAGCAACACGCCCCGTCGAGCACAGGTCCCGGCCATCGAGGCCGGGCGGTATCGTCCGCTAAGGGACCCAATCCGTTATGGGAGAGCGCGCGTCAGAACACGCCGCGTTTATGTTCGGTCACAGTCAGCGTGCAGGGGCCGAACGCATCTTTCAGCGCTTCGACACCTCTCGCGGGCTGGGCATCGCCGCACATAAAAATATCGAACGCGGCGTAGGACCGTTCGGGCCAAGTGTGCACGCTGATATGGGACTCAGCCAGCACCGCGACCCCGGAAATGCCACCGCCTTCCGAGAATTTATGCGTGTGAATGTGGAGCAGCGTCGCTCCGGCCCGCTCCACCGCGGCCAGAAGAGCCGAATGGACCAGATCCTCGTCGTCCAAGCCGTCCGCGTTCCACATATCGACGATCAAATGGCTGCCGGCATAGCGCAGGCCATCCTTCTCGATGAAGTAGTCCTTGGGCTTGTCGCTGTCGTCGTGCTGACCGATTGCGTCGGCCTTAGTTGCCTTTTCAGGCGTTGCCGCAGGAACCACCTGCGGGGTCGGCACGGATCGAACTTCTGCTCGGGCGGGTACCGCCTCCGCTTCAGTCATCACCGTGGCCTGGGGGTAGAGATGTGCCATGCGGCCCTCCCTCAAACCAACGGGAAACCAAAGGGGGAATCCCCAATGCCTCCTCATGAGGCATGGAGGGCGCGATGTAACGTTTTCTGCACGCCGGTGCAAGCACCCGCGCCCGGATTTCTCAAATTTTTTTGGTTCCACCGATCACGCAATCGTGGGCACGGGGCCGATCACGGTCTCGAAAATGCGCCGTACCCGGCCTTGCGCCGCGATCATCCGGGCCTCCAGGCTGTCAAGATCCGTCTCGCCCGTGATCCGCGACAGACACAGTTCCAGCGGACCCGGAACGTTCGCCGGATCGAACGGACCGTCAACAGCCACGGTCAGCGCGAGCGAGACATTATGAAGAAGGCGTGACGCCGCCAACAGCTCCCGGGCATCGTCCGGATCAAGCACGCCATGCGCGGCCAGCCGTTTCAATGCGGTGCGGGTGTTGGGATGCAACACCTCCGGCGTCCGGCCGGCATGCATCACCTGGAGGGCTTGCGCGATGAATTCCAGATCGACCAGCCCGCCCGGGGTCTGCTTGACATCCCACGGTCCCCAAGCCGGCAGATCCCGGGCCATGCGCCCACGCATGTCGGCCGCATCGCGGCGCACCGTGTCGGCGTCGGCGGGCCGGCACAGGATCGCGCGGATGGTATCCTCGATCCTGGCACGGAACGGTGCGGGTGCGGCGATCACCCGGGCCCGGGTCAGGGCCATACGCTCCCAGGTCCAGGCATCCTCGCGCTGATAGCGGGCAAAGGCATCGAGCCGGGTGGCCAGCGGACCGGCGCGGCCCGAGGGGCGCAGGCGCATGTCCACTTCATAGAACTGGCCCTCGGCGGTCGGCGCGGTCAGCGCGTTGATCAGGCGCTGACACGTCCGCGCATAATATTGGGAGGCATCGAGCGGCGACGCGCCGTCCGACACCCCGCCCTCGCCGTCGAAGTCATAGATAAGCAACAGATCGAGATCGGAGGCCGCGCTCATTTCCCGGCTGCCAAGCTTGCCCATGCCGATGACCGCCATAGCCCCGCCCGCGACCCGGCCATGGCGGAGCGCCATTTGCGCCTCGACCGGGGCAATGGTGGCCTCGATCACCGTGTCCGCCAGATCGGCGAGCGCCGGCCCGGCCACCATCGAGCGCGCCCCGCCTTTGAGCACCTGAAGACCGATCCGGAAACTATGCCCCCGGGCAAAACGCCGGGTCCGGTCGAGCACATCCTCAAAATCGCGGGCCGGGGCAAGCGCATCGCTGAGATCGAGCGCGAGCCGGCGCCGGCTTGGCAGCGTGGACAGATATTCCGGGTCCAGCATCGCGTCGATGACGCCGGCATTGCGGGCCAGATAGCCGGCAAAGCGCGGCGCGAGGCCGATCACCTCGACCAGCAGGGTCAGGAGTTCGGGATGGGCCCGCAACAGCGAGAAAAACTGCACCCCCGCCGGCAGCCCGCCGAGGAAGGAATCGAAGCGCACGAAAGCGGTATCGGGGTCGCTGGTGCGCGCCATGGCATCGAGGATCGCCGGCACCAGGATGGTCAGGATCTCCCGCGAGCGGGCGTTGCGCGTCGCCCGGATCCGCCCATGGTGCCAGCCGCGAATGGTGGACGTCACGACGCTGGGGCGCGCAAAGCCCATACGGGTCAGGGTCTCCAGCGTATCGGGATCGTCCTCGACACCGGTGAACACAAGGCTGCCAGACCGCTCGCTCAAGGCCGGTTCGGTCTCGAACAGTTCCGCGTAATGGCCCTGCACCCGGTCCAAGTGCCCGGTCAGCCGGTCCCGGAACGCGGCGGGGTCGTCGAACCCCATGAACGCGGCGATCCGCTCGATCCCTTCCTCGGTACGCGGAAGATCATGGGTTTGGGCATCTTCGACCATCTGGAGCCGATGCTCCAGCAGGCGCAGGAACCGGTAGGTCTCGATCAGGTCTTCCGCGACGCCCGGCTGGACGATGCCGCGTTCGGCCAGCGCGCGCAGCGCCTCGACCGTGGTGGCCGCGCGCAGATCGGCATAACGCCCGCCGGTGATGAGCTGCTGGGTCTGGGCAAAGAACTCGATCTCGCGGATGCCCCCGCGCCCGAGCTTGATGTTGTGCCCTTCCACCGTGATCCGGCTGTGCCCCTTGTGCGCATGGATCTGACGCTTGATGGCGTGGATGTCCGCGATGGCATCGTAATCGAGGGTCCGGCGCCAGACGAACGGCTCGAGCATCGCCAGCACCCCGGCACCCAGCGCCAGATCGCCGGCGGCGGGCCGCGCCTTGATATAGGCCGCCCGCTCCCAGTTCTGGCCCAGCGCTTCGTAATAGCGTTCCGCCGCGTCCACTGAGACCGCCACCTGGGTCGATCCGGCATCGGGCCGCAAGCGCAGATCGGTCCGGAACACATACCCGTCCGCCGTCGTCTCCTGCATGAGCTTGACGATGGACCGGGTGATCCCGACCGCAATCGATTGCGCCGTATCCGGATCGCTCAGGGGCATGGCGGACGGATCGAAGAACACCACGATATCGATATCGCTCGAATAATTCAGTTCCCGGGCGCCGTATTTGCCCATGGCCAGGATCGCAAGGCCGCAGCCATGTTCCGGATGCGCCGGATTTGCCAGCGTCAGCTTGCCCTGTGACGCGGCATCCCGCAGCAGCCAGCGCACGCAGGCCCGCAGGGCCGCATCGGCCAGATCGCTCAGCGCCCCGGTCACTTGTTCGACCGTCCAGATGGCGCCCAGATCCGCCAGCGCGATCAGCAGCGCACCCTCGGCCTTGGCCTGGCGCAGGACGGCCATCAGGCCGGGTACGGAGGGCGCCTCATCCGCGCCCGACGCGATGCGCTCCAATAGGGTGCCGAGTGCCGCCTCGGGCGTGCGCTCCAACATTGCCGGCAGCCGGCCGGCCTGGCGGGCCATGAGCCGTGACAGATAGGGGCTGTTGGCAATGACCCCGTCGATCAGGCGGTCCAGGCCGGCATCGCGCGGCAAGCTTTCCAGAAGGCCGGACAGATCATCCCGCACCCGGGCCACACGCGCCGCATCCCGCGCCCTGGGCAGCGGCCCATGGCGTTCAAGATCGGCGAAAAAGGCCAGACGCGCGCTCATCGGTATCACCTCCGGGCCCGGTTTCAGGGCTCCTTGAGCGCCATTGTGCCAAAGAAAAACCTGCCTGTCCGTTTGGGCAGGCAGGTTTTCAGCGATCGTGGCCGCGCCGGTGCGCGGTCCGGCGCATCAGCAGCCGGCGGCCCGTTTCAGATTGGTGGCGGGCTTGAAGCGCAGAGTGCGCGAGGCCTTGATCTTGATCTCTTCGCCGGTGCGCGGATTGCGCCCCTTGCGGGCCGGACGCTTGGTCACCGAGAATGTGCCGAAGGTTCCGATGGTGAACTTACCCTCCTTCTTCGCCTTCTTCAGGCCTTCCTCGACCTCTTCGAACACCAGTTCGACCCAGCGCTTGGCTTCCGCCTTGGACACATCGGCGCGCTCGGCGATGGACTCGATAAAATCGGACTTGCTCATGTTTCGTCCTCTCACGAACTACTGTCAGTACCAGATCCCGTGGCGGCCGGACTGGACCGGCCCGCAGGGACACTCATGACGACCGTCCGGGCTCACCAGCCGCCGGAGCGCCCTGCGCGCCCCCATCCAAGGTTCGGGGTATCGTCCCCAATGCCAGGATTTTGCTGGGCATACGCACATATCGTCTGGTCATGAGCCATGCGGATTTCACGGGCTTTTGCAATAGCGATCTGGCGAAAGGCCTTATTTTTTCTGCGCTTTAGCGCGGTGGCGGCTCAAAACCCTAACAAAAGCCTTAAGATACGGCCCATCGCGCGTACCCGATGCCGTCTTTTCCACCTGCCCAAAGGGCTTTCGCGAATCATCCGGGCACGGGCTATGCCGGTCATGCGGTCAGATTCCCGGCACCGATTCGCGCTCGCTCCGGACCGCCAACCCGCCTATGCTTCCCCGTGAATGGAACGGGGCGGACCGGCTTACACGGCTGTGCGGACCGTCGGCAACGAAAGGAGCAAGACAGGCGATGAAACTCTGCAGCTTCGAATCGGGCGGCCGGATCCGGCCCGGACGGATCGACGGCGATCATCTGATCGATCTTGGCGGCGTGCCCGGCCTGCCGGATACGCTTCTGGCGCTCATCGCCGCAGGACCCGATGCGCTTGCGGCGGCGGCCAAAGCCGGTGGCCCGGCAATCGGGCTGGAGTCGGTGACCTTACGGGCGCCGGTGGCCCATCCGGGCAAGGTCATGGGCATCGGTCTCAATTATCTGGACCATGTGCGCGAGACCGGCCGTGAGCCGCCCGCGCACCAGATCTGGTTCAACAAGCAGCGCACCTGCATCATCGGCCCCCAAGAGCCGATCCGCATTCCGACGGTTTCCGACATGGTGGATTACGAGGGCGAATTGGCGCTTGTGATCGGCCGGCGCTGCCGCAACGTGCCCGCCGCCCGGGCCCATGAGGTGATCGCGGGCTATATGATCGGCAACGACGTCACCGCGCGCGATTGGCAGCAGCGCGCTCCGACCATGACCCTGGGCAAAAGTTTCGACAGCCACGGTCCGACGGGCCCGTTTCTCGTCACGCCCGACGAGATCGGCGACCCGCAGGACCTGCGTCTGCGCACCTGGGTCAATGGCGAGGCGCGTCAGGATGCCTCCACCGGCGAGATGATCTTCAAGATCGCCGAGCAGATCGAGACCCTGACCACCGTGTTTACGCTCGAGCCCGGCGATATCCTGTTCACAGGCACCCCCGCGGGTGTGGGGATCGCCATGGACCCCAAGGGATTCCTGCGTCCCGGCGACCGCGTGCGCATCGAGATCGACGGTTTGGGCGTTCTGGAGAATCCGGTCGAGGCCGATACCCGCGAAACGCTGATCGGGTAAGGCGCCAAGGCGGCCACCGCGCGGATTTGGCTTTCCGCCCGTCTCGTCTATCCTTTCGTTATAGCACCCGCACTAGGCTGGCGGGTCTATGGGCAGACATGGCGAGAGGCGGATCTCATGGCAGCAACAGGGCGCGCGCGCGGATGGGTGGCGGGATTGGCGTTGAGCGTGCTCCTGGCGGTGCCGCTGGCCAGCCATGCAGAGGATGCCTCGGTTGAGTCCGCTCCGGATCCCCAGGCGCCATCCCAGGCGGGCCATCTTGAGACCTCCGGCACATCAGGCGCCGATGGTCTTGCCCTGCCCGGCCGCTGGAGCGTCATTGTCGCCGCCGGTGACGATAAGGCCTCCAACGGCGCAAAGACGCTGGCCTTCGACAATGCCCGCCGGGCCGTGGCGGACCGGCTTATGGCCGCGGGCTTCGATCCGTCCGCCCTGCGGGAATTCTCGGTCAATCCGGGTGACTTCACCGAGCAGACCGTCAAGCGGGCCAGCCCATTTGTCCTGCGCAAGGAACTGGCGTTCATCAAAAACCGGTCGCCTGACGGATGTCTCTTCTATCTGACGACCCACGGCGATGAATTCGGGCTGGTGTTCGGCGAAGACCGTCTCGACCCGGAGGGCTTCTGGAGTCTTGTGGAGCGACTGTGTGCGGAGCAGCCTGTGGTGGCTGTGATTTCAGCCTGCTATTCGGGCATCTTCGCAGCGGAAGCCTGGCAACGTCCGAACCGCTTCATCCTAACCGCCGCGCGGCCTGACCGCACCTCGTTCGGATGCGGCGAGGACGACACCATGCCGTATTTCGATGCGTGTTTCCTGGATGCCGCCGCCGAGGCCACGTCCTGGGCGGATGTTTCGGCACGCGCGCGCGCTTGCGTCGACGCGCGCGAGACCGCCGCCGAACTCGATCCGCCGTCGGAGCCGCAATTGTTTATCGGGGCCGAGGTCGCGCCCCTGACCGGCGCACCGGGATAAAGGTTGCGTTACGCGATCATCGGCAGACGAAGCGTCGCGCGCAGGCCCGAGGCATTGGCCCGTTCCACATTCGGCATGGCACTCTCGCCCAACTCAAGACGCCCGTCATGCAGGCGTGCCACGGCAGCCACGAGACTGAGCCCGAGCCCGCTGCCCGGCTGACTGCGGCTGGCTTCCAAACGCACGAAGCGGTTGAACACCCGTTCGCGGTCGGCCTCGGGAATGCCGGGCCCGGTATCCGACACCGTGAATTCGGCCATGCCCCCGGCGCTTGGCGGCGCGTGAAAATCCACATGCACGGCACCGCCTTCCGGCGTGTACTTGATCGCGTTGTCCATCAGATTGGCCATCGCCTGGGACAAAAGCTCCCGATTGCCCCAAACCGCGCCTTCGCCGTCCACATGGAGCGCGAAGTCGACATTCTTTTCTTCCGCCACCGGCTCATACAGCTCAGCCACATCCCGCACCACATCCGCGGCGCAGACCCGGGTCATCGACTCCCGCCGCGCGCCGGATTCGACCGAGGCAATGGACAACAGCGCGTTGAATGTCTTCAAGAGGTTGTCGGCGTCTTTGATGCCGGCCTCGAGCGCGATGTGATAATCGTCTTCCGTCGCCGAGGTCAGCATAGTGACCTCCAAGCGGTTGCGCAGGCGGGTCAGCGGCGAGCGCAGATCATGGGCCACATTGTCCGTGACCTCCTTCATGCCCAGCATCAACTGCTCGATCCGGTCGAGCATGGCATTCAGATTGTTGGCAAGCTGATCGATCTCATCATTCTTGCCGGCCAAGGGCACCCGCCGGTTGAGATTGCCGGCCATGATCTGGCGGCTGGTCCGGTTGATGAGATCGATGCGCGAAATGAGGCTCTTGGTCAGGACAAGACCGCCGCCAAAGCCAACCAGGATGATCAGACCACCCGATATGAAAAGAATGCTGGTCAGCCTCTCCTCGATTTTGCGGCGATCCTCGATATCCCGCGCCACCAGAAGACGCTCGCCCGAGCCCTTCATCTGGGTGATCCGGCCCCGCGCATGCCGGGTTTCGGATCCGTTGACCGTGCTCAGATTACGTTCGTATTGAAAGGTGACCCAGCCGTCTTCGACTTTGTCGAGATCGGGCCATTGAGTCAGATTACCGGCGACATAAGACAGATCGTCCTTGACCAGACTATAGAGACTGTCGCCGGGATCCTGACTGCGCCGTTCGACGATCGACCGGACGCCTTCGCGCGGACCGAGGGTCTGATAGGCCTCGGCGAGGCCGAGCACCTCGGCCCCGATGGTTTGATCCGTCTGCTGTGCTATAAAGCTGACGGTATAAACGTAGAAGAAGACCACCCCTACGAGCGCGAAGCCCCCGTAGATGATCATGTAGATCAGCGTCAGACTAAAGACGCTGGTCTTGAGAAGCCTAAAGGGTAGCACGGAGCGTGTATCCCGCGCCGCGCACCGTGTGGAGCAACGGCTGGTCGAAGTTCTTGTCGATCTTCGCCCGCAAACGCGAGATGTGCACGTCGATCACATTCGTCTGCGGATCGAAATGATATTCCCAGACATTCTCCAGCAGCATGGTCCGGGTCACGACCTGACCCGCATGTTTCATCAGATACTCAAGGAGACGAAATTCCCGGGGCTGAAGATCGATGGCCTGGCCCGCGCGGCGTACCTTGCGGCTCAGAATGTCGATCTCAAGATCCGCGACCTGATAGCGGGTTTGAATCTCCTCCGGATTGCGCCGGCGCACCAGCGCTTCGATCCGGGCCAGGAGTTCGGCAAAGGCATAAGGTTTGACGAGATAATCGTCGCCGCCGTTCTTGAGCCCGAGCACCCGGTCGTCAACTTCGCCAAGGGCGCTCAGGAACAACACCGGCGTCTTGCTGCTTTCCGCGCGCAAGGTGGCGACAACCGTCAGCCCGTCCATCACCGGCAGCATGCGGTCCACGATCAACAGATCGTACTGACCCGTCCGCGCCATCTCCAGACCTTCCGGACCATCGGCGGCATGATCGACGATATGGCCGCTTTCCCGCAGGCCCTTGACCAGATAGGCAGCCGCCTCCCGGTCATCTTCAATAACAAGTATGCGCATCGTACTGAGGTCCTGATCGCCGTGCGTGTTCACAACGGTCGGGCCTTGCTCTGGGACAGGAGTGGCCAACTGAGTCATGGATTGTGTACCGCTTATTAGAAATTGGAACGCCCCCGTCACCGCGACTCAAAATCGACCAAAAAAAAGGCGGAAATGCGCCCGCAACACTTTGAAAACGCTTCACCATGTTGATCCGTGTGCGCCCTGACCGGTATCCCGCTCCTGCGCTCATTGCGCGACCTGTCTGCAACCACGCGCCCGATGCTTGCGTTTATTGCAGGCTGTACATATAGTAAGGGCTGCATCGCAGACAGGTCGGGGGGATGAGGTCGCCTGCCATTGATGCAGCCCTACAACGGCCCCAATGGAGTGACGGGGCGGGGGCCGATGTTCGGATTTCCCTG
>CAZHDI010000024.1:0-16303 GCA_964531285.1 uncultured Alphaproteobacteria bacterium | reverse complement strand
GATTTCCCTGAGTTTGGATTTCCCTGATGCCGAAAATCTCCGGTTTCGGCTGGCCGGCGCCGATCCTGGATCGGGCTGATGCCCGATTGCGCCCTCAGGGCGCTTGGCTCGGCGGATCACTCCTCCTCAATTCGGGCCGCAATGGCCCTACCCCTGTCCTTTGAGCGCCTGGCGAGCCAAACGCCCGACACCGCCACGCGGTGCTTGTGTTTGGGAAGAGAGGCCGGGATCGCAGGACGTGGACCCGTCGGCCCTTCCTGGACGGTGACTCAGGTCGCGCGCCTGCGATCCCACCCCAACGCCAACTGACGCACCGCGTCAGCCCCAAACTGTGTCTGCGTTCGCCGTACGCTCAGGCAGTATCCGGGGCCCGCATCTCAAGAGACCAACGGGTCAATCCGCCTCATCCGTCGCGCCGGCAGCGCATCGATACCTTAGGGATAATCCCCAACACCCCGTGCAAACTGGCCCGGCATCTCGCCTTGGGCCTCATCGTCCATCCAGCCGTTCCGTGCCTTGCCAACCAACGTGACCGCATCTTAGTCCCGCGGCAGGCTTGCCTTGATCTCAGTATGGCTCTGCGACCCTTACCTGAGCATGGCGGCACGGTTACTCTTTTTTTACGTTCGAGTGACTTTGGCTGTCTGTCCGTGTGCACCTTATTTCATGGCTCAGTCTATGCGACTCCGCGCGGCACGAAAGCCCCAGCCGCCCTCGGACACGCAAGGACGTGACCTCTGTCACGCATTAAAGCGGCGGCGCCTGTGTGCGCCGTCACGTCTTCAGAGTTGTCGTGATGGGAACCAGGTGTTCCGACAAGGTCTTATGGACTGGACACTGGTCAGCAATTTCAAGCAATCGATTGCGCGCGGCCTCATCGAGCGATCCGTCAAGTGCGATCTGGCGTTGAAGGTGAAGCACCTTTGCACCCTTGCCATCGGTGCACGCTTCGCAATCGTCCCGGTGGCGTTTCTCAAAGGCGACCGTGACCGTCACCGGGTCCAGGCCGAGGCCCTTCTTGGCGGCGTACATGCGCAGGGTTTGCGTCGTACACAAACCAAGAGACATGGCCAAAAGTTCATAAGGATCGGGGCCCAGATCCTGACCCGCCGGCGGCGGCTGGTCGCCAAGGACCCGATGATGCCCTGCCGCCATCCGGGCCCCGTAACCGTTATCCGTCAGTTCCCGGACGATGACCGACTTGTCCGGCGCATTGGGGAGGTCCGTGGCCGGGTCCGCAGCCTCGCCGTCCAGATAACGGGCCGCCCACGCGGCAATGACCGACGCCGCATAGGACGCATCGGCCCGCCGGGTGAGCAGATGATCCGCATCGTCCAGCGAGACGAAACTTTTGGGGTGTTTGGCACTCACGAACAACTCGGTCGCATTGTCGATGCTCACCGTCTCGTCGCGCGGCGCATGGAGAATCAGCAGGGCCCGGCGCAGGTCCCCGGCCGCTTGGGTGACCTTGTGCTGCTCCAGATCCTCAACAAAGTCGCGTTTGATGGTGAAGGCACGCCCGGCCAGGCTGACCTGCGCCGAACCGTCCTCCCGGATCTGCGTTAATTGATCGGCGAATTGGGCGGCCACATGGGTGACATCGGCCGGCGCCCCCAGCACGGCCACGGCCCGCGCCTCGGGGATCTTGTCGGCGGCCATGATCACCGCCGCGCCGCCCAGGGAATGGCCGACCAGCAAAGCGGGCGGTCCGTACTGCGCGCGCAGGGCGTCCGCCGCGGCCACCAGATCCGCCACATTGGAGGAAAAGGTCGTGTTGGCGAAATCGCCGTCCGACTGTCCGAGCCCGGTGAAATCGAACCGCAACACGCCGATGCCGGCATCGCCCAGCGCTTTGGAAATCCGGGCGGCGGCAAAGCCATCCTTGGAACAGGAAAAACAGTGCGCAAAAAGCGCATAAGCGCGCACCGGTCCGTCGGGGCGCTCGAAGCGGGCAGCGAGTGTCTCGCCCGTGCTGCCGGTGAATGTCAGCCGTTCGGTCATGGCCATGGTGCTGCCTCCTCTGGATCCGCGTTCGCGGCAAAATCGCGCCGGAACCCCATGGAGGCAAGAGGAAAGGCTTGGGCTCGCGGAGCCGTGAGGGCCCCGCGCGGCGGCCGTGGGGCGGGCCGACCCTCGGCGAGAGGGGGGATGAAACCGTTGGGCCGGAGCCCGCCCCTTACGCCCCGCAGTGGCCGCGCTTGCGCGGGACGTAATGCCAATTCAAAGACCGGCATGTTTCCATGGCCGGGCATTGGGAAATAGCGCACAGGCCACGCCGTACAATGCCTGCGCTCTCACGCCTCAGTGATCGCTGCAGCGGCAGCCGGCCATCCCTGGCGCAGCCGGCGTCGACAGTCATGAGCCTAGTCCCGAGAGATGAACATTCCTTTGCGGGACTCTGTTCCAAGTGTGCGGGAGTTCATGGCGCTTGGGTGAAAGTGTGCGAGCAATTGCGCGGCGACGCGTATGAGACCGGGGATCACCGCCTGCGGAATATCACCGAAAGGTTGTTGGCCGGCATGGCAACCTCGCCCGCCGGATCGAAACCGTTGCGCGCCGCCAGATCCGTGACATCGGCCAAATCCCGCACGCCCCAGGCCGGATCGCGCATTTTAAGACTGGCGTCGAAATCGGCATTGGACGGAGCAGTATGGGCGCCGTCCCGCATAAAAGGTCCGTAAAGGTAAATAAGGCCGCCGGGATCGACGTGTTTGGCCGCGCCATGGAACAACCCTTCGGCGGCGGCCCAGGGCGCAATATGAATCATGTTGATACTGACGATCATGTCGAAGCGCTGCTCCTCCGGCACCGGCCAGACATGACACCGGGCATCGAGATCGAGCGGCGGGCGGATCATCGGTACATCGGATTGGCTTGCCCAGGCCGCGATGCTGGCCCGCGCCGCCGGGGCCGGATCGCTCGGCCACCATGCCGCGACGCCAAGACGCGGGGCGAGAAAGACCGCATGCTCGCCGGTGCCGCTCGCAATCTCCAGGACCTGCGCGCCTTGGCCCACATGCGCGGCCAGAACGGCCAGGATCGGCTCGCGGTTACGGGCGGCGGCTGGCGCCTCGCGGCGATCGTCCGCCAAAGGACGGTCTCGGTCACGGGACATGGGCGCCCCCTTTCCTCTCACGCCTCGCGGCTCTGGCTGGCGCCAGCGCGCGGCAAATCCACAGTGACTTTCAAGCCGCCCAGATCCGACCGGCCCAATTGCACATCGCCCTGATAGGCATCGACAATGTCGCCGACAATCGACAGCCCCAGGCCCGACCCCGGCTTGGTCTCATCGAGCCGTCCGCCTCGGGTCAGGGCGGTTTCCCGGTCGCCGTCGCTCAGTCCCGGCCCGTCGTCCTCGATGATCAGCCGGACCATATCGGCCTCGCGTGCCGTCGTAATCCGCACCGCGCTCGCGGCCCATTTATAGGCATTGTCGAGAAGATTGCCGACCACCTCCTCTACATCGCCGCGCTCGCCGCGCACCGCAAGTCCTTGCGGGCCCAGGCGGGTCAAGATGATATCGGGGCCGCGCCGGATCCGCGCCAGGGTGCGGGTGATATCGTCGATCACCGGATCGACCAGACACCGGGCGCCCAGCACCTGAGCCGAGGCCGCCGTACGCGCCAGGGCAAGATACCGGTCGACCTGACGGCGCATCACGGCCGTCTGTTCGCGGACCATCACACCCAGATCCCGCTCGGCGTCACCCGTCTTGGTGTCCAGGGCCGAGACGGCCGCATTCGACAGCACACTGAGCGGCGTTTTGAGCGCGTGGGCCAGATTGCCGACCTGCGTGCGCGCCCGCTCGATCACGGCACCATTGTGATCGAGCACCCGGTTCAACTCATCGGCCAGGGGCGCGATCTCGGCAGGAAACTTGCCGGAGAGCCGCGTGGTCCGGCCCGAGCGAACCGCCGCCAGGTCGCTGCGCACCTGGGCAAGCGGCGCAAGACCGATCCGGATCTGAATGAGGAGCATCAGAACAAGGACGATGCTCATGATCACCAGGGACCAGATCAGAACCGTCTGAAAATCGGCAATCTCCTTGCGCATGGAGCTGATATCGGCGGCGATGGCCAGCTGATAGGGCCGGTCCGCACCCGGCAAACCGACCCGGGTCGTCAGGACCCGTAATGTCTGGCCATCGGGTCCGTCGACCAGAAAGGTGCCGCGTGCGATGTCGCCATCGAGCGGCGGCAGATCGAGCATCTCATCAAACAGGGACCGGGAGCGCGCGACGGCCCGGCGCGGTCCTCGCTCCTCACGGCCGCCCCGCCGCTCGGGCGTCGGGGGCAACGCATCGATCTGCCAGTACCAGCCTGAGAAAACGCGGTCGAACCGGCCATCGGCCAGCGGCCGGCGCAAGCTCAATGCGCCCCGCCCCGGTCCCTCGTCCTCGATCTGCATCACGGCCAGAAGATTTTGCGCCACCGTCCCCAGACGATCGTCGAGCGAGCGTTCCACCGCGCCGCGAAACAGTGACGCGAGCACGATTCCGGCAATCAGGAAGCCCGCGAGGCTCCAGAGCAGCGCGCCGGCGACGAGGCGGACCGCAAGGGAGTTGAGGGGTCTCATGCCGACGGCTCCCCGGCCCCGGTCTCTCCCGGGGCAGAGCCATCGCCGGCATCGAGCACATAACCCAATCCGCGCACGGTCCGGATCATCTGGGCACCGATTTTCCGCCGGATGCGGCCGACAAAGACCTCGACGGTGTTGGAATCCCGATCGAAATCCTGATCATACAAATGTTCGATGAGTTCGGTGCGCGAGACGATCCGCCCCTGATGATGGAGCAGATAGGCCAGAAGCCGGTATTCCAATGAAGTCAGCTTGACCGGATTGCCGTCGAGCGTCAGCCGGGCGGTGCGAGTATCCAGATGCAGCGGCCCGCAGGCGATCTCCGCCGAGGCATGGCCGGCGGCCCGGCGCACCAGCGCTCGCAGGCGGGCCAGCACCTCCTCGACGAAAAACGGCTTGGCGACATAATCGTCCGCACCGGCATCGATTCCGGCAACCTTGTCGCGCCACTGGTCGCGTGCGGTCAGGATCAGCACCGGCATGCCATGGCCGTCCCGGCGCCAGCGTTCGAGCACCGACAGGCCATCGAGTTTCGGAAGACCCAGGTCGAGCACCGCCGCGTCATAGGGTTCGGTGGCGCCCAGGTGATGGCCATCCTCGCCATCGAACGCGCAATCGACCGCATAGCCCGCGTCGCCCAAGGCCTGGGCCAGTTGCCGCGACAGATCGCGGTCATCTTCTACAACGAGCACCCGCATGGCGGCGTTGCCTCCTCTGGGCGCCGGACCGCCCCGTTACCAGCGCGCGCCCTCGCGGCGCTTGCGGACCGACAGGATGCGGCCCGTATAGGCGTCGACGGTGTAATACTCAATTTCCCCGTTCTTGCGCCGCCAGATCACCTTATAGCGTCCGCGCCGGTCATCGTACTGGGCATCGAGGAGATCGCCGTCGGCACGGCGGCGGATTTTTCGGATGACATCGCGCAGGGGCACAAGATCGCCTGACCGGCGCGGGACCTCGTCGCCGCGCTGGGCCAAGGCCGGTCCGATGCCGGCCGCGAGCGTCATGCCTGCGGCAATGCCCGCGATAAGACCACGCCGAGTGACTGTCATTGCCTCCCCATCCTGGGCGGGTGCGCCTGAACGGTCGCTGAACGATCTGTCAGGATCGGTCCGCACCGTGCCATCCGCCCCGCGCCCATGACAAGGGCGCCGCAGGGCGGACAAGGTCCGCTGGGATGGGAGATGGGAACGGTCCGGCCGGTCCGCCAGGGGCCAGCCGATAAGCCAGGGGAGAGGGTGGCGCGGGACCGGGCGGCCCCCCGCGCGGATCAGCGCTTGCCGCCGATATCCTGGACGACCTGACGCAGCGCGGTCAGCGAGCGCTCGGCTTCCTGGAGACGTTCTTCGATGCGGACCTTTTCGCGGTGATCGATCCGTCCGTCATCGGACAATGACTTCTCGACCTCGCGCATCAGGTCGGTCACGTCGAACAGGGTGGTGCTGGCCTGGCTGCGCACATCCTCCGCCGCCTGCTCGGTCTGCGCGGTACGCGCAATCGCGACATAGGGCGTGCCTTCGAGGAAATAATCCGCGATCCGGACATCGCCCAGAATGATCAGGATCTGGCGCGCTTCTTCGACCGAGAAGCGCACGCGGCCATAAAGCCGGCTGTAGAGCGATTGCTCCTTCATGCCCAGCGCACTGGCAACCTGCTTGACGCTCTGGACCTCCTCAACGATGAGCAGCTTGTAGAGGAGCGTCGCGAAATCCTTGCCTGACTCACTCATACCGCCTGCATGCTCCTTCCCGTCCCATCCCGATGCCGCAACCGCAGCCCCTTCGGCTGACAAAGCCGCGTTTTAATTAAGGATGTGTTCGGGTGCCATAACAGCCCCTTGCGACGAATGCCCGGCAATGGCCGGGCCTGTGTGCCCGTTTCATCACGTGGCAGTGTCCGAACTGTCCGGAAGCGTACAGTCGGGCGGACGGGAACGGACAACGGCCGAGAAAATCGTAAAGGAGCGCCGGATCGGTCTTCAACCGTCGGCGCGCTGACAAGCTGTCCAGTGGAGGACCGTGCCGACAGAAGCGGCCGGACTACCGGTAAAAGAGGAACCGGCCGATCAGGGCCGTGGGGTCGGCCTTGTCCGCCCAGGCCGGCGCGAGGCGGTGATCGTGAAAGCGGATCGCGCCGCGGGTCGGGTCCGCGCTCTCGCCGGACCGAATTCGGCACAGATCGGCCAGACTGGCCGCGACCGGTCCCGCCGGGGCGGGTCTGGCCGCCGGGAATGCCCGGCCGTCCAGCCAGCCGGCTGGTCCCGGATCTGGGCCGGGACCGGGCACCCGCGCGAGGCCGGCGTGCTCATGGAGCCGGATCAGGAGACGGCACGACTGAGGATCGGCACCGATGCGGTTGTGGATGGCATGGGCCAGAGCGATCCGCTCATCGGTCCCGCCATCCCGGCAGGCCGCAGCGATCCATTCGGCCCAGAAGACCAGCTCCACCACAGTCACCGGTGGCATCGACCACACCTCCACAATCGAAGATTAGGCCTATAGATCACTACCTGAGCGAGAGTGTCAACCCTTATGTCTCGGACCGTGTCTTGCGCCGCTGCGGGGCGCCATCGATTCGCCGGCGCGGCACGATATGGTCCTCCAGATCGTCGTCGCGCACCGCGGTCTCCGGCACCATCGTCCCGGCCAGACTGATCCCGGCCCGGTGGACGCTGGCCGCCTCCCCCGTGATCAGCGGATGCCACTCCGGCAGGTCCCGGCCCTCCCACAAGAGACGATAGGCACATGTCCCCGGCAGCCAATGGGCGACATCGGGCAGGGCCTCGGGCGTCAGGGTCACGCAATCCGGGACCCGTGCCGCGCGGTTGGCGTAGTCGGCGCACCGGCAGGTCTTCAGATCGAGAAGGCGGCAGGCGACATTGGTGTATTCGGTGGCCTCGGGGGCATCGTCTTCGGGCGCCTCCTCGTCGATCAGTTTGACCAGGCAGCACTTGGCACAGCCGTCGCATAGGGACTCCCACTCCTCGCGGGTCATCCGCTCAAGCGGGGTGGTCATCCAGAACGGAGCCATACAAGATCCTCGATGTTTGTCCGGTGCGCCGAAAGAGGGCCCGGACACGCCGCAATCATGCCGAATTGTTCGGACCATATCGAGCCCGCCGGAACCCTGCCTCTTGCCAAGCTCAAGCGCGGATTTCCGGACCGAACCACCGCTTCCTGCCGCACCGAATCGAGGTCCCGATGGCCCGCCCGACCCGCGTGATTCCGGAAACCGAAGAGCCCCGAGGCGGAGGCGGCTTTGGCCGGTTCCTCATGGGACTGACGGTCCGCCTGACGCTGATGGGGGTGGCGGTTGCCGGCTTTCTGGCACTGACGCTCTATGTAATGACCCTGACGCCGCCGGACCGCGACGAACTTTGGGCGGTCGAGCGCGAGCCGAGCTACACCATTCTGGACAAGGACGGTCAGACCATCGCCATCCGGGGCAGCTTTTACGGCGACCGGCTCGATATCGCGGACCTGCCGGATTATCTGGTCGATGCCTTTCTGGCCATCGAGGATCGCCGCTTCTACGAACATGGCGGCATCGACCCCTGGGGTCTCGGCCGGGCCGTGGTCGCGAATCTTCGTGCCGGCCGCATGGTTCAGGGCGGCAGCACCATCACGCAGCAAACCGCCAAGAACCTGTTCTTGAGCAATGACCGGACGCTGACCCGCAAGCTGTCCGAACTGGTCTATGCGATCTGGCTGGAACGTCATC
The DNA here is from genome assembly GCA_964531285.1 of uncultured Alphaproteobacteria bacterium. Classification (GTDB taxonomy): domain Bacteria; phylum Pseudomonadota; class Alphaproteobacteria; order JAJFIK01; family JAJFIK01; genus CAZHDI01. The sequence goes on along the minus strand of CAZHDI010000024.1, from coordinate 8,005 downwards.
TGACCAAGGATGAAATCCTCAAGCTCTATCTCAACCGGATTTATCTGGGCGCCGGCACCTATGGCGTGGATGCCGCCGCGCGGTTCTATTTCGGCAAGCCGGCCACCGAGGTCAACCTCGCGGAAGCCGCCATGCTGGCCAGCCTGCCCAAGGCCCCGTCCCGCTTCGCGCCGACCGCGGATCTGGCCAAGGCGCAGGGGCGGGCCGCGCTGGTGCTCGGCAATATGCGGCGGTTCGGCTATATCAGCCGCGTCGATGAGGTCGACGCCCGGACCGCGCCCGCCGAGGCGATCAGCCGGCCGGGTACGGACAATATGGGCTTCTTTGTCGATGCGGTGATCGCCGAGGTCGAGAACGCCATCGGCCTGCCGGACACCGACATCATCATCGAGACGACCATCGACCTTGATCTCCAGACGCTGGCCGAAAAAGCGATCGCCGATGCCATTGGCGGACCGGACCTCGCCAAAGCCGCCGACGAGGCCGGCGATCCGGATGCCGATCCGTCCCAGACCATCGAGGTGATCGACGCCGCATCGATCATCGCCGAGGCCGATGACGGCGAGGCCGAGCCCGACCGTCCCGCCGATCAGGCGGCCTTCGTGGCCTTCACGCCGGACGGCGCCATGCGCGCCATGGCCGGCGGTCGGTCCTATGCGGAAAGTCAGTTCAACCGGGTCACCCAGGCCATGCGCCAGCCGGGTTCGGCGTTCAAGCCGTTCATCTATCTGACCGCGCTCGAAAACGGCTATACCCATCGCGACACGGTGTTCGACGAGCCGGTGCGCGTCGGCGATTGGGCCCCGGACAATTATGCCAGCCATTATCGCGGCAAGATCTCCGTCGCGGCGGCCCTGGAGCAGTCGGTCAACAGCGTGGCCGTGTATCTGTCCGAAACCGTGGGCCGGGATAAGGTGATCGGCACGGCGCGGCGCCTCGGCATCCACAGCCCCATCGAAAGCCACCGGGCCATCGCGCTCGGCACCAGCGAAGTCACGCTCTATGAGCTGACGGCGGCCTATATCCCGTTCGCGCGCTCAGGGTTGTCCGTGGAGCCCTATTTCATCCAGGCGATCCGCGGCGTTGACGGCACGGCCCTGTTCGAGCAGCCCGAGCCGCGCCCTGAACGGGTGATCGACGCCAAGATCGCCCAGACGATGACCCACATGATGTATCAGGTCGTCCATCGCGGCACCGGCGCGGGCGCGCGCCTGCCCGGTCATCCGGCGGCCGGCAAGACCGGTACCAGCCAGGACAGCCGGGATGCCTGGTTCATCGGCTATACCGGTCATCTGATCGGCGGGGTCTGGGTCGGCAACGATGATTCAAGCCCGATGCCGGGCATCACGGGCGGCAATCTGCCGACGCGGATCTGGCAGCAGGCCATGGCCGATGCCCATACGGGCCTGTCGGCCCGGGCCATGCCCGGCGCCTATCCCATGGAGCCGATCCAGTTCGAACGCACTGAGATGCGCGAATTTCTGGCGCGCCTGAAAACCCGGCTCGACACGATCCGCGATGCCCCGCCTACCCGGACTTATGCCGACCGTCAGCAGGCCAATGACCGGGACCGCGGAGCGCGCGGCCGGGACAATGAGCGCCGGGGCTGGTGGCCGTTCCGGTAATCCCGGCCCAAAGCTGATAGGCTGTATCCCGCCGGTTCACGCGGAACCGGGTTGGGGGAACGCCATGACCGATCTTGGACATAACGGGGCCTTTATTCTGGGCCCGGCCCGATGCGGCTCGACGCTCGTGTCCGAGATCCTCAAGACGCACCCGGATATTCTCAGCCTGTCGGAATTCCTCGCTTTCCAAGGCACGCGGGCGCTGCTGCCCGGGCCCGTCAGCGGCGCCACCTACTGGACCCGTCTGTCCCGCCAGACCCGTCTCATGCGCCGGGTTATGACAGCCCAGACCGCACCGAACGAATTCTTGTATCCCCGCGTGCAGGGCCGGTTCCCCATCGACAATGTGCCGCCGGTCCTCGCGACGACCCTGCCGCATTTGAGCGACGACCCCGACCGGTTGTTCGATGATCTGTCCACGGTGGTTCCGCGCCAGCCGCGCCAATCCATGGCGGCCCATCATGCCATGCTGTTCGACCGGCTCATGGCGCTGTGCGGCGGGCGGATCTGGGTGGAACGCTCCGGCATGTCGCTGATGTATGCCCGGCATTTGCCGCGCCTGTTTCCAGCCGCAAAAATAGCGATGCTGTATCGCGACGGCCGGAACGTGGCGCTCTCGCTTCAGGCGTTTCAGCCGGCGCGTCTGGGGATCTGGACCTGGGCGTGGCTGCGCCGGTTCGGTCTCAATCCGATCGATCCCGAGTGGCCGGTCGGACGCAGCCCGCGCCTCGCATTCAACGAGCGCTGGATGGCCCCCTTGCTGCCCCTGGGCTGGATGCTCCGCACACCCCCGCCGCTGAAAGCCTGCGCGGGATTCTGGAGCGCCCTCACCTTGAACGCCCTGCCGGAAGTCCTGCGCCTGCCGGCGGACCGGCGGTATCTGTTCTCATTCGAGAGGCTGACAGATGATCCGCATGGGGAAATCGCCCGGCTGATGGCGTTTCTCGGTGTCGATGCCGCACCGGGTTGGCTCGAGAGCGCGGCCCGCCTGCCCCAACGGCTGGAACCGCGCTGGACACGGCTCGATGCGGGTACCCGGCGCGATCTGACCGCCTGGACTCAAGAAGCCCGCGCCGCGGTGACGGCGCATCTTTGATCCGCGGGTCAAGACCCGAAGCCGACCACATCCACCATCATGCGCCAGTTTTCCGCGCCGGCGCGGCAGGCGGTCGCCGACCATTCCACAATCGGCGCATCGGGCGCATTATAGGTCTGGTCCACATCGCGGCACAGCACCGGCTGGCGCGCCTCACCGCCCGCAAGCGTCAATTCCTCGGCGAACGGATCGTCGCCGGCAAGCGAGAGCCCCTGTCCGCCCAGAAGTTCCTGCTCGCCGAGCGGGCCTTTCATGGGCTCCGGCGCCGGACCGATCAGCTCCCGGAACACATAGCCGAGAATGCGCCGGTCATCGCCAACGCCGTTGGAGACCAGCATCCAGTCCGCGTTCTGCACCTTGCCGTGCACGGTCAGGCGCTGGCCTTCAGGCACCGTGGTCGAGCGGGCGTACCGGGTATCGGGACCGAGGCGGATATTGGTGTTCGCAATGGTCACCACGGGCTCGGTTTGGGGTTCGATCACATAATCGGTGCTCAGGTCGAGCGGCGCTTCCAGGCGGCTCGCCAGCGTGCCTTCGATCCCGACCAAAAACACAGGATGGGCCCGGACCGTGCCGCGCCCGCCATCGGGCGCCGTCCAGGCGGCCCGCCCGTCGCTCACCCGTGCGTTCAACGCATCGATCAGGGCCGCGCTTTGGGCCCGGCGGGCATCGCGGCCAAGCACCCCGGCCAGGCCGGACCCGACGAGCGAATCGCTCACACGCGGGCCTTCGGGTGCGCCGAAAGACCCAAAGCCCCCTTGATCGCCGGACATCGTGGCGCAGCCCGCAAGCGCAAACGCGGTGAGGGCCAGGGCGGGAAGACGGCGGGCAAAGGAGGACGGCCGCATGCGGGGGGTCATAAGCAGTCTCCTGTCATTACAGCTTTTTTCCAATCAGGTCATGGCCCAGAGCCGGGCCATGCGATAGAGCGATTGCGCGGGTTTGTGACACCGGTCGCGCCAGATCCGCACCGGCGGTGCGCCTCGACACGGGGCCTCGCCCGTGCCGCAGACCGGCCGGGGCGATCGGTCTGGGCTAGCGGGCGAGTTGGGCGGTTTCGCGACACGATCAACGGACGCCTCAGCCCGATACGGTGGCAGGACGCCGTGGAACCGGGTAGGCTGCCGCACAGTTTGGCGGGTTGGGGGAGTGTGCGTGCGTCGTGCGGTCAAGATCGCGATCTGGGCGATCGTGTCAATCGGGTTGGGGATCGCGAGTGCGTTCTGGGTGGTCAGCGGCAGTTTCGGCCGGGCGACCGTCTCGATCGGCCCGTGGCAGACCAATCCGCTGATCGGCAGCCAGACCGCCGACCCGTATGTCCGCGCCGCCGTCGCGCGGAACGGGCTTCTGGCGCTGAACCGCTCCGAGACCGTCTACTACACCGCGAACCGGGACAGCGACGGCGACCGGCTGACCGGACGCTGCGCCTATTCCGTGGTCGGCACGGCCCTGCCCGCGCGCTGGTGGAGCCTGACCGTTTACGGCGCCGACCAGTTTCTCGTGCCCAACGCCAATGACCGGTACGCCTATGGCGGCGGCGATCTCATGGCCGGCGGCGCGGCGGTCTTCCGGCTGGTTCTGGCATCCGAGGCGCTTGACGATCCCTGGCTGGCGGTACCTGAGGAAGGGCCGTTTTCGGTCACCTTGCGGCTTTATAATCCGGAACCGCGCGTGGTCGCCGCGCTCGACGCCATCGACCTGCCGGAGATCGAAAAGATCGGGTGCGCCCCATGAAGCCGCTGTTATGGGTCGTGTCCGGCGTGATCGTCGCCGCCGGCGTGCATTGGGCCACGATCACCGCCATGCCCGGCATAGTCATGAGCACATTGCACGGGCGTCTCAAGGATCAGGCCGGGCTCAATACCATCGTCCATGTACCGCGACCCGATGCCGATGCGCGCGGCGTGGTGCGCCCCAGCCCCGATCTCTTGTACAGCATTTGCGCCTTCGATCTGACCAACGGCCGGCTGACCCTGGAGGCCCAGGTGCCCGAGAGCTATTGGTCCCTGGCGCTCTATGCCGACAACACCGACAATTTCTTCGTCCTCAACGACCGGCAGGTCACCACGCCGGAGATCCGGCTCACGGTGCTGCCGCCGAATGCCGACAACACGGGCGATCCGGGGGCCATTGTCGCCCCGTCCACCACCGGCATCGCTTTGTTTCGCACCCTTGTGACCGGCGAGGACGACCTGCGGCGGCTCGATGCCATCCGCCGCGAGGCCCGCTGCATCGGGCCGTTCATCGCGCCGTAGCGGGCCCGGCTGCCTCGTTTTACAATTTTCTTGTGTATATCTTTTATTTTGCACGGGTGTTGATGGATAATTCGCCGCGGCCCATATTCGGGTCTCGTTCCCGACGCCCCTGCTGGTGAGGATCCCATGAAGGCGCGCAAGGCCCCGGAAGTCATCACGGCCAACCGGCTGCTGGACGGCGATGTGGTGTATATGACCGCGGACCTGTCCTGGTCGGACCGGTTCACGGACGCCCATGTGATCGCGCCCGAAGACGACATGACCCCGTTTCTGGACAAAGGCGCCGCCGATATCGCCGCGCGCCTGGTGGTGGATGTCTACGCCTTTCCGGTCACGCTCGATGGCGGTGTGCCGCAGCCGATCTCGGCGCGCGAGACCATCCGTGCGGCCGGGCCGACCATCCGCCTCGATCTGGGCAAGCAAGCCGAAGGCTGACCGGGGCCCGGACGGGCAAGGAGAAATGCCATGTACCGCTATGACGAATTCGACCGGAAGCTGGTCGCCGACCGGGTCACGCAGTTCCGCGGTCAGGTCGCCCGGCGCCTGTCCGGGGCGTTGAGCGAGGATGAGTTCAAGCCCCTGCGCCTGATGAACGGCGTCTATCTGCAGCTTCACGCCTATATGCTGCGGGTCGCCATTCCCTACGGCACGCTGTCGTCGGACCAGATGCGCCGGCTCGCCCATGTCGCCCGCAAATACGACAAGGGTTACGGGCATTTCACGACGCGGCAGAACATTCAGTACAACTGGCCGAAGCTTTCGGACATTCCGGACATTCTCGACGATCTCGCCGAGGTCGAGATGCATGCCATCCAAACCTCGGGCAACTGCATCCGCAATGTCACCGCCGACCAGTTCGCCGGCGCCGCGCGCGACGAGATCGAGGATCCGCGCATCATCGCCGAAGTGATCCGTCAGTGGTCGACCTTTCACCCCGAATACTCGTTCCTGCCGCGCAAGTTCAAGATTGCCGTGACCGGTGCGCCCAATGACCGGGCGGCGATCCAGGTTCATGACATCGGCATCGAGGTCGTGCGCAACGACAAGGGCGAGATCGGCTACCGGGTCTTTGCCGGCGGCGGCCAGGGCCGCACCCCGATGATCGCCAAGAAGATGCGCGATTTCGTGCCCCAGGCCGATCTGCTCAGCTATATCGACGCGATCATGCGCGTCTATAACCAACTCGGACGGCGCGACAATCTCTATAAGGCGCGCATCAAGATCCTGGTGCATGAGACGGGTACGGACGAGTTCATCCGCATGGTCGAGGATGAGTTCATCCAGATCATGACCCATGGGCCCGTTGCCCTGCCCGACGCGGAAATGGCGCGGATTGCCGCCTATTTCGCCCCGCCGCCCTTTGAGACGCTCAACGACACCGACCCTGCGTTCGACGCTGCCTATGCCGGCGATCCGGCCTTCGCCGAGTGGGTGGACAACAATGTGGTGGCGCACCGTCAGCCGGGTTACGCCATTGCCAATATCTCGCTCAAACCCATTGGCGGCATTCCGGGCGATGCGACTGCGGAGCAAATGGAGGCGGTTGCCGATCTCGCGGAGCGTTATTCGTTCGACGAGATCCGCGTCACCCATGAACAGAACCTCGTCCTGCCCCATGTGGCCAAGCGCGATCTTCATGCGGTCTGGCAGGGTCTCAAGGCGCAAGGGCTGGCGACGCCCAATCTCGGTCAGGTGTCGGACATCATCGCCTGCCCGGGCCTCGATTATTGCAATCTGGCCAATGCGCGCGCGATCCCCATCGCGCAGGAAATCTCCAACCGCTTTGCCGATCTGGAGCGCCAGCACGATATCGGTGAGCTGAAGATCAAGATTTCAGGCTGCATCAATGCCTGCGGGCACCACCATGTGGGCCATATCGGCATTCTGGGCGTCGATAAGAAAGGCGTGGAGCGCTACCAGATCACGCTGGGCGGCTCGGCGGACGAAACCGCGGCGGTCGGCGACATTGTCGGGCCGAGCTTCGGCGAAGACGAGGTGCCGGGCGTGATCGATACCATTGTCGGCGTGTATCTCGACCAGCGCGCGGCGGATGAGCGGTTCCTCGACACCTATCGCCGGGTCGGACTGGCCCCCTTTAAGGAGGCGCTTTATGGCGCTCATTAAGAACGGTGCGCTGACGGACGATCCCTGGATCACCGTCGAGGACGACACCCCGGTGCCCGGCGACACGCGCGTGCTTGTCTCGCTGGAACGCTGGCAGGCCGAGCGCGAAGAGTTGATCGGGCGCAACTGTCCCATCGGCATCGTTCTGCGTTCGGATCAATCCCCGGCGCTGATCGCCGAGGACCTGTCGCGCTTCGATGTCATCGCCATCGAGTTCCCGGCGTTCAAGGACGGGCGCGGGTTTTCCTATGGCCGGCTCCTGCGCGAACGCCTCGGCTATCAAGGTGAGGTCCGCGCGGTGGGACACATCATCCGCGATCAGTTCCTGTTCCTGGCCCGCTGCGGCTTCGATGCGGTCGATGTCGGCGATCGCTACACGGACGAGGATTGGGCCGAAGCGCTCGGCGAACAGGCGGTGTTCTACCAATCCACTGGCGACGGGCGTGAGACCGCCCGTGAGACACGCAGGACGTGACCGTCCGCCTTCCAGCAGGCTGTTGAAACGGGTCCTGGCCACCAAAATCGTCATGCCGGACAAGCGCGGCGCGGATCCGGCATCCAGGGGCGATGATCTCGATTGTCCGATTGGGGTCAGTGCCGCGCCGCTCTGGGTTCCCGCCTGCGCGGGAACGACGGATGCGGAGCGGTTCTGCACAAGAGGCAGCGTATGGGGATGACGGACCATTTCGCGCGCCGCGCCTCACGGCGCGGCGCCTGAAAAGGGTAAGGGGGTTAAAGGGCAAAGGTTAAAGCGTTCTCGCAAGACGAAAGCCGATGGCGCCGCTGAGGCTGACCCGGATGTCTGCAGCGTTCCCGTCGCGGAGCGCCGAGCGCAGGTCCTGAGGATCGTAGCTCCAGGACCCGCCCCGCAAAACGCGACGGCCCTGATCGCCGCCCGCCACCCA
>CAZHDI010000023.1:2521-41140 GCA_964531285.1 uncultured Alphaproteobacteria bacterium | reverse complement strand
ACGACCTGCACGGTCACACCGAGAAACTCGCCCCGGCGCTCCTTGCGCAGGATCTCCTGATAGATCTGTCCGGTGGTGACATTGTCGCCGCGCGTGGTGGGCACGCCGGTGAAGCGTTCATAGTGGCCGAGATCGAGATCCGTCTCGGCCCCATCGTCGGTGACATAGACCTCGCCGTGCTGAAACGGGCTCATCGTGCCCGGATCGACATTGAGATAGGGGTCCAGCTTGCGCAGACGGACTGAATAGCCCCGTGCCTGCAACAATGCGCCGAGCGCCGCGGATGCCAAGCCCTTACCGAGTGAGGAGACCACGCCGCCGGTTATGAATATATACCGCGCCATGGGCTTTGACCTTATCCGCAAAGACCGGCGCCAGGGAAGCGCGAAGATTGTCCACAGGCCGGAGGGTCAGCGCGCCGGACACGCTAACCTGAAGAAAAACAAGGCGTTGAGATTATTCGGGGATCTGTGGCGCGGGCTCGGGCGCCTCATCGGGCAGTACCGGCTCGGCGTCGTCGATCAGATCGGCCGGGGTCGGCGCCTCTTCATCGATTCGGTCGATCACCGATCCCGGCCCTTGCCCGGCGTCGCGCGCGAGCAGCGCCAGCGTCAACGAGGTCGTGAAGAACACCGCCGCGAGGATCGCGGTCGTCCGGGTCAACGCATTGGCCGCGCCGCGCCCGGACATCAGACCGCCGCCGCCGCCACCGCCGCCCATACCGAGCGCGCCGCCTTCGGACCGCTGAAGCAGGATCACCCCCACCATCGCAAGGGCGATGAGCAGATGCACGACCAGAAGCAAGGTTTCCATGGGTGGCTGTCCAACAGGTCTAAAGCGGCCCGGGCTGTCGCCGTGGCCCACATGTCACAAAAAGCACGCCGGCGGCGCGAAAGCGGGTTTGTACGCCATCGCCCAAGGGATGCCAAGGGCCCCAGGCCGGCTGACGGGCCCTGGCTTGCCCGGCGTCACGGACGTGCGGCGAACCGCCCCGCCCCTCAGGCGCGCGCATAGGCGCATCCACCAATGCGGGCTACAGTCCTGGCCGCCAACCGTCGATATATGGGAGCCCCTGCCGTGTTTCGCATCCTCACCGCGATTGTTTTTGTCTGCCTGTTCGCCATGCCCGGCCGGGCGGCGCCGGCGGCGCCGATCTCGCTGCTGGCCCCCAAGGCAACGACGCCGACCAGTTTCGAGGAGGATGTGGCCGCCATCGCCGCGAGCGAGCATGTCATCGGCATGGCGCTCGCTATCGTGCGCGGCGGTAAGACCGAACGCGTCGTGACCCATGGCCCGCGCGTCATGGGCGGGCGCGATCCGGTGGACCCGGACACCGTGTTTCGGATCGCCTCGTTATCGAAGGGCTTTGCCGGCACCCTGGTGGCCCAACTGGTGGCCGAACAGCGCCTGAGCCTCGATGCCCCGGCCAGCGGTTTCAATCCGGCATTCCGTCTGAAGGACCGCAGCCAGTTGACCGCGGCCACCCTGGAGACCGTGCTGACCCATCAGCTTGGCTTGCCGCCCTATGCCTATGACAATCTCCTGGAAGCGAATGTCGCGCCCAAGACCATCCTGACACGGCTCGGCACGGTGGACATGATCTGCGGGGTCGGCGAGTGCCATGCCTATCAGAATGTCGCCTTCAACATCGCGGCGGACGCGGTGGAGGCAGCCGACCGGCGCCCCTACACTCGAGCCATGGAAGCCCGTGTCTTCGCGCCCCTGGGCATGCGCCATGCGTCGATGACAGCCGACGGCCTTCAGGCGACGGGTAACTGGGCGCAGTCCCACAGGCGCAGGAAAAAAACCGACCCGTGGCGCATCGAGCCGGTGAAAGAAGCTTATTACCGTCTGCCCGCCGCCGCCGGGGTCAATGCCAGCATCACCGATATGACCCAGTGGCTGGCGGCCCAACTGGGCCACCGGCCCGAAGTCCTCTCACCAGAGGTGCTGGCCCTGCTGCACACACCGCGGGTCGACACACCCGGCCAGGTCCATCGCATCGCCAAGTCGCTCACGGTCGAGAAGGCCGAATACGGCCTCGGCTGGCGCATTTACGATTATCAGGGCGTGCGCGTCGTGACCCATTCGGGCTCGGTCCAGGGCTATGGCGCCACCATCGCGTTTCTGCCGACCCGCGACGTGGGCATGGTCATGCTGACCAACTCCCGGTCCAAGGCGTTCTGGGACATTCTCACGGTCTGGCTGGAAACCGAGATCGGGCGCTAAGAGGTTTTTTGGAGAAGAGGCATCACCGGCCCACTCTCCCTCCCGGCCAGGCACTCGGAAATGCGCCTTCCGGCGCGTTTCCAAAAGGACCCTAAGAGGTCGCCGGCAGCGCGGCCTCGGGATCGTCGCGGGTGGCCCTTGCGGCGGCGCGGTACTCGCGGGGCGTCTGGCCCGTGGCGGCCTTGAACGCCCGGTTGAACGGCCCGACCGACCCGAAGCCGCTCTCCCAACTGATCGTCAGGATGGAAAGGTCGTCGCGCGCAGGATCGGCCAGATGGGCTTTGGCCGTCTCGATCCGGTAGGCATTGATCAGCTGGTTGAAATTGCGCCGGCCCAGCACACCGGTGATCGCGCGGCTGACCTTGTATTCCGGCTCGCCGATCCGCTCAGCCAAAGCCCCGATCTTCAAGGCCGGATCGAGAAAGATCCGGTCCCGGTCCATCAGGGCCGTGATCATCGCCGCGACCCGCCGGTCCTCATCGCTCGGTGCCGCCGGTTCCCGGTTCGCCGGCGACGAAAGGTCCGGTTCGGCCTGGAGCGCGGCGGATGTCAGGGGATGGCGCAGCCGGTAGCGGGCCGCAAAGCCCGCAATAACCACAAAGGCCATGGAGAAGAACGCCTCCACCGAGGGGCGCAGGGTCGCGGCCACGGTCCCCTCGGCGGCATAGCTCGGCCAGAGAACGGCAACCGCCAGGGACACACCATAAGCGCCGAGAAACGCGAACCGAAACCGCCGCTCGGTTTGATCGCCCACCGATGACAGGGCCCGCACCGGCTCCCAGAAGGCCAGAACCAGCACCGTCGAACTCACCAGCATCTGGAAATTGGCCAACATGCGCAGGCCGGTGTCCCAGCCCGGCGTGCCGTCGAGCGCGTAATAGATCACCGCAGGCGCCATAATGGCGGCCACCACGGCGACATGGCGCGGCTCGACCGCCCGGCCGGTGCGGAACAAACACCGTGCGAACAGCCAGAACCAGCCGCAGCCCGCCGATCCCGCCATGGCCAGCCCGAGCGCCGGTCCGGGTGCAAACCCGTCGAGCAGGCCGGCGGCCATCGCGCAGAACACCGACAGGCAGAACGCAGCCCAGGTCAGCACGAGGCCGGTGCGCGGCAAGCGGCGGGCCGCGATCGCCACGCCGGTGAGCGCCGTCGCCATGGCCGCCAATTGCACGATGCTGTCTGTGGTCATGCCGTCTGTCGTCATGATGTGCGCCGCCGTGATGTCCGTTGAACCGTCGGCCTCAAACTTAGCACGGGCCGCGCCACACACCGCCCCTGGGGCGCTGGCAAAAAATCCCGCCGGTTTCTCCAGCCGATTTGGAAATCGGGGAGATCCGCCCGCCCCGTCCTCGCTATCGCTCAAGACGGCACCGCTCGCCGGCGGCGTCCATCGGCCTTGCATATGTCAGTCTTGAGAGGGAAAGCACCATGCGTTCCGCATCCGCAACCGCCGGGTCCACACTCCTTACGCGGTCCGGGCAGATCTGGTTTGCCGCCGCCGCCATCGGCCAGGCGATCTTCATCTACTTCATCCTGGGCTTTTACGGTCCGCGCACCGCGTCCGGCGCTTTCGAGACCTGGAACGACAAGGGGCTCATCGACGGCTACATCCCGGACGACGGGCCGGGCAATACGATGTTCATCGTGCATGTGCTGCTGGCCGCGCTGATCACCTTCGGCGGGCTCGTCCAACTCGTCCCGGCGATCCGCAACCGGGCCCGCGCCTTTCACCGCTGGAACGGGCGGGTGTTCCTGACGGTCGCGGTGATCATGGCGCTGAGCGGCATCTGGCTCGTGTGGGCGCGCGGCACCTATCTGAACATCGTCAGCGCGTGGTCGATCACACTCAATGGCGTGCTCATTCTGGCGTTCGGGGCGATGGCCCTGCGCACCGCGATGGCTCGCGACTTCGACAGTCACCGGCGCTGGGCGATCCGGACCTTTCTCATGGTCTCCGGCGTCTGGTTCCTGCGCGTCGGAATTTCGGCCTGGGTGCTGATCAACCAGGGCGCGCCGGGCATGACCGCCCAGATGGACGGGCCGTTCGACCGGTTCTGGGCCTTCGGCAATTTCCTGGTGCCGCTCCTGGTCGCGGAACTTTATTTCCTGGCCCAGGCGAGCGCGAGCCCGTTGGCCAAGCGCGCGGTCGCCGGTCTGGTGCTCGGCCTCACAGCCCTGATGGCGGTCGGCATCGCCGGGGCCTATCTGCTGATGTGGGCGCCGCATCTTTAGCGCGCGCGCTTCTGACTGGCCGGTGGCCGCCTCCCCGGGGCACAATGAGAACATCCGTCTCATTGCTCCGGGGATGCCGATGACCCAGCCAACTGCCGATGCCGGCGCGGTGCGAGCGCCTGCGCATTTCGCGGGTGACCCCCATGGACTGAGCGCGCGGGTCACCGTAACGGCCTAAAATCCACCCGCGAGGCGGGCATTTTCTCCAGGGTCACAAAACTGCTAAAGAAAAAGTCTAAGGCATACAGCCATCAACCACATCTCTGGGGAGATCTGCCCATGTTTCGTCTTTGCCTGACCGCGCTCGTCCTGGCCGGCCTCGCCGCGCCCGCCGCCGCGCAATCGCTCAAAGTGCGCGAACATCATGCGGACCAGGAACGCCGCCTTCTGGAAGGTGGCTGGATCGCCGACATGAACGAGACCTGCGGCACGCAGTTGCCGGTGTCCATGGCCTGGGAGGCCTTCCCGACCGATGACAGCCTGTTCACCCAGTCGAGCTATGGGCGCTGCGAGAACGTGCTGTCGGCGGTCAAGAATGTCTGTTCGAGCGATATCGGCAAAAGCGCCGTGTCCTCGCGCCTGACCGGCATCACCTGCGCCTACGGCGCGTTCGACAACACCGCCATCGGCGAGGATGGCACGCTGACCGTTCATTTCACCTGGGAAACGCCGAACCTCTACTATGTGACCCGGGACTTCCTCGGCGAGAACCTCTGAGCACAGACCATATGACAGGGATCCGGCCGCACGCCGGATCCCTCGTGCCTGCACAGCCTTTTACTGCCGGTAATTTACTGCCGGTAATCGAGCGGCGGTTTGCGGTCGCCGAGCAGCGGGATGTATTCGAAATCATCGCCCCGGCGCTCGTCAAACTCGGCTTTCGCCGCCGCGCGCAGATCCGCGTTCTCGAACAATTCGATAGCGCTCAAGGTGATGGTCTTGGCCGCAACCTGCGCCCCTTTGTGGCCGATCGACATGCCGCCGGCGGCGACCGCCTGCCAGCTATGGGCCGAGGTGCCCGGCACCCAGGTGGCCGTCCGCAGGCCGACGGTCGGCGCGGTCATGGACACATCGCCCACATCGGTCGAGCCATAGCCCAGGGTCACATCATAGGGCTGGACCTCTTCTTCGCTCCCCAGCGCGAGCGCGGGATCCTCGAAGCTCTCGCGGATCGTTCTGGCGAACGCCCGCTCTTCCTGCGTATAGGTCACACCGCCGACGGCGCGCAGCTTGCCGTCCACCATCTTGGCAAGGGTTTCGTTGATCAGAAGCGGATGGTTGCCGTGGATCACTTCCCAGGTGACGTCCGTGCCGGTGCCGAGCGCCGCACCGCGCGCGGCATCCTCGACGCGCGCCCAGATCTTCTGAACGCCCAAAGCGTCCGGATGGCGCACGTAATAGAAGACCTCCGCGAAGTCCGGCACCACATTGGGCGCTTCTCCGCCCTTGGTGATGACGTAATGGATGCGGCTGTCCTGAGGGACATGCTCGCGCATCATATTGACCATCATGTTGAAGGCCTCGACCCCATCGAGCGCGGAGCGGGCTTTATCGGGCGCCCCGGCGGCATGGGCCGAGACACCGGAAAAGCGGAACTTGGCCGAGCGGTTGGCGAGCGTGGTGCGGGCGGCGGCCGAGTTCTCATCGTCCGGATGCCAATGGATCACCGCGTCCACATCGTCGAACAGACCGGCACGGACCATATAAACCTTGCCGCTGCCGCCCTCTTCGGCGGGCGTGCCGTACAGCCGGACGGTCCCCTTCGCGCCGGTGCGCTCCAGCCAATCCTTGACCGCAATCGCCGCCGACACCGACGCCGAGCCGAACAGGTGATGGCCGCAGGCATGGCCCGCGCCCTTGCCGTCGATCGGCGCCCGGGTCGCCACCGCATCCTGATTGATGCCCGGAAGCGCATCCATCTCGGCCAGGATGCCGATCACCGGACCGCCCGAGCCGTAGCTCGCGACGAAAGCGGTCGGAATGTCGGCAACGCCGGTCTCAATGGTGAAGCCCTGGCCGGCAAGCTCCTGTTGCAGCAGGGCACTGGTGCGGGTCTCCAGATAACCCAGCTCGGCATAGTCCCAAAGCGTATCGGCGACCTGGGCGGTGCGCTCATACCGGTCATCGAGCAGGGCTAATGCAGCGTCATCGGCCCGCGCCGGCAGGGCGGCGGCGGCGCAAGCGGTGGTCAGGGCAAGAGCAGAGAGCAAGGCGCGCATGACGGCGGTCCCCCTTCAGTCAGCGAATGATCGGCGTGAGTGTCGGACGATCGGCAGGAGACGGCAAGCCGCGTCAGGCGCGCATCATGCGGATGGCGCTGCGCAGCAGGGTCAACAGCAGGCCGGCGGCGAACGGCGCGGCGGCGGCCATCCCCGCCCGGCTCAGAATAGCGCCCAGGCTCGCGCCCTCCGGCGGCGGCAGGGTGATCATGTAGACGAACACCAGCGCGGCGCCGGCCCAACACAGCGTGATCAGATTGTCGAGCACCGACGAGCGGATCTGGTCCGGACCGATGGGCTGAGCCTGGGGCGATGAGGGTTGCGGCTTGGGCGCCGCCTCCTGTGCGGGCGCTGATGCCGGCTCGGCCCCGATCGGCGGCGGCGGCGGCGGCGGCACCTCATCCAAGGGCGCAGCCGGTGCGGCTTGAAGGGCAGACCAGTCGGCGAGCGGCGGGACCTTCACGAAAGACGGCGGCAGGCCTTCCACATCGACGGTGCTGGTGATCATCCAGAGCGGGCGGTCCGGATCGGCGTCCGCATGGGGGCCTTCAACGCCGAGGCCCTGCACGGTCTGCGCGACCTCGGCGGCCGGCGGCGGCTGATCGAGTTGGAGATGGAAGACAATATGCTCGTTCTCGAGCACCCGGTCGATATGGCTTTGCATGGTCTCGCCGGGGCGCAGCGCCGCGTTCAACCAAACAAAGCGGCCCTCGCGCTCCAGTGCTTCTATGGAGCGCTTTAGCCCTTGAGCGTCGAGTGGCTCACGTTTGACCAGCACATCGACCATGGCAATTACCCGCCAAATACCGGAACGAGTATAGCACACATTCCGAATAACGCATCAATGGTGCGGGTAAGCCGTTGAGATTAAAAGATGATTACCAGGCCGCCGGTGCCGGTCAGGCGGCGGTCCAGCCGCCGTCCATGGTGAGGGCCGCGCCGGTGATGTTCGCGCCTGCGTCGGAGCATAAAAACAGGGCGTATTGGGCCAAATCTTCCACTGTTACGAAGGCCTTGGTCCATTGGGCGGCCAACAGCACATCGCGCACCACGGCCTCCTCGCTGATGCCCCGGGCCTTGGCCGTGTCGGCGATCTGATTCTCAACGAGCGGGGTTTTCACATAGCCCGGGCAGATCGCGTTCGCCGTGATTCCCGTTTCGGCCAGTTCAAGCGCCACCGATTTGGTCATCCCCACAATCCCGTGCTTGGCCGCCACATAGGCCGCCTTGAACGGCGAGGCCACCAGCCCGTGGGACGAGGCGATATTGACGATACGGCCCCACCCCCGCGCTTTCATGCCCGGCACGGCCAGGCGCGTGGTGTGGAAGGCCGAGGACAGGTTGATGGCGATGATCGCGTCCCATTTTTCGGGCGGGAACGCCGCGATCGGCGCCACATGCTGGATCCCGGCATTGTTCACCAGCACATCGATGGCCCCGAACCGGTCCTCCGCCGCACCGATCAAGTCGGCGATCTCATCGGGCCTCGTCATATCCGCGCCGTGATAAAGGCACCCGACGCCCATCCCGCCGATTTCGGCTTCGATGGCCTTGATGGCCTCGCGGTCGCCGAAGCCGTTCAGCACGATATTGAGCCCGGCCTCGGCCATGCCCTGCGCGATCCCGAGCCCGATGCCGCTGGTGGACCCGGTGATGACGGCGGTCTTCCCGCTGACGCTCATTGATCTCTCCGAAGTTAAGGCCGTGCGGCGCGGACGATGGGGGCGAAGTCGGCCGCTTTGAGGCTGGCGCCGCCGACGAGCCCGCCATTGACATGATCGATGGCGAAAATCGCCGCCGCATTGGCGGCTTTGACCGAACCGCCATAAAGCAGGCGCATGCGCTGGCCCTGCTCGGCAAACCGGGCGCTCAGGATCGCGCGCATATGGCTGTGGGCCTCGGCGATCTGGTCCTCGGTGGGGGTGCGTCCGGTGCCGATCGCCCAGACCGGCTCATAGGCGACGATCACGCTGCCGGCATTGGCGCCATCGGGCACCGATCCGGCCAGTTGGCGCGACAGCACATCGAGGGTCTGGCCCGAATCGCGCTGATCCTCGGTCTCGCCGACGCAGATGATCGTCTGGAGACCCGCGGCCAGAGCGGCCTCTGCCTTGGCATTGACCAGAGCATCGCTTTCCCCGTGATCGGTCCGGCGCTCGGAATGGCCGACAATGACCGCGCTGGCGCCGGCATCCTTGAGCATCGGGGCGCTTATATCGCCGGTGTGCGCCCCGTTTTCCTTGGGGTGGCAATCCTGAGCCCCGATGGCGATGGCCAGGCCCCGCGCATCGGCGGCGAAGGCCGCGATCAGGGTCGCCGGCGGGCAGATCATCACATCCACATCGCGGTCGGCGCCCTCCAGGGTCCCGGCCAGCGCGACCAGTTCGCCCCGCGCCACCAGCAACCCGTTCATCTTCCAGTTTCCGATCACCGCCGGACGCACATTCGCCGTCATGCCGCTCCCCATTTCTTTCTCGACGTCTGTCTCAACCCGTCTTCGGACCGGGCGGCCTCAAAGCCCGCCACCGGCACCGTGCGGGCCGAAGTTGCTCCCGCCCCACACCCTTCCTATAGTCGGCGCGATTTCACAATAGGTGCACTGGCGCCGGGACGCTGCCCGGGGCCAGCCGTCGGATGGGAGCCAAGGCCATGCTGTCGCAACTGCGTAATTCCGCGAAAGGCTGGGTGGCGAAACTGCTGCTGGCGTTGCTGGTGGTCGCTTTCGCGGTCTGGGGCATCGGCGACATCTTCCGCACCCAGACCGACACCACGGTTGCCGAGGTTGGCGACCGGACCATCGAGAGCCAGGCCTTTCTCGACGAGTTCAGCCGGATCCGCGAGCGATTCGGCGCTCAGATGGGCGCGCCGATGCCCACCGAACAGGCGCTGGCCCTGGGGCTCGACCGCATCGCGCTCAATCAGCTTATTTCCCGGGCGGTGCTGGAGCATGAAACCGACCGGCTCGGGCTGGCGGTGTCTGACGAGGCTCTGCTCGCCGAGATTCAGTCCTTCGAGGCGTTCCAGGGTCCGACCGGCCGGTTCGACGCGACGGTCTATCGCCAGACCCTGTTCTCCAACCAGATGACCCCGCAAAGCTTCGAAGCCATGATGGCCTCGGACGTTGTGCGGATGCAGCTTGTCGATGCGGTGGTGGACGGCATCCGCCTGCCCCAGGGCCTCGCCGATTGGATGGTGCGCCTTCAGGGCGAACGCCGCGCGGTGACCTATCTGACCCTGCCCGCCGAAGCCGTCACCGATCTTCCGCAACCGGACGATGCCGCGCTTCAGGCGCTCCATGTGAGCGAAGGGGCCCGCTTCACCGCGCCCGAGAGGCGGGACTTTACCTATCTGATGATCACGCCGGAAGATCTGGTCGGCGAAATCGCTGTCGCCGAGGAACGCATCCGCGAACTCTATACCTTCAACGAGGCCGACTATGTCACGCCGGAGCGCCGGGAAATCCGCCAGCTGACGTTCCAGACCCGCGAGGAGGCCGAAGCCGCGGCGGCCGAGATCACCGATGCCTTGAGCTTTACCGAAGCGGCGCTGGCGCGCGGGTTTCAGGCCGATGAACTCTCGCTGGGGACGATCACCCGAGACGACATGTTCGACGAGGCGTTTGCCGAGGCCGCGTTCGGCATGGACAGCCCGGGCGTGACCGGCCTTATCGAGGGCGATCTGGGCTATGCGATCCTGGCGGTCGACGCTATCGAGCCGGCCAAGGCGGTGCCGTTCGAAGAGGCGCGCGACGAGTTGCGCCAGCAGATCGCGCTCGAAGAGGCGCAGATCGCGGTGACCGATCTTCTGGAGCGGGTCGAGGATGCGCGCGCGGGCGGCAGTACGCTGGAAGAGATCGGTCAGTCCCTGGCGCTGCCGGTGCGCAGCGTCGAGGCGGTCACCGCGCAAGGCGAAGTCGCCGGTGCCGAGACCACAGCGACGGCCCCGCCCTTCGATGTCGTGTCGGCGGCCTTTGCCAGCGAACCGGGTCTGGAAAACGACTTTGAAGACCTTGCCGATGGCGGCTACTTCGTGGTGCGCGTCGATGGGGTGACCCCGGCGTTCCTGCGCCCGCTCGACGAGGTCCGCGATGAGGTGGTCGCGCTGTGGCAGGACCGGGAACGGGGCATGGCCCTGACCGCCCTCGGGGAAGCGGCGGCGGAGCGCGCCCGCAGCGGCGCCAGTTTCGACACGCTGGCAACCGAACTCGGCGGCAAGGTCGTCACGCCGGTCGATCCCATCGGCCGGGGGTCGGTGGACGATGCGCTGACCGCCGATCTGGTGCGCGAGTTGTTCCGGGCCGAAACGGGCGGCATTGTGGACGGCACGGGCCAGGGCGGTCGGTCTTACGTCATTGCCTCGGTGACCGATATTCTGCCGACGGACGATAGCGATGTCGGGGTCAATGCCGTGATGCTGCAAACGGAACTCGGCCGCCGCCTGCCCGAAGAGTTGTCCGAGCAACTCGTGGTCGCCCTTCAGGACGATATCGGCGTTAAGGTCAATGACCGTGCGGTGGCCTTTGCGCTGGGGCAGGAGAGCGGCGGCGCCGGGGCCGGCTTCTGATGCGCGCGGACCCGGCCTTCGGTCCGTTCGCCGCGCAGTACGACCGGGGCACGGCACAGGCCGTTGCAACGCGCCTTCTGGCCGATGTGGAGACGCCGGTTTCGGCCATGCTGAAGCTGGGCGCGGACCGGCCCATGAGCTTCATGTTCGAATCGGTCGAGGGCGGCCGGGCACGCGGGCGCTATTCCATTCTCGGCATCAAGCCGGACGTCATCTACCGTGTCGAGGGGACCCGGGCCTCGGTGAACCGCCAGGCGCGGATCGATCTTGAGGCCTATGAGCCGCTGGAAGACGCCCCGCTCGATGCCATCCGCGCGGCGGTCGCGGACGCCCGGGTGGCCTTGCCGGAGGGGGTGCCGCCCATGGCCTGCGGCCTTTTTGGCTTCATGACCTACGACATGGTCGGCCAGATGGAGCGTTTGCCGGCGCCCAAGGCCGACCGGATCGGCATTCCCGACAGCCTGTTTCTGCGCCCCACGGTCACGGTGGTCTTCGACTCGGTGACCGGGGAGGTGATTGTCACCACGCCGGTCTGGCCCGAGCCGGGCGTTGCGCCGCGCGCCGCCTATGATCAGGCGCTGGCGCGTCTCGCCGATGTGGTCGGCGATCTGGAACGGCCCCTGCCCGCGCGAACCGACGGCGGTCTGGTGCCCGAGCGCCTGCCCCAGCCGGTGTCGAACATCGAACGCGGCACCTATCACCGGATGGTGGACACCGCGAAGGACTATATCCGCGCCGGGGACATCTTTCAGGTGGTCCCCAGCCAGCGGTTTTCGGTGCCCTTCGCGCTGCCGCCCTTCGCGCTGTACCGGGCCCTCCGGAGGCTCAACCCGTCGCCCTATCTGTTCTATCTGAACTTCGGCGGCTTCGGCGTGGTCGGCTCATCGCCCGAATTGCTGGTGCGCCTGCGCGACGGCACCGTGACCATCCGGCCCATCGCCGGGACCCTGCCGCGCGGGCGCAGCGAGGAAGAAGACCGCGCCAATGCCGAACGCCTGCTGGCCGACCCTAAGGAACGCGCCGAGCATCTGATGCTTCTGGATCTGGGGCGCAACGACGTCGGCCGGGTGAGCGAGATCGGCACGGTTCAGGTCACGGAGCAGTTCACCATCGAGCGGTACAGCCATGTGATGCACATCGTCTCGAATGTGGAGGGGCGTCTGCGCGCCGACAAAGACGCCATCGATGCGCTCTGCGCGGGCTTTCCGGCGGGCACGGTGTCGGGCGCGCCGAAGATCCGGGCCATGGAGATCATCAACGAGCTGGAGCCGGAAAAACGCGGGCTCTATTCGGGGATGGTGGGTTATTTCGCCGCGGACGGCTCGATGGACAACTGTATCGCGCTGCGCACCGCGGTGATCAAGGACGGCACGCTTTATGTCCAGGCGGGCGGCGGCGTGGTGGCGGATTCCGATCCCGAGTCGGAATATCAGGAGACGGTCAACAAGGCCTCCGCCCTGTTCCGCGCCGCCGAGGAAGCCTATCGCTTCGCGCCCGCAGGCACCAGGGCGCCGGGCGCTAACCTCTAGGCCGGCCCGTTTGGCTCAACGGCGCCACCGGAGCGCGTATTGCGCCTGCATCTGCGGCGTGCATAAAATGGGGTTTGGGCGCGCCGATGCGTCCGCGGGCAATGTGGGACGGCGATGATCCTGCTCATCGATAACTACGACAGCTTCACCTACAACCTGCTCCACTTCCTCGGGGAGTTGGGCGCAGAGGTGAGCGTTCAGCGTAATGACGCTCTGAGCGCGGACGAGGCCATGGCCATGGCGCCGGCCGGGATCGTGATTTCGCCGGGCCCGTGCGATCCGGATCAGGCGGGCATCTCGCTTGAGCTTGTGACCAAGGCCGCCGGCACCATCCCGGTGCTGGGCGTGTGTCTGGGGCATCAGGCGATCGGCCAGGCCTTTGGCGGGCGTGTGATCCGGGCGCCGGAATGCATGCACGGCAAGCTGAGCCCGATCCGCCATCAGGGCCAAAGCGTCTTTGCCGGCATCGAGACCGGCTTTGAGGCCACGCGCTATCATTCGCTGATCGTCGAACGGTCGAGCCTGCCGGCGTGTCTCGAAGTGACAGCCGAGACCGACGACGGTCTGATCATGGGCCTTCAGCACAAAGACAAAGCTGTCCACGGCGTGCAGTTTCACCCTGAAAGTATCGCCTCCCAGCATGGCCATGCGCTATTGCAGAATTTTCTCAACCTGACGGAGACCGCCGCGTGAGTGCCTCGGACGGATCGGACCAAATGCGCCCCATCATCGAACAGCTTGCCAGCGGAGGCTGGCTGACCCCGATGGAGGCCGAACGCGCGTTTGAGGCGATCATGAACGGCCAAGCCAGCCACGCACAGATGGGTGCCTTTCTGATGGGCCTGCGGGTGCGCGGCGAGACGGTGAGCGAAATCACGGCCGGGGCCAAGGTGCTGCGCGCCAAGGCCGTGCGGGTCGATGCGCCCCATGGTGTCATTGATACCTGCGGCACGGGTGGGGACGCCAAGGGCACTTACAACATCTCAACGGCCGTTGCGATCGTGCTGGCCGGCGCCGGGGCCAAGGTCGCCAAGCACGGCAACCGGAAAGCCTCCTCGCAGTCCGGCGCGGCGGATGTGCTCGAATATCTGGGCGTGCGCCTCCATGTGGCGCCCGAAACCGTCACCCAGGCCATCGAACAGGCCGGTATCGGGTTTCTGATGGCCCCGCTCCATCACAGCGCCATGACCCATGTGGCGGCGGTGCGCAAGGATCTCGGTGTACGGACGGTGTTCAATCTGTTGGGACCGCTTTCGAACCCCGCCGGTGCCAAACGCCAGCTTCTGGGCGTTTACGACTCGCGCTGGCTGACGCCGTTCGCCGAAGTGCTGCGCAATCTGGGCTCGGACCGGGTCTGGGTGGTCCATGGCATGGACGGGCTCGATGAGTTGACCATCACCGGCCCGAGCCGCGTGGCCGCCCTTCAGAACGGGTCCATCGAGACCTTTGAGATCGTGCCGGAGGATGCGGGCCTTCTGCGTGCGCCGCTCGATGCCATCAAGGGCGGCGACCCGGCCCATAATGCCGAAGCGCTCAACGCCCTTTTGAACGGCGAACCCGGCGCTTACCGCGATGTGGTCGTGCTCAATGCCGCTGCCGGTCTGATCGTGGCGGATATCGTGTCCGATCTGAAAGACGGCGCTGAGTTGGCCGCTGAGGTCATCGACTCAGGGCGCGCGCGCGCCGCGCTCGGGCGCCTCAAAGACATCACCAACAGACCCATGTCGGGACCGTCCGCATCATGACGATTCTGGAAACCATCAAGGCCTATAAGCTCGACGAGATCGCCGCGCGCAAAGCCTCCCGGCCGCGCGAGGCGGTGGAGGAAGCCGCGCGCCTGGCGCCGGAAGTCCGGGATTTCCGCGCCGGGCTCAAGCGTGCCATGACGCCTTTCGCGATCATCGCCGAAATCAAGAAGGCGAGCCCCTCCAAGGGGCTCATCCGGGCCGATTTCGATCCCCCTGCCCTCGCCCGTGCCTATGAAGCCGGCGGCGCGGGGTGCCTGTCGGTGCTCACCGATACCCCGAGCTTTCAGGGTGCGGACGCCTATCTGACGGCGGCGCGCGCCGCCGTGGGTTTGCCGGTCCTGCGCAAGGATTTTTTCTTCGATCCCTATCAGGTGGCCGAAGCCCGCGCGCTGGGAGCTGACTGCATTCTCATCATCATGGCCGCGGTGAGCGATGGGGAGGCCGCCGAATTGGAGCGCACCGCCTTTGCCTGGGGCATGGATGTGCTGATCGAAGTCCATAATGAGGAGGAACTCGCGCGCGCGCTCAAGCTCGCCAGTCCTCTGATCGGCATCAACAACCGCGATTTACACAGTTTCGAGACGCGTTTGGCGACCACTGAGCGCCTTGCGCCTCTGGTGCCCGATGACCGCCTCGTGATTGCCGAGAGCGGGATCGGATCGCGCGCCGACCTTGAGCGTCTGGAACAGATCGGCGTGCGGACTTTCCTCATCGGCGAAAGCCTGATGCGCCAGACCGATGTGACCGCCGCTCTGCGGGCGCTGACCGGCGCACCGGCCCCGGCTGCCGGTGCCGCGCCGTGACCCGGCTCACCCATTTCGACGCAGCCGGTCAGGCCGCCATGGTCGATGTGTCGGACAAGCTGCCGACCGCGCGCGAGGCGGTCGCCAAGGCCGAGATCCACATGGCGCCCGAGACGCTGGCGCTGATCGGTGACGGTGCCGCGCACAAGGGCGATGTGCTCGGGGTGGCGCGCCTTGCCGGGATCATGGCCGCCAAACGCACAGCGGATCTGATCCCGCTGTGCCATCCCCTGCCGCTCGCCCGTGTCGCGATAGACTTTGTTCTCGATGCGGAGCGCTCCTGCGTGGAGATCACCGCCGCCGCTAAGGTCACCGGACAGACAGGGGTCGAGATGGAGGCCCTCACGGCGGCGTCGGTTGCCGCCCTGACGATCTACGACATGCTCAAGGCCGCGGACAAGGCCATGCGCATCGAGGCGGTCCGTCTGGCGCGCAAGGACGGCGGGCGGTCCGGGCTTTATGTCGAGGCCTGAGCCATGACCGCCGGCCATATCCGGGCAGCGACGGCGCACGATTTGGACGCGATGCGCGCGATCTATAATCATGCCATCGACACGACCACGGCGGTGTTTCATCTGGACCCGGTCGATGCCGAAGCCTATGCCGGGATGATCGCAGCCAAACAGCGCGATGGCTATCCGGTCCTGGTGGCCGAAGAAAACGGCACGGTCGTCGGATTTGCCAGCTATGGCGGGTTTCGCCATCAGTGGAACGCCTACCGGTATTCGGTCGAGCATTCCGTGTATGTGGCCGATGCCGCGCGCCGGCGGGGCCATGCCCGGGATCTCGTCCGCGCGCTGATCGCCCATGCCCGCAGCCGCGGCTTTCACGCGATGATCGGGGGCATCGAGGCAAGTAACGCGGCGAGCCTGCGCCTTCACGCGGCGCTCGGGTTCGAACCGGTCGCACGGTTCCGCGAGGTCGGGTACAAGTTCGGCCGCTGGCTCGATCTTGTCTTCGTTGAACGCTTGCTTGAGGACGGTGCCCATGATCCCGGTCGATGAGGCCCGCGCCCGCCTGCTGTCCGGCCTTGCCCCCCTGGCGCCCGAGACCGTACCGTTGCTCAATGCGCGCGGGCGGGTATGCGCCGCAGGTGTGATTGCCCGGCACAGCCAGCCCGAAACCGCGCTCTCGGCCATGGACGGCTATGCCGTGCGCGCCGGCGATCTGGATGCCCTTCCCGTCCGGCTGACGCTCCGGGGACGGATCGCCGCGGGCGAGACCTTCGAGGGCACCCTCCAACCCGGCGAAGCGGTGCGCCTGTTCACCGGCGCGCCGGTTCCCGACGGCGCGGATACCGTCGTCCCCCAGGAAGACGCGGACGCATCGGACGCATCGGTCCTCATCCGGCACGGCGGGCCGGCCGGCCGGCATATCCGCGCGGCGGGCAAAGACTTCGCCAAGGGCGCGGCCGTGATCGACGCCGAAACGCGTCTGAGCCCGGCCCATCTGGCCCTGGCGGCGGCGGCGGGCCATGCGGATCTGCCGGTCATCCCCGCGCCCCGAATCGGCGTTTTGGCCACCGGATCCGAGCTGGTGCGTCCGGGACCGGACAAAGGCCCCGCCCAGACCATCGCATCGAGCCTTTACGGGCTCCTGGCCGCCATTGAGACCTGGGGCGGCACGGGCATCGATCTCGGCATCGCGCCGGATACGGACGACGCTCTCGACCGGGCCATCGACGCCGCCCGGCACACGGATGTCCTCGTCACGCTCGGCGGGGCCAGTGTCGGCGATCATGATCTGGTGCAGGGCGCCTTGATACGGGCCGGTTATGCGCTCGATTTCTGGCGCATCGCCATGCGGCCCGGCAAACCGCTCATGGTCGCCTGGCGCGACGGGCGCGCCGCGATCGGGCTGCCGGGCAATCCGGTCTCGACCATGGTGTGCGCCCTCCTGTTTCTCAAACCGGCCATCGCGCGGCTCGCGGGCCGCGGCGCCGTCGAGAAACCCGTTCCCCTTCGCCTGGCCGGCCCGCTCGCCGCCAATGAGAGCCCGCGCCAGGACTACATACGCGCCCGTTTCCGTCCGGCTCCGGACGGCCCCCTCGTCGAGGCGTTTCCGGTTCAAGACAGCGCCATGCTGGCTGTCTTCGCACAAAGCGATGCGCTGATCATCCGGCCGCCCGGCGCGCCGGCCGCCGCCGCCGGCGAGACCGTGCCGGTTCTGGTATTAGGACAAGAATCCGATTGGGACGACGTGCAACAGATCTCTAGCCCGTCTGGTAAAACCGACAGGGCGTCTCGATAAAGCGCTTGACCCGGTAATGGAACCAAACTAGAACAGAAATAACTGTTTCGGTTTTGTTCCGAAGCCTCGCGCCCCACCCGATGCTCCGGGTCCGGGCCATCTGCCGGAGGCCGCCATGCTGACCCCCAAGCAACATGAACTGCTCATGTTCATCCATGAACGCATCCGGGAGACCGGGGTGTCGCCGTCCTTCGACGAGATGAAGGACGCGCTCGATCTGCGGTCCAAATCGGGCATTCACCGCCTGATTACGGCGCTCGAGGAACGCGGCTTTATCCGCCGGCTGGCCCATAAAGCGCGCGCGCTCGAAGTGCTGCGCCTGCCCGACGCGGTCCATGGCGGCGCGCCGGCGGGCGGTGCGCGGGCGCCGCGCGGCGGCTTCACGCCCAGCATTGTGCGCGGCGGAGGAACGCGCGGGAGGGCCAGTGCGCCGCCGCCTCCGGCGCTCGACAATGGCGTTGAGGTTCCGGTGCGCGGGCGGATTGCCGCCGGCGTGCCGAAAGAGGCCATCGAATCGGACTCCTATTCCATCGGTGTGCCGATGAGCATGCTGCGGTCGCGGCCTGAGTCGCATTACGCGCTGGAGGTTCAGGGCGACTCGATGATCGATGCCGGTATTCTCGACGGCGATACGGTGATTATTCAGTATGCCGACACGGCTCAGAACGGTGAGATCGTCGTGGCCTTGATCGATGACGAAGAAGCCACCCTGAAACGGCTTCATGCGCGCGGCAACCGGGTCGCGCTCGAGGCGGCCAATCCGGCCTATGAGACGCGCATCTACGGGCCCGACCGGGTTCAGGTTCAGGGCCGCCTTGTCGGCCTCTTGCGCCGCTATCAGTGAGGCCGCTATCAGTGAGGCCGCTATAAGTGAGACGGGGCGCGCGGCAGGACCCAGGGCCGCTCGCCCCGTTCAGCCCGCGCCGTTTCCACCCGCCAGCCCGTGCCCGTCCAGTGCACGGCATGGGCGCCCGCCCACCACAGATCGAACCGGTCGATCACGGGCCCGGGCACAGCGCAGGTCCCGCGCACCGGCACCGCGCTGATCACCAGATCCGCCCGGGCGCAATCAAGGTTCAGCGCGTCGAGACTGCGGGCATAGGCCAGGAGCGCCGGGGCCCCATCGGGAGGCCTCGTGATCGGCACGGCGCAGCCCGCGCGGTCGCAGCGCCAGAGTCCCGGCTCGGCCCAGCCGGCCGCTTCTTCGATAAGGCGCACCGCATCGCGAGGCGCAAGATCGCGGCCATCGCGCCGCAACCAATTGCGCTCATCGTAATCGCTGCGCCGGGCGAAGGGCAGCGTCAGTGCGCCGGTCCCGTCGCGGACCGCCACCGCGCCGCCATCCGCGGCGATCAGGACCACTGGCCGCGGCGTCATTCCGGCGATGACGCATCCTGCGAGGATCAGCGGGATCCCGGCAAGGCGCCAGCGGGCCTGCCACAGACACAGCCACAGCCCGCCAAGGGTAAAGGCCACCAGGGCCGCCGCCGGCATGGCAGCCACGCCGACGGCCGCGCCGGGCCAGGCACTGATCGTGTGGGCGGTCCAACGCACCGCGCCGATGGCCAGACCCAGCAGGTTCAAAAAGAGGCCATCGAGACCCAGCGGCATAAAAATCAGCGCCATCAGAGCCGATGACATGACGCCGATGCTGAAGATCGGCACCGCGATCAGATTGGCCAGAAGGTCATAAAGCCCAAGCCGGTTGAAATGATAGGCTGCGAAGGGCGCCACAGCGAGACTGGCGATGACGGTGGTCATGGCGATGCCGCCGAGAGATCCCATAACGGTGAGAACCGGCCCGCGCCCGACCATCCAATGATCGGGCCGCACCCGCCGCCAGGCCTCATAGGCCGCAATGAGGGCGGTCACGGCCGCGAACGACATCTGAAAGCCCGCACCGATCAGGCTTTCCGGCGCGAGAACCAGAATCAGCAAGGCCGCCAGCGCGACAGTGCGCAGGGAAAACACCGGCCGGTCGGCCAGGATGGCGCCCATGGCGATCAGCACCATGATGAACGCGCGCTGGGTCGATACCGACGCACCCGATAGAATCAGATAACCGAGCGCCGCGACGGCGGCAGCGACGGCCGCCCATTTCTTGACCGGCTGGGTCAGCGCGACCGGCTCGATCAAGGCGAGGCCGTAACGCACTACGCCGAACACCAGCAGGGATATGGCGGTCATGTGCAGGCCCGAGATTGCCATGAGATGTGCCAGCCCGGTGCGCCGCAAGGCCTCCCAATCGGCGTCGGTCACGCCGCTGCGCTCGCCGGTCATCACGGCGGCAGCGATGCCGCCTTCGGGACCCGGCAGATGATCCCTGATCCGGGTGCTGATGGCATCGCGCCAGCGCGCAACGCCGGTTGCCCAGCCGTCCTTTGCGCCGGCCTCCAGACGCTCCGGCGGACCAACCGCGTAGCCGACCCCGCCGAGCCGGTCATACCAAGCCATGCGCGCGAAATCGAACGCCCCCGGCGCGGCCGGCGCCCCGGGCGGCATCAGACGGGCACGCACCCGGACGAGATCCCCGGGGCGCAGGGTCTCGGCGCGCGAGCGCACGGTGATCCGCACCCGGACGGGCAGAGTCTCCGGCGCCCAGGAGCCGATCCTGCGCGGCGTCAGGGTCAGGCGCGCCCGACCCGCGCTCTGGCGTTCGATTCGGACCAGCGTGCCGGTCACCGCCAGCGCACCGGTGGCCCGCTCGATCACCGGTGCCGCCACCTGCTGGGTCCGCCAAGCGGCCATGGCGAAGCCGGCAGTCACGATCAGGGCCGCCGTCAGAGGCACCCGCAGGAGATCCCGGTGCCGTGCCCCAAAGGCGGCAACCGCGAGGAGGACCGTGACCGCGGCACCGGGCCAAAGCGGCGGTTCGAATTTGAGGGAAAAATAAACGGCAATACCCGCACCGAACCCCACCGGGAGCCACAGGGTCCACCGGGCGCGTTCGGCCAGAAGCCCTCCGCACACGGCGGACAAGAGGGCGCCGGGCCGCCCAAGAGCGGCGCGCCCGCGCGCAAGCAGCGGGCCGGTCAGCCTTTCAGCCATGCCCGGATCGCGGCATTGACGGTTTCCGGGGCTTCCTGCTGGGCCCAATGGGACACGCCCGGCAGATAGTCGAGCGTCAGATCCGACACATAGCGCTCGGTGCCGATGGTCAGATCCTTGCCCAGGGCCACATCTTCCTCGCCCCAGATCATCAGTGTGGGCACATCCGTCGAGAGCGGCTCGGCGAGAAAGGCGCGCATATCGCCATGGCCCATATTGGCCCGGTAGTAGTTGACCATGGCGCGGGCACAGCCCGGGATCAGCGCATTGTCACGGAACACGCGGCGCACCTCAGGCGGAAAGCGGGAGGGGTTGCAGACCGTTTCGGTGAAGATCCGGTCGATGGCTTCGGCATCGTTGCGCATCAAGGACCATTCGGGAATCCCGGGGAGCTGGAAGAACAGGATGTACCAGGACTTTTTGATCTGCGCGAGGGTCCGGGCCCGAGCGAGGGCAATGGCGGGGTGCGGAATGTTCACAATGACGAACCGCTCCAGCGGGCGGACCCGGCGCAACACGAAGGCCCATGCGATGAGGCCGCCCCAGTCATGGGCCATCAGAAGCGATGGCGTCAGCCCGCGGGCGGTCGCCGTGTCCATCAGACCGGCAACATCGTCCAGGAGATGCGGCAGCCGGTAATCGGCAACACGGTCCGGGCGCGAGGACCGGCCATAGCCGCGCAAGTTGGGCGCCCACACCGTGTAACCCGCCTCGGCCAGGAGCGGCATCTGGTAACGCCAGGAGAAATTGGTTTCCGGAAAGCCGTGCAGGCACAGCGCCAGCTTCTGGCCCGTGCCCAGCACCGCGGTCTCAAAGTGGAGGCCGTTCGCCTCTATCATTTCGGTAGTCCCAGCGTCCGGTTGAGCCAGCATCGATTACAACCTCCCTTCTTCAATCTCCCGCAACGGTCATCGAGCCGAACCGCGACGCCATGGACCTTGCCCTGGTCCCTGCGGTTGTCTTTATCCTGGCCCGATCATCCGCATTACCAGCGTTTTGGCAAAGGGGTCCGATCCTGTGCTAAGAGCCCATTTGGAAGTAGGGCATCACCGGCCCACTCCCCCTCCCGACCACCCGATCAGGGTACCCTTTTGGGTGGTCGGGAGGGGAAGCGGGCCGGCCTGGCACTTGGAAATGCGCCCTAAAGCGCATTTCCAAGAGGCCTCTAAGACCGCGGGAGAAGTCCTGTGCAGTGCAATAAATAAAGGGCGCGCGCCCGGAGGACCTGATGGGAGAGACCACCGTCGTCACGCGGTTCGCGCCGTCGCCGACCGGATTTTTGCATATCGGCAGCGCGCGCACGGCGCTGTTTTCCTGGCTCTATGCGCGCCATTGCGGCGGCCAGTTTCGCCTGCGGATCGAGGATACCGACCGGGAGCGCTCCACCGACGAGGCGATCCAGGCGATTTTGACCGGCATGCGCTGGCTCGGGCTCGATTGGGACGAGGAGGTCGTTTACCAGTCCGCCCGCGCCGCGCGGCATGCCGAGGTGGCGCAGGCCCTGCTGGAGGCAGGCCAAGCCTATCGCTGTTATGCGACACCGGAGGACCTGGAGAACCTGCGCGCGGCGGCGCGGGAAACCAACACGCCCCTGCGCTTCGCCTGGCGCGACCGGGACCCCGCCGAGGCCCCGGACGGCGCGCCCTTTGTGGTCCGCCTGAAAGCCCCTCAAGCCGGCAGCACGATCATCGAGGATGTGGTTCAGGGGCCGGTTGAGATCGCCAATGAGCAGCTGGACGACATGGTCCTGCTGCGCTCGGACGGCACGCCGACTTACATGCTCGCGGTTGTGGTGGACGATCACGATATGGGCGTCACGCATGTGCTGCGGGGCGACGATCATCTGATCAACGCGGCGCGTCAGCGCCATATCCTGGAGGCCATGGGCTGGCCGGTGCCGACCTACGGCCATGTGCCGCTGATCCACGGCCCTGACGGCAAGAAGCTCTCCAAGCGCCATGGCGCGCTCGGCGTCGAGGGCTACCGCGACATGGGCTATCTGCCCGAGACCATGCGGAACTATCTCGCGCGCCTGGGCTGGGCCCATGGCGATGACGAGATTTTCTCCACCGAGGAGGCGATTGGCTGGTTCGACCTGACCGGGCTGAAGAAATCCCCGGCCCAGCTCGATTTCGACAAGCTGAACCATGTGAACAGTCATTACTTGAAGACCGGCGATCCGGACGCCCTCTTTCCGCTGATCGAATCGCGGCTGACCGAGGCCGCCGGCAAAACGCTGGATCTGGGCGAAAAAGAACGGGTGATGCGGGCCTGGCCGGCCCTGGCGGACCGCGCCAAGACGATCCACGATCTGGGCGACGGCGCCCGGTTCCTGGTTGCCGCCCGGCCGATCCCCATCGAGCCGGCCTCGGCAAAACATCTCACGGCGGACGCCCGCACCATGCTGGTCCGATTGGCCGCCGCACTGGGCGCGCTCGACTCCTGGGACGGCGAGACCATCGAAGCCGGTTTGCGGACCTTTGCGGAGGCCGAGGGCCTCAAATTCGGCCAGGTCGCCCAGCCGCTGCGCGCGGCGGTGACCGGAACGCCTCAATCGCCGGGCCTGTCGGACGTTCTTGTCGCACTCGGCAGAGATGAAACGCTGGCCCGTATCAACGATCAAACAGAGTAGGACACATCGGAAAAACGCGGGGCGGCGAGCGGATTTCACAGCCGCAGGCCGGCAAGCACGCGGAAATGATGACGAATGATAACCTGTGCGCCTATATTGTGCGGACCGGTCCGGTACGGCCCAGCGGGTCCGCCGGGGAACCGATCAGATTGGGCGCCATTCCGTTAAGGCCGGCCTGTTAGGCTGGAGCGGCGATGGCCACCCAATGCAAGCCGGACCGTAACAACGGCGCTCGGGAGCTCAACGACCAGGGACACCAAGAGACGTCCGCAAAGGGGCGGTCTCGGGTCAAAGATCGACACGAAGGCATGTGAGGTCACCAACGCCATGAAGACTGTCGTCAAGCAGGGGGAACCCGTCGGAACGGCCACGATCACCTATGAGGGCCAGAGCTACGATCTGCCCGTCATGAAGGGGACGACCGGCCCGAATGTGATTGACATCCGTAAACTCTATGCGAGCACGGATGCGTTCACCTACGACCCGGGGTTCACGTCCACCGCGAGCTGCGAATCCAGCATCACCTATATCGATGGGGACAAGGGGGTCCTGCTCTATCGCGGCTATTCGATCGATGAACTGGCCGAACATGGCAGTTTTCTGGAGACCTGCTATCTGCTGCTCTATGGCGATCTGCCGTCGCCCGCCAAGATGAAGCAGTTCGAGCAGGAAATCATCTATCACACCATGCTGCATGAGCAGCTTCGCAACTTCTTTTCCGGGTTCCGGCGCGATGCGCACCCGATGGCGATCATGGTCGGTGTGGTGGGCGCGCTGTCGGCTTTCTATCACGACAGCACCGACATCAACGATCCGTATCAGCGCATGGTCGCGAGCTACCGCATGGTTGCGAAAATGCCGACCATTGCGGCGTGGGCCTACAAATACTCCATCGGTCAGCCCTTCATCTATCCGGACAATGCGCTGGGCTATGCGGAGAATTTCCTACGCATG
Organism: uncultured Alphaproteobacteria bacterium; assembly: GCA_964531285.1. Lineage (GTDB taxonomy): Bacteria > Pseudomonadota > Alphaproteobacteria > JAJFIK01 > JAJFIK01 > CAZHDI01. The sequence continues at coordinate 16,930 of CAZHDI010000023.1, read as the reverse complement.
TGTTTCGGCGTGCCCTGCGAGACGTATAAGGTCAATCCCGTGCTGGCCCGGGCCATGGACCGGATTTTCATTCTGCATGCGGACCATGAACAGAATGCCTCGACCTCGACGGTCCGGCTTGCCGGGTCGTCCGGCGCCAACCCGTTCGCCTGCATCGCCGCCGGCATCGCGTGCCTGTGGGGCCCTGCCCATGGCGGCGCCAATGAGGCCGCCCTCAACATGCTGGCCGAGATCGGCACGACGGACCGCATTCCTGAATTCGTCGCCCGCGCCAAGGATCGGGACGATCCGTTCCGCCTGATGGGTTTCGGGCACCGGGTCTACAAGAACTATGACCCCCGCGCGCGGGTCATGCAGCAGACCTGCCATGAAGTGCTGGCCGAATTGGGGATCACGGACGACCCCTTGCTCGACGTGGCGATGGAGCTTGAACGCATCGCCCTTCAGGACGAGTATTTCGTCGAGAAGAAACTCTATCCGAATGTGGACTTTTATTCCGGGATCACCTTGCGGGCCCTGGGCTTCCCCACGACCATGTTCACGGTGCTGTTCGCCCTGGCGCGTACCGTGGGCTGGATCGCCCAATGGAACGAGATGATCCAGGATCCGAGCCAGAAAATCGGGCGGCCGCGCCAGCTTTATACCGGCGTCGATCAGCGCGATTACATGCCGATCCACCAGCGGTCCTGATCGTCGGGGCCGCGGGGGCTTAACCGGCCGGTCCGTTTATGCCGATACGGCGTGAGCGGACGGCCTTGTGACGAGGTTAGCCTGATGAGCTCCTGTCACCGGAGTTGCCCGCCCGGCCCGCCCACCGGCACCGTTGACACGGTCTGCCGCCGGGTCCGCCGCATCTTCATGCCCTGCCCGCTCCTGCGCGCCACGCCGCCGGCCAATGATAATCCTTCGCCGGCGGCGCCAACGGTCAACAGGCGGTTGGCCTGGATCGGCTTGGCAACGCTCCTGGCGGGCTTTGCGGCCGCAGCGGCCCTGGCCTGAGTGACCACAAGCGTGTGCGGTCAGTCCGGCGCGGTCAGACCGGCGCGGCCGTGTGGCGGCGAACCGCATCGGGATTACCGATCAGCGAGAGGACGACCCGGGCCGCGCGCTGGCTGGCGCTTTCCTGACCCAATCCCATCTTGGCCAACGCGGACTCAAGGGCCGCCGTCTGAACGGCCGCAGCGTCCGTATCGGTCATCAGCCGCGCCAACTCATCGGCCATTACCGGCGGTTCGACCGCCTCCTGAAGAAATTCGGGAATAACCCCGCGCTCTTCGACCACATTGATCAGTGTGGCGAACGGCGCGATCACCACGCTCTTGGCCCAGATCGCCGTCAGCCAGCCGGCCTTGTAGGCCACCACCATGGGCACCTTTGCCAGGGCCAGTTCCGCCGTGACCGTGCCCGAGCACGCCAGCGCCGCATCGGCGGCGTCGAAGGCGGCGAATTTGTCCGACTGCTCTAGAAGATGAAGCGGCGCCGGCCAATCGGCGGTTTCGGTCTCGATCTTTTCGGCCACATGGGGCACGACGGGGATGGCCGTCTGGAGATCCGGGATGCGCTCCTTCAGGAGACGGACGGTCTCGCGAAAGGCCGGGAGAACGAAGCGGACTTCATTGGCGCGGCTGCCGGGAAGCACCACAAGGAGCGGGGCCGACGGCGCGATGGCGAGCCGGTCGCGCAAACCCGGCCCGCCGGTAATCAAGGGTGCGCGCTCGACCACCGGATGGCCGACGAATTCGGCGCGCATGCCTTCCTTGGTGAAGAGCGGCGGCTCAAACGGCAACAGCGTAAGAACGCAATCGGCGATTTTCGCAAGCTTGGCAGCACGCTGCGGCCGGGACGCCCAGACCTGCGGCGCGGCATATTTCACGATCGGCAGATCGGGCAGCAGCGGGCCGACTTTCTTGGCGATGCGGTGGGTGAAATCGGGGCTGTCGATCAGTACCAGGATGTCCGGACGCGCTTCGACGATATACTCGGCCGCCTCGCGCACGCGGCGCAGGATGCGCGGGACCGCCGGGAGCACCTCGCGCAAACCCATCACAGCGGTGTCCGAAATCGAAAACAGCGAGGTCAGGCCCTCGGCCGCCATGGCCGCCCCCCCAACGCCGGTGATCCGCACACGCCCCTCGGTGAGATCGCGTAAGGCGGCCATGAGTTGCGCGCCCAGCGCATCCCCGGACGGCTCACCGACAACGATCACCACATGAGGCACGCGCCCTTGATGATCCTCGTCTGCCCGCGCGCTCTCAGCCATGGCGGGCCCCGGCGCCGCGGTCGATCCCGATCACGAACAGGCCTTTGTCTTCAGCGGCCCGGCGCACCGCGGCTAGGTCCAAAATCAACGCGCCGCCGGCTTCGACCGCGATGCCGGCCAGTCCGGCCCGCGCGCAGGCCTCGATCGTCTGGGCACCGATGGTCGGCAGATCGATCCGGCGCTCCTGACCGGGTTTCGACAGCTTGACCAGGACGCCGCAGGGCTCTTCCGGCGAGCCGCGAATATGTTCCGGCAATTCAAGGCAGCGGCGCAGCATGGCATCGGTGCCCTCCGCCGCCTCGACCGCCAGGACGAGCCCGCGCGCGACAACCGCGCCTTGCCCCACATCGAGCCGGCCGAGCGCCTCGACCACCTCACAGGCCTGGTCGATGTCGCGCCAGTTCTCATCGGACGGATCATCGCCCGCGATCCGGTCCGGTCCGGCCAGAAGCCGCGCCATCACCTCATCGGCGCCCACGACGCGGAACCCCTTCTCCTCGAAGAACGACACCAGCACCCGCAAGAGCTGGTCGTCCCCGCCGCGCGCCGCCTTGGCCACCCGAGGCAGCAGACGCGTGCCGGTCAGGTCCAGTTTCAGGGATGAAAAATCCGGGCGTTTGACGATCCCGCCCATGACAAGTTCCGTACACCCCCGATCGCGCAGGATGGACAGCGTCGTGCCGACCGTGCCGATCCAGGACCAGTCATGGGGATAGCGCTCGATGGACGCGTCCGCCATACCTTTGAGGCCGATAATGTGAAAGGGGCGGTTCTGCATGGCACAGGCATCCGCCAGGCGCAGCGGCAACTCACCGCCGCCGGCGATGATCGCCAGCTTGGCATCGGGCGCGGTGGCTGAAACGGTGTGTTCGGTCACAATCTGTCCTGCGGCAGGCATAACGGACGGCGCGAGTCGGCCTCGAGAAACGCCACGATTTCCATGACTTCCGGCTGCTCTTGAAAGCTCTCGGCCACCTGGGCGAGCCGGTCCCGGAAGGTCCCGGCGCCGGTGAACAACATGCGATAGGCCCGGCGGATGGCGTGAATGACCTCACGAGGCGTGTTCCGCCGTTTCATGCCGACAATGTTCAATCCCGCCAGATGCGCGCGATTGCCCATGACAGACCCATACGGAATAAGATCGCCCTCAAGTCCCGCCATGCCGCCGACAAAGGCGAACCGCCCGACCCGCGCATTCTGATGAACCGCACACAGACCGCCGAGGAACACACCGTCACCGACCTCCACATGCCCACCGACGGTGGCGTTGTTGGCGAAGGTGACCTTATCGCCGATCACGCAGTCATGGGCAACATGGCTGCCGGCCATGAAGAGGCCGTCATTGCCCACGCGCGTTTCACCCCGGCCCATCACCGTGCCGGTGTTCATGGTGACATGTTCGCGAATGATGGTCCGCTCACCGATCACCAGCGTTGTGGGCTCGCCCTTGTGGCCCAGATGCTGGGGCGGCGTGCCAAGCGAGGCAAACGGCAGAACGCTGGTGCCGGCCCCGATGCTCGTATGACCGTCGATCACCACATGGGCACCCAGCGACACGCCGTCGCCCAGACGGACATTGGGACCGACACAGGTGAACGGCCCGATGCGTATATCGCGGCCCAGTTCGGCGCCCGGATCGATCTGGGCAGTGGCATGGATGTCGGCCATTTGGGGCAGGTCCTTGAGCGGCGCCGATGGAGCGCCGGCTGCTTGGGTCAGGTGTCGACGATCATCGCGCTGTAATCAGCTTCCGCACACAGACGGTCACCGACCAGCGCTTCGCCATGGAATTTCCAGACCGGCCCCCGCGATTGGATCTTGGCCACCGGAATGCGCACCGCGTCACCCGGTACGACGGGCTGGCGGAACCGCGCCTTATCGATGGTCATGAAATAGACGACCTTGCCTTCAAGCCCGTCCTGCATCGAATGCGCGACCAGGGCCGCCGAGGTCTGGGCCATCGCCTCGATCAGCAGAACACCCGGCATCACGGGATGGTCCGGGAAATGGCCCTGAAAGAAGGGCTCGTTGATCGTGACATTCTTGAGGCCCACCGCGCTTTCCCACGCCACGAGGTCGACGACGCGGTCGATCATCAGCATGGGATAGCGATGCGGCAAGAGGCGCATCAGATCGGTTATGTCAGCCATGGGCAACGGCGCGCCCGTCCCTGTGTCGTTCATCATTCGGACCTTTGTTGATCCCGGCGCGACCGGTCCGGATCGGATGGACCGGGTTCGGAAGATATATCCTGGGATGGGGCATCCTGGGATGAAGTGCCGCGGGCCGCGGGCCGGTCCTTGACCATCCGGTTGAGCATGGCCACCTCCCGGCGCCATTGCATGATCGGTTTGGCCGGATAACCGCCATAAATCTCACCGGCGCCGATCGACTTCGGCACCCCGCTGCGGGCCGCGACCTGGGCGCCCATGCCGATGGTCAGATGACCGGCGGTGCCGACGCCGCCGCCGATCACCACGAAATCCTCCAGCACGGTCGATCCGCCGAGCCCGCTTTGCGCGATCAGGATACAGCCCCGACCGATCCGGCTGTTGTGCCCGATCTGCACCAGGTTATCAATCTTGGTGCCCGCGCCGATCACCGTGTCGCCGCTGGCGCCGCGGTCGATCGTGCTGCCCGCGCCGATCTCGACATCGTCCTGGATCACCACCCGGCCGAGTTGCGGGATCTTCACATGGACCCCGTCCGCATAGGTGTAGCCGAACCCGTCCTGACCAATGAACACGCCCGGATGCAGCCGGACCCGGTCGCCGAGCAAGGCGCATTGGATCACGCAATTGGCGCCGATCAAGCTGTCATGACCGATGGTAACCCCGTCGCCAATGACGACGCCCGGGCTGATGATGCAGCGCTCACCGATTTCGCTCCGCGGCCCGATGACGGCGCCCGCATGGACCCGGGTGCCCGGCCCGATCCGGGCGCTGGCATCCACATGGGCGCCGGGATCAATGACGGCGGTGCGATCGTCCTCCGCGCGCGGTTCCGACCAGGTGCGCTCCCGGTACAGAAGATCCGCGGCCCGGGCGAATGCGGATTTGGGATCGGCGCAGGGCAGCAGGATCCGTCGGCCCGTCTCGTCGGCGGCATCGAGGCCCTCGGGCACGAAACACGCCCCGGCATCGCTGGCCGCAAGCGCCTTCAAATGTTTTCGATGATCGATAAAGGAAACGGATGACGGCCCCGCGAATTCGAGCGGGGCCGCATCGTCAATCGTCAGTCCGCTGTCCGTACCCTCGGGCAGGGCAATACCGACCGCGGCCGTCAGGTCGGCCAGCGTGACGGCTCCGGTCTTCCGGAAAAAGCGCGGATCCGCCATCGCATAGCCTCACTGAACCGGCTTAGTTCTTTTTCTTATTCGGCGCCGGACCTTCCGCTTCGCCCTCTTCGACCTGCGGAATCAGAACGACCTCAAGCTTGGTGACCTTCTGCTCGATCTTGGAGATCGCCGCGGAGGTAATTTCCACCGAATCGGCCGCGTGCAGCACCTGGCCTTTTTCGATCAGGATGTCACCCTTCTTGGATTCCATGACTTCAAGCAGCACCGGACGGATGGCTTCATAGAACTGAGCCTGGGCGTTCCGGGTCGCGACCTGGAGCAGCCTCTGGCGCTGTTGCACGCCGCCGCGCAACTGCATTTCCTTCTGGGCCAGCTCCCGGGCCTTTTCGTTGAACTGAGCTTCTTTGATCTTCTCGTCTTCTTTTTGCTTCTTCAGCTCGGTGGCTTCGGTTTTCAACTCTTCGCCAGCGGTCTTGAGCTGGGTGTCGAGCGAGTCGCGGAACTCACGCAGCTGACGCTGCACGTCCTTGCCCGCTTTCGTTTCGTTCCACAGCTCATTGCTGTCGACCACCACGATGGTGGTCGCCGCGGCCGGAACCGCCGCCATCACAAGCGCGGCAGCCGCAATCGCTGCCGTGCGGAATGAAGAAATCATGCGCATCATCGTCATTGACCCTCTTTTTGATCCACGCCGTTGCCAAAACTCATACTCGCTGTGAGAAGACCGGCCGCCGCGCAGCCGGGACGCTCCTCATCAGAACCGGGTTCCCGCACTGAAGCGGAAGGTCTGGGTCTCGTCATACTCCTCCGACAGGAGAACTTCGGCCAGATCGAACCGGACCGGCCCGAACGGCGATTCCCAGAACACCGACACACCCGCCGATGCCCGCAGCGAGGCATCATCGCGCACATCCGTGCGGAAACCGGTGTCGATATCGTCCCCTTCGAGAATACCGACGGTCCCGAAATCCGTGAACAGGCTCGCCGAAATCCCCAGATCTTCCGGCAGGCCGGTCGGGAAGCTCAACTCGAACGACCCGACGGCGAACAGACGGCCGCCCACGGCATCGTCCGTGATCCCGTCGCGCGGGCCAACACCGGCGACATCGAAGCCGCGGAAGGTATTCCCGCCCTTGAAGAAGCGGTCATTCAGCCGGATTTCATCATCGGTGAGCGGGAAGATGTAGCCGGCTGACATGTTAAAGCTGGCGATCACATCCTGGAACAGGCCGCGATAGATCCCGCCATCGAATTGCGAGCGCAGGTAGTTCACATTACCGCCAATCCCGGCAAAATCCTGCGACAGGGTCAAGTCGAAGCCCCGGGTCGGCCGGATCGGATCGTTCCGCCGGTCATAGGACATGGTGTAACCGAGGATCGAACTGACATCCTGGCCCTCGGCCTCACAAATCGCCGGCGAAATCCGGGTCGTCGTAATGGTGTTGCCCTGACTGTCGCGCAGCGGCTGGCCGGTCGACGGGTCGATCGGCGTGAACGGCTCGCAATCGCCGTCATCGACCTCGATCTCGTCGTTCCGGAGCGTATAGCGCAGCCGGAAGCGCGAATATTCAGACAGCGGGAAACCCGCACTCAAACCGAAACCGGTCGAATTGGTGTTGAACGAGCTTTCCTCATAGTCGGTGCTCACGCGGAACAACTCGAAGCCGCCGGCAAGATTGCGGCCAAACAGATAAGGTTCGGTGAAGCGCAGGTCGATCTGCTCGCGCCGGTCGGACAAGGACAGACGCAGACGCAGGAACTGGCCGCGGCCCAGAAGGTTGCGCTCGGAAATGCTGACCTCGCCCAGGAAGTTGTCGGTCGAGGAGAAGCCGAAGCCGAAGGACAGCTCACCCGTGGGCTGCTCCTCGACCTCCACATTCACGATGGTGCGGTCCGGCGCATTCCCAGGCTCCTCGGAGATCTCGACTTCCTTGAAGAAGCCCAGCGCCCGGATCCGGTTGCGCGACTGGTTGACCAGGATCTTGTTGTAGGCGTCGCCCTCGGCGAGCCGGAATTCACGGCGGATCACCCGGTCCAGGGTCCGCGTGTTCCCGGTGATGTTCACCCGCTCGACGTAAACGCGCGGGCCTTCATTCACATTGAAAGTCACGTCAAGCTGGCGGGTGTCCCGGTTGCGCTGGATCCGCGGGCGGATATCCACGAAGGCATAGCCGGCAGCCCCGGCCGCGAAGGTCAGAGCCTCGATCGTGTCTTCGATCTTCTTGGCGTTGTAGATCTCGCCGGCCTGGATCGGCACCAGGCGCTTCAGGAACTCGGCATTCAGGGCCTCAAGCTCGGTCTTCACATCGACCTCGCCCCATTCGTACTGCTCGCCCTCCTCGACCGTGAAGGTCACGAAGAAGTCTTCCCGGTCCGGGGTCAGTTCCGCGACCGCCGAAACCACCCGGAAATCCGCATAGCCGTTCGCCAGATAATGCTGACGCAGCAATTCGCGGTCATAGGTGACCCGGTCGGGGTCGTAATTGTCATTGGAGGAAAACAGGTTCCACCACCGGCTTTCCTGGGTGACGACGACACCGCGCAGATCGGAGTCGGAATAAATCTCGTTGCCGATGAAGTTGATCCGGCGGATGCCCGTGACCTCGCCCTCGGCGATCTCGAACACAAGGTCCACCCGGTTCTGAGGCAGCTGGACCACGGACGGACGAACCTCGGCGGCAAAGCGTCCCGACCGGCGGTAGAGTTCGACGATCTTCTCCACGTCGTCCTCGACCTTGGTCCGCGTGTAGACCACGCGCGGGCGCAGCTGGACCTCTTCCTTCAGCTTGTCGGTATCGACGGCATCGTTGTTGAGGAAAATCACCCGGTTGATGATCGGGTTCTCAACGACCGTCACCACCAGGGTCTGACCCTGGAGCTGGATTTGCACATCGGCGAAGAGACCGGTCGCAAACAGGGTCTTGAGCGAGCGGTCAACAATGGCGGGGTCGTAAACATCGCCCTCGCGCACCACCAGATACGAGCGGACCGTGGTCGGCTCGATGCGCTGATTCCCCTGGATCTGAATGGAGCGGATAATCGTTCCCCGAGCACTGGGGCTCGAAGGCGCACCCGATGCGGCAAAGCCGGTCGTCTCCGCAAAGCCGGTCTGGGCCGCCGACGGACCGATACCGGCCATTGTCAGCGCCATCACCACGCTCAGCGGGAAGCCGATGCGCCCGAAAATCCCCTTCATGCGCGCCGTTCTCCCCTAAATCCGCCCACCATCAGCCAACTCACGCTGTCCGTATGACTATACCTGTCCTTAACGGTTTGCGCACGGGTCTGCCGACAAGAAATGCATGATGTCATTCCAGGTCGCAAAGACCATTAGCGCAAGCACTAAGGCGAGGCCAATGCGGAATCCGATCTCCTGGGCCCGCTCGCTCAATGGTTTGCCGGCCACTGCCTCATAGGCGTAATAGACCAGATGCCCACCGTCCAGTACTGGGATCGGGAACAGATTGATTAGCCCGATACTGACGGAAATCAGTGCCAAAAGTCCCAGCAGCGAGACCAGCCCGACAGAGGCCGCCTGCCCGGCGATCTGGGCGATCCGGATCGGACCGCCAAGCTGATCGGCGCTTTCCCGGCCGACGATGATTCCCCCGACATAGGCCAGGGTCTGGGTGATGACGCCCCAGGTTCGGTCCACACCGTGCCCGAGCGCGGAGACCGGCCCCAGAGTGCGCACGCCGACATCTTCGGGAAGCGTTGTAAAGCCGATGCCGATCCGCCCGATGGGTTCGCCGCCGCATTGATCGTCCGCCACGCTCACGGTTTGCGGCACTACGGTCAGGGCGACCGGGCGCCCGCCACGGTCGATCTCAAAGGCGAGTTCGGTCTCCGGATTGGCACTGACCAGATCCACAAGGGCCCGGCGGGTATCGATCGGGGTGCCGTCGACCCGGCGGATCCAGTCGCCGGTCTGAAGACCCGCCGCTTCCGCCGGGGAGCCTTCCATCACGGGGCCGACCACGGGGCGCGCGGCACGCGGCACCAGGCCTAAGGAGCCCACGGTGACCCGGCCGCCCAGGCCGTCGCCGATTTCGCGGGCCTCGGGCACGACGGTCAGATCGACCGTCTGGCTGCCCCGCTCGACCTCGAAATCGAGTTCCAAGCCCCGGCTCAGCAGCACGGTTTCGGCGACGTCCTCATAGCGGGTGACCGGCGCGCCGTTCAGACGGCGGATGACATCGCCTTCCTGAAACCCGGCCTGTGCCGCCGGCGAGCCGTCCTGCACCGCATGAATCACGGGCTGGGTGAAGGTCAGGCCGACAGCCATCGCCAGGGCTGCAAAGACAACGGTGGAGAGAACGAAGTTCGCGAACGGCCCGGCAAAGACGACCGCCGCGCGCTGGCCGACGGGCTTGAAATGGAAAAGCCGGCTCAGATCGCCGCCCTCGGCGCGCAGGCGCTGGAGCTTTTCCGCGCTCGGCATGCTGGCGGCGTTTTCGTCGCCGGAGAATTTCACATACCCGCCGAGCGGGATCCAACACACCTTCCACCGCGTGCCATGCTTATCGTTCCAGCCGAAGATCTCGCGCCCGAATCCGATGGAAAACGCATCGACCGAGATATTGAAGAAGCGCGCGGTCAGGAAATGCCCCATCTCGTGGATGAACACCACGACGGTGAGCACAAAAAGGAACGCAAGGATCGTTATGGGATCGGGCATTCTGGTGTCCGTGGTCCAAAAACTGTGGGGCCAATGAGAACGCGGCGGTGTCGGTCGGTACTGGCGGGCCGGGCGGGTCTGGGGCCCCGGTCCTTTAGGACCGCCAATTGCGGCGGCACGGCGGCAGCCTAGCCTTGGCGCCCCAGCGGTTAAAGGGCGCGCTGTGCGGCCAACTCTCCGGCGACCGCCCGGGCTTCGCCGTCGAGGGCATGGACATCGTCAAGGCTGGCCAGGTTGCGCCCGCCCGCGCCGAGTCGCGCGCCGCTCATCCGGTCGAGCGATGCCTCGACAACACCGGCGATCTCCAGAAACCCCAGTCGGCCCTCCAGGAACCGCGCGACCGCGACTTCATTGGCGGCGTTGAGCACCGTAGGCGCCCCGCCCCCCGCCATCAGCGCGTCGCGGGTCAGGCGGATCGCCGGGAACCGTTCGGCATCGGGCGCCTCGAATGTCAGCGTGCCGATGGCCGCCAGATCGAGCCGGGCCGACGGCGCGGGCATGCGCGCGGGCCAGGCCAGGGTATGGGCGATGGGCGTGCGCATATCGGGCGAACCGAGTTGGGCCAGCACCGAGCCGTCGGTATAAGCCACCATGGAATGAATGACCGACTGCGGATGAATCAGGATCTCGATGCGCTCCGGCGGCACCGGGAACAGATAGGCCGCTTCGATAAACTCCAGGCCCTTGTTCATCATGGTGGCGGAATCGACCGAGATTTTCGCGCCCATGGACCAGTTGGGATGGGCCACCGCTTCGGCCGGACTCGCCGCGGCCATACGGTCCCGCGGCCATTCGCGGAACGGGCCGCCGGAGGCCGTGAGGATGATGCGCTCAAGGGCCCCCAGATGGCGCGGGTCGAGCACCTGATAAATCGCGTTGTGTTCCGAATCGACCGGCAGCAGAACGGCGCCGGAGGCCAGCACTTCGGCGCGCACCAGATCCCCGGCGCACACAAGGCACTCCTTGTTCGCCAGCGCCACTTCCGCGCCGCGCTTGACCGCTTCCAGGGTCGGCGCCAGACCGGCCGCCCCGACAATCGCCGCCATCAGCCAATCGCTGGGCCGGGCCGCCGCCTCGCACAAGGCCGAGACGCCCGCCGCCGCTTCGATCCCGGTGCCCTCAAGCCCGGCTTTCAGCGCCGCGTAATGGCTCTCGTCACCGATGACCGCGAGCGCGGGACGGAACTCCCGGGCCTGGGCGATGAGGTCATCGACCCGGCTCTGCGCGGTGAGCGCTTCGATGGGAAACCGGTCGGGGCCGCCGGCTTTGCGGGCTTCGCGCACCAGATCGAGGGTCGAGCAGCCGATGGAGCCCGTGGCGCCCAATATGGTCAGCCGTTTCCGGGGTACGTCCTTGAGGATCGCGGCGAGGCCGTTCTGGCCCTCATTGGGGGCATAGGCACGCGACCAGCCCAGAGGGTCGGCCATGGACCCGGTTTGGGACCCGGTTTGGGACCCTGTTCGCGCTCCGGCTCCGCCCGTGCCGTCGGAATTTGCAGTCACGTGACTTCTCTCCCCCATGGGTGGCACCTGTTCATCGGACCGGGCCGGCATCATGGGCGTCGCCCGGTCCGCCGACAGGCCGCATGCGGAACGACCGACCGGTGCTCCGTCCTACCAGATCCCGAGGGCCACTGTCAGGCTAAGCATCATAACAGCAAAGAGAAAGCCGTCTAAACGGTCCAGGAGACCGCCATGGCCCGGAATCAGCCGACCCGAATCCTTGACGCCGAAATGCCGCTTGAGGCCGGACTCGAAAATATCGCCGGTCTGCGTCACCAGCGACACCAGAAGCGCAAGGGTGGCGAACCAGGCCGTCACGCGCAGACTGTCCGGCAACGGAGCGAACACCAGGTGCGCGGCCAGCGTGCCCACGATGACCGCCAGAACGACCCCGCCGATCAGGCCCGACCAGGTTTTGTTGGGTGAGGAGAACGGCGCAAAGGCGGGCCCGCCGATCAGTCGTCCCGCGCCATAGGCGCCGGTATCGGTGGTCCAGACAACGGCAAAGAGCCAGATGGTCCAGTCGAGACCCGAGGGCAGGCCGCGCAGCCATAAAAAGGCAATCGCCGGGCCTTGGATGTAGAGCGCACCGATCAGCGTCCAGAACCCGTTGCGCCGCCAGACCATGCCGATGAGCCCCGCCCCAAGGGCCGCGGCGAGCCCGATGCCCAAGGCGAGCCTCGTCTCGCCAAGCGCGGTCGCGGCGACACTGGCCAGCCCCCCCGCCGCGGCGAGAAGGATTTCCGGGGCACGTGCAGGCACCTTGATAATGCCGGCCCATTCCCTCAAGAGGATCAGCACGGCGGCGGCGACAAACAGCGCCAGGACCGTTCCCCCGCTCAGGACCACGCCGAGCGCGACGGGAATGAGAATGGCGGCGGAGATGATCCGCTTGCGAAGAACGCCGCCGGACGGCCGATCCGGGCCGGCAGCCGCCGGCGCAAGATCGCCGCCCGCCTTATCGGTGTGGACACTCACCGCTTCATCGCCGAGCCGGCGGCCCGTTCCGGTTCGTCCGGGTCACGCGCATCCGCCCGGTGATCGCCGGGCCGGCCGCCGAAACGCCGTTCGCGCGCCTGGAAGGTCTTGATGGCCCCGATCAGTTCATGGCCTGAAAAATCCGGCCACAGAACGTCGAGAAAGACAAACTCGGCATAGGCGCACTGCCACAGCAGAAAATTCGAGATGCGCTGCTCGCCGCTGGTGCGGATCAGCAAGTCCGGGTCGGGCACACCGGCCGTATCGAGCGCGGCGCTGATGGCCGTCTCGCCGATCTCGTCCGGTGCCTGGCGGCCGGCGGCAACGTCGCCGGCAATCCGGCGCACGGCCCGCACGATTTCATCGCGGCTGCCATAGTTGAAGGCGATCACCAGGCGCAGACCGGTATTGGCCGCGGTATCGCTCTCGGCTTCATCGAGCAGCGCGATGATGTCGGGCGCGAGATTGCCGCGCTCGCCAATAATCTCGATCCGGACGTTGTTGGCCTTGAGATCCTTCAGATCCGAGCGGATGAACATCCGCAAAAGGCCCATCAGGGAATGCACTTCCTCGGCCGGACGGCGCCAGTTCTCGGAGGAAAAGCTGTAAAGGGTCATCGCCTCAAGGCCGAGGCCGTGGGCCGCACGCACGGTGGCGCGGACAGCTTCCACCCCCGCCTTATGGCCCAGAGCCCGGGGAACGCCCCGCCCCTTCGCCCAGCGGCCGTTGCCATCCATGATGATCGCCACATGGCGCGGCAGGACGGCCAGATCGACACCGCAATCGGCGGCCACCGACCGCCAGTCCAGACCCGGCTGGCCGGTCTCGCGTACGGGGTCTACCGGTGCCCGACCGCCCGGTGTACCGCGCTCGTCTGAAGACGCAAAGGGTGTTGTCATCTGCACCCGCCCCGCCATGCGGGGCTTTCCAGCCCGCCGCCGGGTCCCGTTGGACCGGCAGTCCGGGCGTTATGCCTGATCGTCCAGATCGCTCACCGGTCTGGATGCCTCCTGGCGGACGCCCCACAACACCCGCCTGCCCCGGGAACCAAGCCGGCCGGTCAGACCTGCATGATCTCCGCTTCTTTCGCGGCCAGGGCCTCATCGATGGATTTGATCACCTCATCGGTGAGCGCCTGAACCTTATCGGCCTGACCTTTCTGCTCGTCCTGGCCGATCTCCCCATCTTTTTCCAGCTTTTTGAGCTTGTCCATGCCATCGCGCCGGACATTGCGCACGGCCACGCGCGCCTGCTCGGCATATTTCGCGGCGATCTTGGTCAGCTCCACGCGACGTTCCTGGTTCAGTTCCGGAATCGGCACGCGCACGTTCTGGCCGTCCACAACTGGATTGACGCCCAGACCCGCATTGCGGATGGCCTTGTCGACCGCGCCAACCATGGATTTATCCCAGACCTGCACCGCGACCATGCGCGGCTCCGGCACCGACACCGTGCCGACCTGGTTGAGCGGCATGCTCGACCCATAGGCCTCCACGACCACGGGTTCCAGCAGGCTGGCCGAGGCCCGGCCGGTGCGCAGACCGGAAAATTCCGTCTTCAGCGTTGAGACCGCGCCGTCCATCCGGCGGCGCAGGTCCTTAAGATCGAAGCCTTCGCTGCTCATCGCATTTTCCTTCTTTGCTTTACCGGGCTTGCCATTGACGGGGTCGCCGGAGGGCGCCAGCCGGTCACA
>CAZHDI010000023.1:0-2421 GCA_964531285.1 uncultured Alphaproteobacteria bacterium | reverse complement strand
ATCTTGGTGGAGCGCCCGTCGCCCTTCAAGACCGACACGAACTGGCCGCGATCGTGGATCGAAAACACCACGACGGGAAGCTCGTTTTCGCGCGCCAGGGCGATGGCCGAGGCGTCCATGACTTTCAGATCGCGCGACAGCACATCCATGTAGGACAGGGTTTCATAGCGCTCCGCGTCCGGGATTTTCACCGGGTCGGCCGAATAGACCCCATCGACCTTGGTGCCTTTGAACAGCGCATCGCAGCCGGTCTCGACGGCGCGCAGGGCGGCCGCCGTGTCCGTGGTGAAGAACGGGTTGCCCGTGCCGGCGGCGAAAATCACCACCCGGCCGCGTTCCAGATGCTGCATGGCCTTGCGGCGCACGTAATTCTCGCAGACCGCTTCGATGGAAATGGCCGACATCACCCGGGCATCGAGCCCCAGCTTTTCCAGCGCGGACTGCATCGCCAGCGCGTTCATCACCGTGGCCAGCATGCCCATATAATCGGCCGAGGCACGCTCCATGCCGCTTGCCGCCACCGTCAGCCCGCGGAAGATGTTGCCGCCGCCGATGACCAGACAGACCTGAACGCCGAGTTGGATCGCCTCGTTGATCTCCCCGGCGACCCGGTCGATCGTGTCGATATCGATGCCGAAGGGCTTGGTGCCCATGAGGGCTTCGCCGGAGACTTTCAGAAGAACACGGCGGTATTTCATGGTCTCCGGTCCTGCTGCCGTTGCCGCTGCCTGCGCAATGCTCACCGCCTCGCCTCCTCTGGTCCCGGCCGATCCGGCACGTGGCGCGGTCCGGCACAACGCCGGGCCAGGCCATTTTCAGAAGCCGCCGGCGCCCGCCGGCCGCCTCCGCCATGCTGTGGGCCGCCCGCGGGCGGGGCGCTGCGAAGACAGAGCGCGGACCGGATCAGGTGCCGGACACGGCCGCCGCCACTTCAGCGGCGAAATCGGCCTCTTCCTTCTCGATGCCCTCGCCGAGCCCGAAGCGGACGAAACCTGCCAGGCTGACCGGCGCGCCGACATCGCCTTCGGCATCCTTCAGCACCGCTTCGATGCTCTTGTCCGGATCCATCACGAAGGCCTGGGACAGCAGCACGACCTCTTCATAGAATTTCCGCAGCCGGCCCTCGACCATTTTTTCGATAATGTTCTCCGGCTTGCCGCTTTCCCGGGCCTGCTCGGCGAACACGGTCCGCTCCCGGTCCACGACCGCCGGATCGAGGTCATCGGTTTTGAGCGCCAACGGCGCGGCGGCCGCGATATGCATGGCGATCTTGCGCCCCAGCTCATTAAGCTTGGCGGCATCGCCCGTGGACTTCAGCGCGACGAGCACACCGATCTTGCCCATGCCGTCGGCCACGCCGCTGTGCACATAGGACACGACCACGCCCGGGTCGGTCTCCACATAGCCGGTCCGGCGCAGGGTCATGTTCTCGCCGATCGTGGCGACCATGTCGGTCAAGTGCTCGGACACCGGCTTGCCGGCGCTCGGCACGGTCGTGCCGGCCAGCGCATCGACATCGCCCTTGGCCTCGAGGCCGAGCGCGGCGATCTCCGTTACCATGGCCTGGAATTTCTCGTTGCGGGCAACGAAATCGGTTTCGGAATTGACTTCGACAACCGCGCCGCGGCTGCCATCGACCGCCACGCCGACAAGCCCGTCAGCGGCGACCCGGCCAGCCTTTTTCTGCGCTTTGGCAAGACCCTTGGTGCGCAGCCAGTCGATGGCCGCATCCACATCGCCATTGGTCTCAGCGAGCGCCTTCTTGCAATCCATCATCCCGGCGCCGGTCCGCTCCCGCAGCTCCTTCACCATGCTCGCGCTGATTTCCGCCATAGCCCTTCAACTCCGTGTTGTCGTTGCGTGCCGATCCGTCGATGCCCCCAGCCTTCATGAAAACCGGCCCTTGTAAAATAAGGGGCCGCCATGCAGGAAAGCCCGGCATATCGCCGTGACCCTCAGCCGGTCCGCGCCGACAGAACCAGTGTTCGTGGTCTCAGGCAAGGGCCGCGCGCGCGATCGGCGCGCGGACTGCCTCATCCGTTTGATGCCAGGCCGTTTCAGGCCGTTCCGGCCGGCTGCGCGCCCGCGTCGCCGGTCTGCGGCGGCACTTTGTCGGCGGCCGGTTCGGCGTCAGCGGCCGGCTCGGGCGCGGCTTCGCCCTCCGGCGCGGCGGCCTCTTCGACCTCGGCCAACACGTCGTCGGGCACCGTTTCGGCCTCGCCGATATCGACCCCAAGCGATCCCTGGCTCTCGGACAACCCGTCGATCACGGCCCGCGAGATCAGATCGCAATAGAGCGTGATCGCCCGCGCCGCATCATCGTTGCCCGGAATGGGATATTTGATGCCGTCGGGATCGCAATTGGTATCCACCACCGCGACCACCGGGATGCCGAGCTAGTTGGCTTCCTGAATCGCGATC
>CAZHDI010000022.1:13348-42547 GCA_964531285.1 uncultured Alphaproteobacteria bacterium | reverse complement strand
CATCGGTCTCGACGGCGATGGGGACGTCATGGTGCACCTGTCGGATCTAGACTGGAACCGTCCGGGCGAGGACGTCATCAAGGAATACAACAAGGGCGATGTGGTCGCCGCGGTTGTGCTCGATGTCGATCCGAACAAGGAGCGGATCTCGCTGGGCATCAAGCAGGTCGGCGGCGATCCCATGGAGAGCCTGGGCGACATCAAGAAGGGCTCGGTCATCACCTGTGAGGTCTCGGCCGTCACCGATGGTGGCCTGGAGGTCAATGTCGGCGAGGAGGGCATGCGCGCCTTCATCAAGCGGGCCGACCTGTCGCGGGACCGCTCCGAGCAGCGCCCCGACCGGTTTGCCGTCGGCGACAAGATCGACGCCATGGTGACCCGGATCGACAAGGCCAACCACGCCATCAATCTGTCGATCAAGGCGCTGGAAGTGGCGGAGGAGAAAGAGGCGGTTGCCCAGTTCGGCTCCACCGACTCCGGGGCCTCGCTCGGCGACATTCTCGGTGCGGCCCTGTCTAAGGCCGGCGAGGATACCGACGCCGACGCCGAGGGCGACAAGGAGAAAAGCGACTCCTGAGTTTTGCATGGCGTCAAGACCAACACTTGTCGCGTGTGACGCCAAAGCGTGGATGTCGCAAAAAAATTAACGGAATGGTCATCGGTACGGTCGGCGCGGATCATCCCCGCCGGCCGTTTTGCGTTCGTTGACGCTCGGGGAAGCCTTTGGCACGCTTTGTTTGTTCGGGGGGATGAGAACCGAGCGGGCATTGCAGCGGCAATGCGCCAGACCCGAACAAGTAAGGTCCGATGATCAAGTCAGAACTCGTTGCAAAGCTTGCGCGTGCCTATCCCCATCTCTATCAGCGCGATCTGGAGCGGATCGTCGCGCGGGTGTTCGGAGAGATTGCCGATGCCCTGAGCCGGGGAGACCGCGTCGAACTCAGGGGTTTCGGTGCGTTTTCGGTCAAGGAGCGGGCCGCCCGCACCGGCCGTAATCCGCGTACCGGCGAACCGGTCGATGTCGAGGCCAAATACGTGCCGTTCTTCAAGACCGGTAAGGAGTTGCGGGAACGTCTGAACGACTCGCCCGGCTCCCCAGCGGCCGGACCGTCCGCCGTTCCGCGTGCCCGGACCCTGGAGATGGTCGATCGCTGACATCCTGGCCGGCGTGGCTCCATGCCGGCCCTGGACAGCAGGCTCGTCGGGCCGCTACAAGCGCACCTGTGACCCCTAACCGGCGGTGGTGCCCGTGCGGCTGACAACTGTGTTCATAACCGTCCCCTGCGCCCTGGCCGCGCTTGTCGTGGCCGTGGCCAATCGCGCGCCGGTCGTCATGCGGCTGGATCCGTTTTCCCAGACCGATCCGGCGATCGCGTTCGAGGCGCCGCTCTATGCCCTGATTTTCGGCGGCGTATTTGTGGGCATGCTGCTCGGCGGCGGCGCCATGTGGCTCAGCCAGGGACGGGTCCGGCGCCGGGCTTGGTCGGAATACCGCCGCGCGCAGGATCTGGAGCGCGAACTCAAGAAGCACACGGCCCACGAGACTACCCCGGCGGATCCCGCCATGAAGGGTGCCAGCACGGTCGAGGCGACGCCGGTCGCCGAACCGGGCCCCGAGGGCGCGCCCAAACCCGCCTGAGCCGCGCGTTCTGAACCGCTGCATCCGGGCGGCCGCTCTGGTATAAGCGCGCCATGCAACCGGCGAATCCCATTTTCTGCGCCATCGACACCGCCGATCTCGACCGCGCTCAAAGCTTGGCCCGGGCCGTCACGCCCCATGTGGGCGGGCTGAAACTGGGCCTGGAGTTTTTCTGCGCGCACGGTCCGGCGGGACTGGTACGCATGGCCGGTCTCGGTTTGCCGATCTTTGCCGATCTGAAGTTGCACGACATTCCCAACACCGTTGCCGGGGCGCTGAAGGCGATCATGCCGGCCGCTCCGGCCTTGGTGACCATCCACACGGCCGGCGGCCGGGCGATGATGCGCGCCGCCGCCGAGGCCGCGGCCCAAGCCGCCGAGACCGCCGGCGTGGCGCGTCCCCGTCTGGTGGGTGTGACCGTCCTGACCAGTCTCGATGCGGGCGATCTGGGCGATATGGGTGTGGCCGGTGCGCCCGAGGACCAGGTTCAGCGTTTGGCTGGCTTGGCCCATGCCGCCGGCCTCGACGGGGTCGTCTGCTCGCCGGCCGAGGTCGGCACCCTCCGGTCAGCGTTTCAGCGGCCTTTCACCCTGGTTGTGCCCGGTGTCCGCCCGGCGGGAAGTGCGGCGGGGGATCAGAAACGGATCGCGACACCCGAGGACGCCCGGGTCCAGGGCGCGGATATTCTGGTGATCGGCCGGCCCATCACAGAGGCGCCCGATCCGGGCGCCGCGGCCGCGGCCATTGCCGACAGTCTGACCGCTCATCGAGGCGCCCATGGCGCTTGAGATCAAGATCTGCGGGCTCTCAACCGCCCTGACCGTCCGAGCCGCGGCGCGTGCCGGCGCCGATTATCTGGGTTTCGTGATCCATCCGCGCTCGCCGCGCCGCGTCACGCCGGAACAGGCGCGAACCCTGATGGGGGCCATGGACGACGGTCCCCGGCCTCTGAGCGTGGCCCTCGTATGCGATCTCGACGATGCGCACTTGGCCACCATCGTCACCGCGATGAAACCGGATTGGATCCAATGTCACGGAGCCGAGACGCCGGAACGGGTGGCCATGATCAAGGCCCGCTTCGGGTGTCCGGTGATCAAGGCGGTCGGCGTGAGCCAAGCCGCCGATCTCGACCGCGCACAGGCGTTTGCCGGCGCGGCGGACCGGTTGCTGCTCGACGCGCGTCCGCCGGAGGGCTCAGAGCGCAGCGGCGGGCACGGCACGGCCTTCGACTGGCGGCTTTTAGAGGGTTTCACGCCCGGGGTGCCCTGGTGGCTCGCCGGGGGGCTCACGCCGGACACGGTTGCCGGAGCGATTGCGGCCACCGCACCCATGGGCGTCGATGTATCCTCTGGCGTCGAGGCCGCGCGCGGTGTGAAATCAGACGCGTTGATCGAGCGCTTCATCGGCGCGGCGCACGGCGCCGCCAGCGGCGCCAGGACACAGACAGGATCGCGACTATCATGAGCCAAGCCAATTCCTATCGGACGGGTCCGGACGAGCGGGGGCATTTCGGTGCCTTCGGCGGGCGTTATGTTGCGGAAACCCTGATGCCGCTGATTCTGGATCTGGAGCGGGCCTATGGCGACGCCCGGGCGAGTTCTTCCTTCCGTGAGGAGATGGACTCGCTGATGACCCATTATGTGGGCCGTCCGTCGCCGCTCTATTTCGCCGAACGGCTGACCGAGCATTGGGGCGGGGCCAAGGTCTATTTCAAGCGTGACGAGCTCAATCACACCGGCGCGCACAAGATCAACAATTGCATCGGCCAGATCCTCCTGGCGCGGCGCATGGGCAAGACCCGGATCATCGCCGAGACCGGCGCGGGCCAGCACGGCGTGGCCACGGCGACCGTCGCGGCGCGCTTCGGACTGCCTTGTGTGATTTACATGGGCGCCACCGATATGGAGCGCCAGCAACCCAATGTGTTCCGCATGCGTCTTCTCGGTGCCGAGGTGCGGCCGGTACATTCGGGCACGGCGACCCTCAAGGATGCCATGAACGAGGCGCTGCGCGACTGGGTGACCAATGTGGAAGATACCTTCTACATCATCGGCACGGTGGCGGGTCCGCATCCCTATCCCGCCATGGTTCGGGATTTTCAGTCCGTGATCGGACAGGAACTTCGGGAGCAGATGATGGATCGCGAGAGCCGACTGCCGGATACGCTGGTGGCCTGCATTGGCGGCGGATCAAACGCGATGGGTCTGTTTCATCCGTTTCTGGACGACCGCGACGTGGCCTTGATCGGTGTCGAGGCGGCGGGCGAAGGTGTGGCTACCGGGCGTCACGCGGCCTCGCTCAATGGCGGGGTTCCGGGCGTGCTCCATGGCAATAAGACCTATCTCCTCCAGGATGATGATGGCCAGATCATCGATGCCCATTCGATATCCGCCGGTCTGGATTATCCGGGAATCGGGCCGGAGCATGCCTGGCTTCACGATCAGGGCCGCGTCATCTATGTGTCGGCCACGGATGATAGCGCGCTGGAGGCCTTCCAGCTGTGCGCCCAAAAGGAGGGGATCATCCCGGCGCTTGAACCGGCCCATGCCCTGGCCTATGTCGCGACCATCGCGCCGGATCTGCCGCGTGACCATCTTTTGGTGATGAATATGTGCGGACGGGGGGATAAAGACATCTTCACGGTCGCCGAAGCGCTGGGGGTGTCGCTGTGACCCGCATTGCCGCGTGCTTTGAGGATCTGCGCCGCCAGGGCCGGGCTGGTCTGGTGAGCTTCATCACGGCCGGCGATCCGGATCCGGACGCCTCCTTCGATCTTTTGTGCGCCATCGCCCGGTCGGGCACCGATCTCATCGAATTGGGGATGCCGTTTACCGATCCGATGGCGGACGGTCCGGCGATCCAGGAAGCGGGCCTGCGCGCCCTCAAGGCCGGGATGACCCTGCGCAAGACGCTGGACATGGTAAGGCGCTTCCGGGATGCCGGCTTCGGCCTGCCGGTCATTCTCATGGGCTATTTCAATCCGGTTCATGCGTATGGCGTGGATCGGTTTCTCGCCGATGCCAAGACCGCTGGGATCGACGGGCTGATCATGGTCGATCTGCCCCCGGAAGAAGATGACGAATTATGCGTGCCGGCCCGGGCTGCCGGGCTCGATTTCATCCGCCTTGCCACGCCCACGACGGATTCGTCCCGCCTGCCATCGGTTCTCGCCCGGGCCAGCGGCTTTCTCTATTATGTCTCGGTGACGGGGGTGACCGGCGCGGGCTCGGCGGAAACCGTGGCTCTGGAAGCGGCCATGACCCGGCTGCGCACCGCGACCGATCTGCCCATCGCCATCGGATTCGGGATCAAGACACCGGCCCAGGCCGCCGCGGCCGCGCGGGTCGCCGACGCGGTTGTGGTCGGGTCGGCGATTGTCTCGCGGATCGGTGACGGGCTGGAAACAGACGGCCGGGCGAGGGACGGTCTGGCCGCCTCGGTCGCGGGCTTCGTCAAGGACCTTGCGGACGCGGTACACGCCGCCCGGGGCGCACCCGGCGCAGGACACTAAAAACCATCCGCGGGCCGACAGACAGGGAAAGGGATACGCCGATGAACTGGATCAACAATATGGTCCGCCCCAAGATTTCCAGCTGGTGGAACAAGCGGGATACGGCGGAAAATCTGTGGCGCAAATGCCCCAATTGCGGTGAGATGATTTTTCATCGGGATCTGGTCGCCAACCTGATGGTCTGCACCAATTGCGATCATCATATGCGCATCGCGCCGCCCGAGCGGCTTGCCGCGCTGTTCGACGACGGCAAATGGGAAGAGCTGCCTCAGCCTGAAGTCCCCAACGATCCGCTGAGTTTCCGCGATGAAAAGCGGTATACGGACCGCCTCAAGGAAGCGCGCTCCAAGACGGGCCAACGCGATGCGATGCTGCTGACGCGCGGCACGATCCAGGGGCATGAGGCCATTGTCGTGGTACAGAATTTCGCCTTTATGGGCGGCTCGCTCGGCATGGGTGCGGGCGAGGCTTTTCTGTCCGCGTGCGAGAAGGCCATCGAAATCGAAGCGCCGCTGGTGATTTTCACCGCGGCGGGCGGGGCCCGGATGCAAGAGGGGATCCTGTCGCTGATGCAGATGCCGCGCACGACCATCGGTGTTCAGATGATGCGCGAAGCGGGTTTGCCTTACATCGTGGTTTTGACCGATCCGACCACGGGCGGTGTGACGGCGTCCTATGCCATGCTTGGCGATATTCAACTGGCTGAGCCGGGTGCGCTGATTGGCTTTGCCGGTCCCCGTGTGATCGAACAAACAATTCGGGAACGTCTTCCGGAAGGATTTCAGCGGGCGGAATATCTGCGCGATCACGGCATGGTGGACAGTGTCGTCCATCGCCATGCCATGCGGGAAACGCTCGGCCGGGTCATCGGTCTTCTGACCGTGCCTTATCGCGAGTCCCCGCCGCCGCAGGATGCGCTTTCGGAAGACGATACCGATGAGGATCCGGAAGCCGTGATGCGGACCGCGGCCGACGATCCGGCCGGGGATGAGGCGGCGCCATGAGCGGACCCGCCGCGGGATCCGAATACGCAACGCCCGCGAGCACGCCGATCCTCGACCGCTTGATGGGCCTTCACCCTAAGCTCATCGACCTGAGCCTCGATCGTGTCTACCGGCTGCTCGATGCCCTCGGCAATCCCCATCGCAAATTGCCGCCCGTGATTCATGTCGCGGGGACCAATGGCAAGGGGTCGGTGATCGCGTTTCTCAAGGCCATGATCGAAGCCGGCGGTTATTCCGTTCATCAGTATACCTCGCCTCATCTGGTCCGCTTCCATGAACGGATCGTGCTTGCCGGTCAGCCAATTGCGGATGCCGATCTTGCGGATGTTCTCGCCGCCTGCGAAGCGGCCAATACGGGCCAGGACATCACATTTTTCGAGATCACCACGGCGGCGGCGTTTCTGGCCTTCTCCCGGCAGCCCGCCGATGTCCTGCTCTTGGAGGTGGGGCTCGGCGGACGGCTAGACGCTACGAATGTGATCGATAAGCCGGCGCTGACGGTCATCACGCCGATCGATTACGATCATCAGGATTTTTTGGGCGACACGCTGACGAGCATCGCCGGTGAAAAGGCCGGTATCCTGAAGCGCGGCGTGATCGGTGTGATCGGTCCTCAGGCGGATGAAGCCCGCGCCACCATCGAGGCCCGGGCGATTGACGTCGGTGCGCCGCTCAGTCTCTTCGGTCAGGAGTTCATGGCCTTTGAGGAGCAGGGCCGTCTTGTGTATCAGGACGAAAAAGGGCTTCTGGATTTGCCCCTGCCACGGCTGACCGGCCGGCATCAGATCGAAAATGCGGGCACGGCCATCGCGGCGTTGCGCGAGATGTCTGGCTTTGATCTGTCCACGGAGGCGATGGAACGCGGCCTTACGGGCGCGGTCTGGCCGGCCCGGCTTCAGCGCCTGACGCGCGGGCCGCTGGTGGATCGCGTGCGGGGGGCTGCCGGCGGGGGCGCCGATCACGGCGAACTCTGGCTCGATGGCGGCCACAATCCGCATGGCGCGCGGGCGATTGGCCAGACCCTGGCCGATCTCGACACGCGCGTGCCCCGGGCGCTCTATCTGATCGTCGGGATGATGGGCAACAAGGATGCGCGCGGCTTTCTGGAGGTTTTCGGCGGATTGGTACGCCATGTCATCTGTGTGCCAATTGCCGAAGAGGCCGGTGCAGCGGATCCGGACGATCTGGCCCGAGCCGCCCAGGATAGAGACCTACCCGCGAGCACCGCACCGGACGTCCGTGCGGCCATCGACCGGATCCTGCAAATGGCGCGCGAAGACGGCGAGCCGGCGCCGCGCATTCTGATCTGCGGATCGCTGTATCTGGCTGGCCGGGTTTTGGCCGATCACGGATGAAAAAAGCCCCGCGGCCGACATGCGGGGCTTGTCTCGGATATCCGTTCGGCCGGTCAAATCGATTCGCTGATCCACTCGACGATCTTGCTCTTCGGCAGCGCGCCGACCTTGGTTGCGATCGGCTGGCCGTCCTGGAAAATCATCAGGGTGGGGATGCCGCGCACGCCATAGCGGTTCGGCGTCATCGGATTTTCATCGATGTTGAGCTTGGCAATTGTCAGCTGACCGCCCATTTCGTCGGAAATTTCTTCCAAGGAGGGGCCGATCTGCTTACACGGGCCGCACCATTCGGCCCAAAAGTCCACAAGCACGGGCGTGTCGGCGTTGAGAACGTCGGTGTCGAAAGTCGAATCGCTCGTCGATGTGGAAGCCATGATCGTCTCCTTTACCTCTCGGGTGGCGGCGCTCTCAGGCCTTGGAGGCCGGTTGGTTAGTCCGGTGCGCGCGGCCAATTGGTTGTCTGGGCACCCGGGACGCCGGGAACTGCACGAAACTTAGGAACGCCTCCGCGATGCGTCAAGGAAGCGCGGCGGGGCCCGACATGAGGCGGCTCAGCGCCTGGTCGAGCGCGGCATCGGGGAGGGTGAGCCGGTGCGGCCCGTCGGTCCAGATCAAGGCACAGGCGATCTGCCGACCGGGCAGCGCTTCTTGCAGAAGCGCACGGTAAAGCGCCATCTGGACCAGATAGGCGTCCGGGACAGCGCCGAGATCGACGGGCGCCGGCCGGTTGGTCTTGTAATCGGCAATCAGCACGCGCGCGCCGTCAATGACCAGCCGATCCACCTTGCCGTCGATCACGATGCCGTCACCCAAACGGTCAAGCCGCCCGGTAATAGGCACTTCGGCGCGACTGTCCGGGCCGAACAGCGGGGCAAACGCCGGATCGTCCATGATCGCGGCGACTTCCTCCAGGACGGCATCGGCCTCAGCGTCGTCGAATCCATGCGCGGCTTGCCGCAGATAGCGGGCACCCGCGGCCCGGCGGTCGTCCGGCGGCAGATCCGGCAGCCGCTCAAGCAGTTTGTGGATGAGCCGGCCGCGCAGGAAGCGGCTCTCCGGCGCCCGGGCCAAGGGCGAGATCACCGGGCCCGGGTCGGCCTCGTCCAGCCCCGTGAGGATCTGCGAGGGCCCAAGCGTGCGCGGCGGGCGGGCATCGACAGGAGCCGGTTTGGTAAGCCATTCCGGCAACGGATTGTCCGGTTCCGCTGGAGGTCCATCAGCACCCACGCCCGGGAGCGGCACCGTACCGAGCCGCATGACGGGGCCGTCCGGCGCTGTCTCGTCGAGATCGGCATGGGGTTTGAGCGCCGTTTCTATAAGGCTATACCAGCAGCCCTCCGCTGGCGGACGTTTGCTGTGATAGCCGCAGACATAGAGCCGGTCTTCGGCCCGGGTCATGGCAACATAAAGGAGGCGTCGGTATTCCGCCTCGCGCCGGTTGGCGCGCGCGGCGCGCAAGGCGGCGCTGGCGTCGGTATCATCATCCTTGCGCACAGGCCAGAAGACCGGCGCCCGCTCATCCGGGCGGTCGTCCTCGGGGGCGGTGATGATCTTATCGTCCTGGGCGCCATCGGGCTTCGCGGTCGTATCGGGTAAGATCACGATCGGCGCCTCAAGGCCCTTCGCGCCATGAACCGTCATGATGCGGACTTCGCCCTGATCGTCACCCGATCCGCCGGCATCCATATCCCGCTTGATCTCCGGCGGATCCCGCCGCACGTCATGGAGAAAGGTCTGAAGGCTCGTCAGGCCCTGCGCCTCGCGGTCCTGGGCCAGGGTGAGGAACTCCTCGATCGGATCGACGGCGTCCATCCCGAGCCGTTTGACAAGCTGGCTGAAGCCGTCATTTTCGGCCAGCAGCCAAGCATAAAATTCGAAGGGCGGCAGCACGCCGGCGCGCTCACGCATCAGGCAAAGCCGGTCATGGGCCGCGCGCCAGAGCGGGCGGTCCGCTGCACCTTCGCCGAGGGCGGTCCAGAGCCGCGGCATCTCTCGCGGTTGCGCAAGGTCGTAGAGGTCGTCCTCGGACCAGTCGAAAAACGGGCTCTTCAGGACTGTTGCCAAGGTTAGATCGTCCTGCGGCAGAAGAAGGCATTCCCCCAGCGCGATCAGATCCATGACCGCGATATGCTCCGTAAGCAGAAGACGGTCGGCGCCAGCGACGGGAATGCGGTGTTCTTTCAATGTGCGGATCAGCGTATCGACAAAGGCATTGCGCCGGCGCACGAGGATCAGCACATCTTTGGGGCGTGCGCGTTTTTCTGTCGACGGCAGCGCGGTCGCGTCCTTCAACAGGGCGCCAATGGACCGGGCGATCCGGGTTGCCAGTACAACCGGCGGGCTCGCGGTGCCTTCCCGGTCCAGAGGCGCATCCCAGGGCCGCGATCCCGGCGCATCGTTCGGGCTCACCAACGGCCAGACCTCGACGAGGCCGGCGGCTTCACGGCGCAAGGGATCATGGTTGACCGGCTCATTGGCCCCCGTGACCATCCGCCGGCTGATCTCATCGGCGAACACATAATCGACGGCGTGGAGGATCTGCGGGGCCGAGCGGAACGACAGGCTTAAAGTCACCGGGTCCCAGGCCGCGCCGCCGGCTTCGCTGTGGGCCTCGAAATGCGCTTTCATGCGGCCGAAGGCGGCGGGTTCCGCGCCTTGAAAGCTGTAGATCGACTGTTTTTCATCGCCGACGGCAAAAACCGTCCGGTTCCGGCCGGCTTCGGCGGCGGGGCCAAGCCCGGCGAAAAAGTCTTCCGTCAGCCGTTCGATGATCGACCATTGGCGGGGGCTCGTGTCCTGCGCCTCATCGACCAGCACATGGTCGATCCCTGCGTCGAGCTTGTAGAGAATCCAGGCACTGGTACCGTCATTATGCAGAAGAGCATGCGTATGCCGCACAAGATCGTCGTAATCCAAGGCGCCCTGCCGGCGTTTAAGATCGCCATAAACGGTTCTATAGCGGTTGGCTATGACCAGCATCGCGCCGGTACTGCGCGCCAGACGCACGGCGCGGCGCCGGTCTTCCAGCGCGAGAATGCGGTCCTGTTCGCGTTCGAGATCGGTGACGAGGGTGGGGTGGGCGGCGGCGAGGTCCTTGGTCGCCAGGGTTTTTCTCGCTTCGCCCTTTTGCGTGAGGAATGCCTCGCGATAGGTGGGATAGGCCGCAGCGCGATCGTCCGCCGACAGAAGAGCGGCAATGCAGTCACCCCGATCGGTATCTGTCTTCTTGCCCTCACGCAATTGCGCGGCAGCGGCGCGCATGCCGGTCGTGTCGAGGACCTGATCGCAGAGCGCATCCAAGAGGAGCGTTGTCTCGTCAGTGCCCGCTGCGATACCCAGCGCATCGTGAAGCCGCGCCAAAGCCTGATCCAGTCCGTTCTGGGCTTCGATTGTTTCGAAGACGGCGGCTTTCTGTCGAATTTCGGCGAGGATCTGATCGAATGTCCCTTCATCCGTGAGCGATGCGATCGTCTCGATGGCATCGCTGAGGGGGGCGTCCGAGCCGTCCAGAGCGCGGGTCAGAACATGATCGCGCGCCTCGCTGAGAAGCACGGCACCGGCATGATCGTCGAGGATGTCGAAGGCTGGCGGAATGCCGGCCTCCAACGGAAAGCGGGACAGCACAAGCTGACAGAAGCTGTGAATGGTCTGGATCTTAAGGCCGCCGGGGGTTTCAAGCGCGCGCGCAAAGAGTTGCCTGGCGGCTGTCAGGTCGCGCGCCTCGGTCTCATCCACACCGATCTTGCGCAGCTCCGCCCACAAATCGTTATCACTCAGTGTGGACCATTTGCCCAGCATGCCGAACAGCCGCGCCTTCATCTCGGCGGCGGCGGCTTTGGTGTAGGTGATGCACAGGATGCGGTCCGGCATGGTGCCGGCCAACAGCAGGCGAGCCACCCGCGCCGTGAGCACGAATGTCTTGCCGGCGCCCGCATTCGCACTCGCCCAGGATGAGCCTTGCGGATGAGAGGCGCGGCGTTGGGCGCGAAGGGTATCTTCTGGGATGTCGCGTTTCGCCATGGCGCTCACCCGTCCTCGCCGCCGGTGTAGACGGACCATTCCTTATAGCGCGCCAGATGATCGTAATCGCCGTAGGCAGACTGAAATTGCGCACGGGGCTTGGAGCGGTAGGGCGTGTTGGGATCTTTGAAGGTCTCGATCAACAGGTTGAGGCCGTCAGCGGTCTCGGCAATCAGCTCTGTGACGGGCGCGCCCGGCTTGACCGGTTCGCGGATCTCGCCGGGCTCGCGTCCGCCGCGCAGCCTGACATATCGCAGAACACTGACAGGTGCCGGGTCGAGGCCCTCGAAGCCGCCCTGTTCCAGGATCAGGGCTTCGAGCGGCAGTTGGGGCTCAAGACCCGTTTCCACCTGGGCACCGGATGGCGCCGCACCCGTCTTGTAGTCGAGAACGGCATAGCTGGCATCGTCCAGGCGGTCGATACGGTCGGCACGGGCCGTCAGGGTGAAGGCGTGTGACAGCGGCAGGCGGAGCATGCCCTTGGCTTCGAGCGCCGCCGGTGTCGCGTGCATGCGCCAGCTTCGTTCCTTGGCGATGAACCAGGTCATGGCCTGAGCAAAGCGCGGCCACCAGAATGCGGCGATGCCGGGCCTGTCGAGCAACGGGGCGAATGCGGTTCGTGCCCGTGCCATCACGTCATCGAGCGCATCATCCGTCAGCGGACCGGTATGGTCGCGGATGAACCCTTCCAGAATATCGTGCACCAGCGTGCCGCGTTCTTGCGGGCCCGGCTGACGGTCGAGATCGTCGAGGGGGCGCAAGCGCAGGATTCGACGAGCATAGACCGCGTACGGATCCCGGATCAGCTTGCCGATATCGGTCACGGGCAATTCCGTGGGGCGAGCCTCGACCGGCGGGCGCGGTGTGGGCTCGGCGATCCGGTGCGGGGGGTGACGATGATTGAGGCGGTCGGCAAGGGCGGTATAATCCGTCGCCGGTGTCAGAGCGTCCGTCAGCCCGGCGCCTTCGAGCAGATTGGCCAGCCGCAAAAGCCACCGGGAGGCGACTTGCGGGGCACCGCCGGACTTCTCCGCACGGGTCATGATCACCTTAGGTGCGGCGGCCATTTGCGCAAAATCATGAGCCGCCTGACCGATCCGCCGTTCCGGCATCGCCAGTCCCAGCGCGGCGCGCATGGGCCGGTTGAGCCAAGGGTCGATGCCGGGCTCAGCCGGCCAGGTGCCCTCATTGAGGCCGCCCAAGATCATGGTGTCGGCCTGTTGGAGCCGGGCTTCGAGCGGCCCCCAGATATGCAGGCGCGGATGGCGCGGCGTGCGGGCGCGCACCATGCGCGTATCCATCAGTAGGCTGAACAGGGCGGCATAGTCGGTCAACCGCAGTGCCATGCCGTCGCGGCCATCATTCAGGAGGTCCTGGAGATAGGCCGCCAGCGCTTCGCCGGCATCGCCGGACCACAGCGCGGATGTCTCGCTGTCGGGGTCCTCGGCGATCCGTTCCGCCGTCTCGCCATGGGCCGCCGCGAACGCGGCCAGATCGGCGGTGTCGTTGGTTATGGTGGCGGTGAACGGTGCGAAGGCGTCGCCAAGACGATCGGCCAGAGCCGTCAAAGGGGCTGCCCGCTCCTCGTCCTTACAGCGCTCCGCGATCGCAAGACGCAGACCCTCAAGGCCCGGCCGGGGTCTCAGGCCCCGCAGAACATCGCGCTCCAGGCGCGCGGTGAGTGCATCGAGCCGGGCGCGGGTAAAGCCTAGCCGGGTGAGCGGATGCTTGAGCAGGGCCAGCAGCGGGACCGGCGCGAACCGCTCCAGCGCAATGGTTTTGATCAGTCCCAGGAACACCGCCGGCGGCGTCAGGGAAAGGGGCATTCCGGCGGAATCATCGACATCGATTCCCCAGCGGTGGAGATCGCGAACCACCCGGCGCGCCAGACCCCGGTCCGGCGTCACAAGTGCGGCGGTGGCGTTCGGGATCTCCAGGGTCTCCCGCATGATGACCGCAATGGTGCGTGCCTCCAGGGCCGGCGTCGGTGCATCGATCCGGGTCAGGCCGGCTGCGGCCTCCGGTATGATGCGGTCCTTGACGCTCATCCAGTCATGGGTGGTCTTGGCCGGCCGCAGGGCTTCGTTGATCAGATCGGTCCGCGGTGTGCGGAGCGTATCGGTCTCAGTCCCGGGCCAGGGGCGAACGTCGTCGCGTGACCGGCCGAGCCGGGTGAGCAGTTGATGAAGCCCATATTGCGGATGGCTTGGCTCGCCCGCCACCGCCGCCCAACTCTCGGGGTCCATGGCGCGGTCGAGCCCGGGCAGAACCACGGCGCCTTGGGGGAGTGTGAGGATCGCATCCAGAAGGCGCGCCGTGGCTGGAATACTGCCCGTGGACCCCGCCGCGATCACCGGATCCGTGGGCGGATGGGCGCGCCAGGCCGCGCTTTGGGCGTCGAGCAGACGGTTGCGCCGGACCGCCATATCGCTGACGGCGGTTTCACGCAGCATCTCGGGCCAAAAGTCGGTGACGATGGTCAGAAAATCGATGGTCTGCTGCCAATGGGCGGCGAACCGGTCCGGCGCAAGATCCGCAAGGCCGGACAGATCGGCATCGTCCGTTTGCACCGTATCGAGAAAATCCGACAGATCGCCCGCGAGCCTTACAGCCTGGGGCAAGGGGCCGGGTGCCCCATCCTTGGCGGCGGTCCAGCGCTGAATCAGGTGCGCCAGGAGCAGTTGCCGGCGCACCGGTGGGATGGGCGGATCAAGCTCCAGATCGTCCAGGGGCGGCCCGGCAAAGCTCAGATCGCTCTCGTCCGCATCGCCGATCGGGCGGATGGCGGGCAAAAGGGTGGCTGTTCCGTGAGCCGTCTCGGACCATAGGCGAAACCCGTCCCTCAGCGCGCGGACGGCACGCCGGGTCGGCAGCAGGATGGTGATCCGCGCAAGGCAAAAGGGATCATCCGGATCATGCCAGTTGGCTACGATGCCGTCGATCAAGCTGGTTACGAAAGAGCGGCCGGGCGGGATGGTCGTGAGGCCGCAGGCTGCCGGCGGGCTCACGGCAGGGCGCCGAGGCGCGGAGCGGCAGCGGCTTCAGCCTCCTGAACATGGCGTTCGGCGGTATCGCGGCCCTCGGGCGTGCCGACATGCATCCAGAACCCGCCCATCTCGAAGCCCATCAGGCGCCTCGCCGCAATCGCTTGGTCCCAGATCCTGTTGGTCGAGAACGGACCCTCGGGAGCATCGGTGAACATCCCGGGCCGGATGAGTTGGACGCCCGCCCAGGCATAAGGCGCGCCGCCGTCCTTGGGGCGGCGGGTCAGCCGTCCGTCCGCGTCCATCAAAAAATCGCCGCGCCCGTCGAAGCCGGAGCATCGCTCCAGCGGCGCCAGCATCATCAACGCATCCATGGTATCCGCGTTCCATCCGGCAATGAGGCGCTCTAGATTGGGCGATCCATCCTCGAGCCAAAGGGAATCCGCGTTCACGGTGATGAACGGCGCGGTGCCCAGATGGGGCAGGGCTTTGACGATGCCGCCGCCGGAATCCATCAGTGCGTCCGTCTCGTCGGAGATCATGATTTGGGGGTTGGAGCGCCGGGCCAGATGGCTGCGCATCATGTCGGCCATGTAGTGCACATTGACGACGACCGTGCCAATGCCGGCCGCCTCCAGCCGGTCGAGAATCCGGTCGATCAGGGTGCGGCCCGCCACCTCGATCAGGGGTTTGGGCCGATCATCCGTAAGCGGACGCATCCGCGTGCCCAGACCGGCGGCCAGGATCATCGCATGGGTGGGGCGCTGGCTCATGAGCGTTGGCCTCTAACCTGCCGCGGCGGCCGCGGCGCTTGTCTCGCGGGCGCGGACGGTGCTCAAGGCATCGCCGCGCGCGGCATCGGGGATATGAGTGTCGAACCAGGCGCGCACCGGCGCCAGGGCAGGGTCGGCAAGGCCCGCCTCGACATGGGCCCAGACCCGGGGGATATGGGCGAGATAAGCCGGTTTACCGTCGCGCCGCCACAGCCGGGCAAAGATCCCGAGGATCTTGGTATTGCGCTGTACGCTGAGGATGGCATAGGCGGCATCGAACGCGTCCGGATCGAAGCCGGGATCGCCGGCCCGCGCGGCCCGGTAGCGGGCGCGCATGGCTTCGGCGAGGGCCGGGTCCACATCCCGGCGGGCGTCGGTCAGCAGCGAAACGAGATCATAGGCCGGATGGCCGGCCAAACCGTCCTGGAAATCCAGCAAGCCGACCCGGCCCAGTCCGTCATGCGCGGGCCGCCAGAGCAGGTTTTCCGCGTGATAATCCCGCAGGACCAGAACGGGGCGGCCGGTCTGGATCCGGGCCAGGAGCGGGGCGAAGGCCGCGCGGAACGCCGCTGCGACATCCGGGGCCGTGGGATTGCCGGTCAGCGCCGTCAGATACCACTCGGGGAGCAGATCGAGTTCGACATTGAGGGCCACGGCATCATAGCTCAGCACGGGAACGGTATCGCCATTGCCGGCGGGAAGCCCGTCCGGCACATCCGCCCGGTGGAGATGCACGAGGGTGTCGATGGCGGCTTCATAGAGCGGCGTGACATCCGTACCCTGAGCGGCGACGCGGGCAAACAGCGCATCGCCCATGTCTTCAAGGAGCAGGAATCCCTGGTCGAAATCCGCCGCCAGGATGTCCGGGGCGCCAAGCCCCTGGCCCTTCAGGAAGGAGGCGATGGCGGCAAAGGGACGGCTGTCGGGACCGGCAAGGCGGGCGAGCGCGTTATAGCCCAGGGCGCGCCGGGTCTCGGCATCGGCGTCCGGCGGGCAGGCGGCGCTCTCGGTGTTTGTGGGCGCGTCCATGAGAACGGCGCGGCGGCCCGCGTCAGTCAGCCGGTAATAGGCCCGCGTCGAGGCGTCGGCGGCCAGGGGCGCGATGGCCTCGGCCGGCCAGCCATGGGCTTGGATAAAGGCGATGCGGGCAGCGGCCCGGGCGGGATCGGCGGTCATGGCCATGGGGTTACAGCGTGCTCAAGCGGGTGATCCAGGGATCCGCGGCACCGGTGAGCCGGATCTGCCGCGCCTCAAAGGTGCCAGGGTCAGGGATCAGGTCAACCCGGAGCGCGTCCGCCGGCACAAGCGTGCCCAGGCGATCCGGCCATTCGACCAGCGCAACCTGCGCGCGGGCTTCGTCCCATCCCAACTCCAGCACCTCAGACGAATCACTGATTCGATAAAGATCAAAGTGCCAAATCTCGAAATCGGCCGCCGGGTAGGTTTGAACCAGGGTGAAGGTGGGGCTCGGCACGTCTTCATCGGCCGATGTGAGGGCGCGGATCAGGGCGCGCGCAAAGGCGGTTTTGCCGGCGCCCAACGTGCCCTCCAGCGCGATGGTGTCGCCGGGCCGCAGATGCGCGGCGAGACGGGCGGCGAGCGCGCCTGTCCCTGTCTCATCCTCGACCCGGAACGATGTTTCGAAATGATCGGCCATGGATCCGCCTGTCCTGGAACAGGCGATGTGCTCGCCCATTAATGGGGCGGCATCAGGGCTGGACGGTCACAGGCCAAGCGCCAAGCGGATGACCATGCCGACGGCGGTGAGGGCCAGGACGCCGGCCAGCCACAAACCGATGAACCAAAGCGCCTTTTTGAGCCCGTCCGGCATGGTTTTCTCAGTGGTAGCCATCGCCGGGGCGGACCTTGCCGCGGAACACCCAGTAGGCATAGGCGGTGTAGCCGAGCACCATGGGCAGCAGGACGACCGTGCCGACCAGAAGGAAGCTGAGGCTCGCATCCGGACCCGCGGCGTCCCAGATCGTAATGTCCGGCGGGACGATGGTCGGATAGAGGCTGATCGCAAGGCCGACAAAGGACAGCAGGAACAGGCCGAGCGCATAGAGGAACGGCATGACCTCCTGGCCCCGGGCGCGGGCGCGCAAGAGCAGCGCCGTCATGGCCAGAACCAGCAGCGGCACGGGCGAGAAAAAGATCAGATTGGGCAGGGAGAACCAGCGCGCGGCGATGGTTTCATTCAGCAGCGGCGTCCACAGGCTGACAATGCCGATTCCGGCCACCGTCGCCAGGGTCAGGGGGCCAAGCGCCTCGTTGCAGAAGGCCTGGAGATCGCCTTCGGTTTTCATGACCAGCCAGGCCGCGCCCAGGAGCGAATAGCCGGCAACCAGCGCAAAGCCGGTGAAGAAGCTGAACGGCGTGAGCCAGGTGAACCAGTTACCGGCATAAGCGCCGTTCTCGACCGGAATGCCCTGAATGAACGCGCCCAGAATGATCCCCTGACAGAAGGTCGCCACCAGCGAGCCGAGCTGAAAGCCCAGATCCCAGATCGGCCGGTGCGCCGGATCGCGGAACCGGAATTCGAACGCCACGCCCCGGAACACCAGCGCCAGCAGCATGGCGATCACGGGGGCATACATGGCGGTCATGATCAGCGAATAGGCTTGGGGGAACACGGCGAAGAGCCCGCCGCCACCGAGAATGAGCCAGGTCTCGTTGCCGTCCCAGACCGGCGCGATGGTGTTCATCGCCACATCCCGGTCCTCATCGGTTTTCAGGAACGGGAACAGCATGCCGATCCCCAGATCGAACCCGTCGAGTACAACATACATCAGGACCGCCGTGGCGATCAGCAGACCCCAGATCAACGGCAGATCGATGGTCATGACGCGGCTCCTTCCCGGGGTTTGCCGAGGGCCGGCAGCGGGGTGACACCCGCCGCGCGTACCGGGGTCCCCTTGTCGGGACCTTCCGCCGCCGGATCGCCCGGGGCTTTGGCCATCATGCGCAGGAGGTAATAGGTGCCCGCGCCGAACACGATGAAATAAACAACCGCGAAGACCGCGAGCGAGGTGGCCACACCGGGCGTGGCGATCGGCGAGACCGCTTCGCTGGTGCGCATTAGTCCGTAGACCACATAAGGCTGCCGGCCGACCTCCGTGGTGAACCATCCGGCCAGGACCGCGACAAAGCCCATGGGGCCCATGACAAGGGCGGCCCGCAGGAACCAGGTCGTTTCATAAAGCCTGCCCCGGACCCTCAGCCACAGGCTCACCGCGCCCATCAGGATCATCAGCATGCCCAGCCCGACCATGATCCGGAAGCTCCAGAACACGATGGGGACGTTCGGCCGGTCCTCGGGCGCCCATTCTTTCAGGCCCTTGGTCTCGCCGTTCCAGTCATGGGTCAGGATGAAGCTGCCGAGCTTGGGGATGCCGACCGCGTATTTGGTTTCCTCGGCCTCCATGTCGGGCAGGCCGAACAGATATAGCGGCTGGCCGCGCTGGGTTTCCCAATGGCCTTCCATCGCGGCGACCTTGGCCGGTTGATGCTCCAGCGTGTTGAGCCCGTGGAGATCCCCGGCCACCAGCTGCATCGGCGCGACGATGGCGGCCATCCACATGGCCATGGAGAGCATGATCCGGCCCTGGCGGAAGGTGGTGTCCTTGAGCAGATGCCAGGCGCCGACCCCGCCGACGACCAGTGCGGTGGTCAGATAGGCCGCCAGCGTCATATGGGCGAACCGGTAGGGGAAGGACGGGTTGAAGATCACCGCCATCCAGTCGTCCGGCACCCAGCCGCCATCGACTTCCGAAAAGCCGGCCGGGGTGTGCATCCAGCTATTGGCCGAGAGGATCCAGAAGGCGGAAATCAGCGTCCCCACCGCGACCATCAGCGTGGCGACGAAATGCAGAACCGGCCCGACCCGTTCGCGCCCGAACAGCATGATCCCGAGAAACCCGGCCTCTAGAAAGAACGCGCTCAAGACCTCATAGCCGAGCAAAGGGCCGAGCACCGCTCCGGCGCGTTCCGAAAACGGCCCCCAATTGGTGCCGAACTGGTAGCTCATCACGAGGCCCGAAACGACGCCCATGCCGAAGGACAGGGCGAAGATCTTCGACCAGTATTTGTAGAGGCTCAGATAGGCCTCGTCCTTTCTGGCGTGATAGACCGCCAGAAGCACCAACAGATAACTGGCCAGACCGATGGTGAAGGCCGGAAAGATGATGTGGAACGACACCGTGAAGGCGAATTGCGCGCGGGCCAGCAGCAAGGCCAGTGAGTCGACTTCCATGGTCCTCTCCGTCACATACTCGAAGAATGGGCTGTCCGGTGTCGGGGCGCACTGTGCGCCTGCGCCCGGGGGCGGCGCAACCGCGAAGCGCGCGCGATTTGACGCAATAGACCTGTAGAATAGGCGGGCGCGAATTGGGTTTGCGTGCCCGGGCTGAAGGTTCAATAGTACGGCCTTCGATTTCAGCACCCGCTAACCAAACCGGACGTATTCAAGCCTCATGACAGAGTCAGTCGTCATTGTCGGTGGCGGCCAGGCGGCCGGCCAGTTGATCGCCAGCCTGCGCCAGGAGGGCTTTAGCGGACCGATCACTCTGATCGGTGACGAGCCCCATCCGCCGTATCAGCGACCGCCGCTGTCAAAGAAATTCCTGTCCGGCGAGCTTGAACTGGAGCGCCTGTACATCAAACCGGAGGCGTTTTTCGCCGAGACGGGCGCCCAACTGCTGCTGGGCCGCCGGGCGGAAACCGTGGACCGGGAAGCGCGCACGGTCGCGCTGGATGACGGCACGGTTCTTCCCTACGGCACGCTGGTGCTGGCCACGGGCTCGCGGGTCCGCCGCATGCCGGTGCCGGGTGAGGATCTGGCGGGCGTCCATTACTTGCGCGGCATCGCCGATGTCGCTGCGATCCATGCCCATTTCGAGCCCGGCAGGAAGCTGGTGATCGTCGGGGCCGGGTATATCGGCCTGGAAGTGGCGGCGGTGGCGGTGAAGGCCGGGATCGATGTCACGGTTCTTGAGATGGAGTCCCGCGTGATGGCCCGGGTGACGGCGCCGGAAATGTCGGACTTCTTCCAGACCGTTCACCGGGATGCCGGCGTCGATATCCGCCTTGAGACCCGCGTGTCGGGCTTTGAGGATGACGGCTCCGGGCGCCTTCAGGCCGTGGTCTGTGCGGACGGCACCCGGCTGTCGGCGGATTTCGCGATTATCGGCATCGGCATTCTGCCGAATGTGGAACTGGCCCAGGACGCGGGCCTCGATTGCGAAAACGGCATCGTCGTCGATCACCATGGGCGCACCGCGGACCCCTCGATCTATGCCATCGGGGATTGCGCCAATCATCCGAGCGATCTGGTGGGCCGGCGCATCCGCCTGGAATCGGTGCAAAACGCCATTGATCAGGCCAAGGCCGCCGCGGCCGACATTGCCGGTCATCCACGGCCCTACAACGAGGTGCCCTGGTTCTGGTCCGACCAGTACGATCTGAAGCTCCAGATCGCCGGGCTCTCCGAGGGCTACGACAAGCTTGTTCTGCGCGGTGATCCGGCCAGCCGGACTTTTGCTGCCTTTTATCTGAAGGACGGTGTGGTGATCGCGGTCGATGCGGTCAATGCCGTGCCGGAATTCATGGTGGGCAAAAAGCTGATCCAGGCCCGCGCCCGTATCGCCCCGGACCGCCTCGCCGACACCGGGATCGGCATGAAACAGTTGGGCGCCGAGGCCGGCTGAGATAGAACGCTTCTTGAAATTGGTGACGGCAGCGTCACGTTTTGGGTTAGACTGGGCGCGCGCCGCACTGCGCGCTGTGAGCATGGGAGACGGTTAAGGCCATGGCGAAGATCACTTATGTCGACAATGACGGGACCCGCCGCGAGATCGACGTGCCCAACGGCACGACGGTTATGGAAGGGGCGGTTAAGAACCTGATCCCGGGCATCGATGCCGATTGCGGCGGTGCCTGCGCCTGCGCGACCTGTCATGTCTATGTGGATGACGCCTGGATGGAAAAGGTCGGCAAGCCGGAGGGCATGGAAGAAAGCATGCTCGATTTTGCCGAGGATGTGCGCCCGAACTCGCGCCTGTCGTGCCAGATCACCGTGTCGGACGAGCTTGAGGGCTTGGTGGTCACCACGCCCGCCACCCAGCACTGAGCCAGCCCCCGGCTGTTCTTCACGGCAAGGTGCTTTTCATCGGACCGTTAACCTCCCATGTGACATGCAGGTATTCTGCAACCATGGGAGGCTTTCATGACCCGCCTATTGCCGCGTAATCCCGTACCGCCGCTCGATCTGCCCACGGTCGGCGGCAGCCACTGGCGCCTGGAAGATCAGTCGCCGGACCATTTCACCATGATTGTGGTCTATCGCGGTCTGCATTGTCCGATCTGTAAACCATACCTGCGCGATCTCGACCGTAAGCTCGGCGACTTCAAGGAGCGCGGTGTCCAGGTCATCGCGGTGTCCACGGACGATGCGGAACGGGCCGAAAAGACCAAGGCCGATTGGGGCATCGAGAATTTGACCATCGGCTACGATCTCAAGCTGGCCGATGCGCGCGCCTGGGGTCTGTTCATCTCCCATGCTATCGGCGATCACGAGACGCCGGAATTCGCCGAACCCGGCGTGTTTCTGGTGCGGCCTGACGGCACGCTCTATCTGTCCATCGTTAATTCAATGCCGTTCGCCCGCCCGCATTTCGCAGACCTGCTCCAGGGGCTTGATTACGCAATCCCGAACAACTATCCGGCCCGCGGCGAAGCGGCGTAGGTGGATTATCCGTCGAGGCGGTCCTGAGGTGCCGCCTCATCCAAACCCGGGCGGGGCCTCGTAGCCGCCGACGACATCGGCGAGGTATTTGGCCATGGCGATGGTCGTGCGGTCTTCCAGGAACGGCCCGACGATCTGTACACCGATGGGCAGGCCGTCCTTGGTGCGTCCGATAGGCGCGATGGTGGCCGGCAGATAGGCAAGGCTCGCCAGCATGCACCAGTCGCCTTGCGCGAAGGCCGGATAGGTCACGCCGTTGACGTTGATTGTCCGGTCGGCGACCGAGGTGGTCTCATCGCGCAAGGGCGCGGCGGTGGGGGCCACGGGCAGCAGCAGAACATCATGGTCCTGAAAGAACGTCTCGCAGGCCGCGCGGATCTGATGGCGGGCCGTGTTGGCGATGTTCCAGTCCCGATAGCTTGCGGTGATGTTCTGGGCCGCGCGGCGCTTGAACCGGTTCTGGCGGCCGATGGGCGGCACGAGCGCGCCGGCGGCTTTCAAGGTGCGATACTCTCCGTCCGGAAGACCGGCGCCGATCATCGCTTGAATGAGCGTATGCCCGGTATCGCGCACGGACCCGAAGGCGAAGTCCGGCTTGCCGTGGGTCAGCTTGCCGACGCCCGCCATGGCCAGCGCATCGACACAGGCGTCGAGCAGTGCCAGGCTCTCCCGGTCGAGCGGCAGGTTGAGGTCCTCGAAGAAATGCGCCACCCGAAGATCCTGGAGCCGCGTGCCCCGGGGCGCGGGCAAATCAAGCCGCCAGGCGCGGGCCTCCGCCCCGTCGGGTCCGGCCATCACGCCGAGCGCCAGATCCAGATCGTCCGCTGAGCGGGCGAGGGGGCCGAACACCGCGATATCGGGCCGGCCGCTCAGATTAGGCGGCGGTGGCACATGGCCCGCCGTGGGGACCACGCCGAAGGACGGTTTATGGCCGTAGATGCCGCAATAATGCGCCGGGAGCCGGACCGAGCCCGCGAGATCGCTGCCGATATCGAGCGGAGTCAGGCCCGCCGCGACCGCTGCCGCCGACCCGCCGGAGGAGCCGCCTGGCGTGTGTGCCGGATCCCACGGGTTCCGGCACGGGCCGAACACCTTGTTGTAGGTCTGATAGTCCCCGGCAAAGGCCGGCAGATTGGTCTTGCCCAGGATCGTCGCGCCGGCATCGGCCAGCCGGGCGACCGCCGGGGCGTGGGCCAGCGGGCGATGGCGCATCAGCCCGAGCGTGCCCGAGGTTGTGGGCAGGCCGGCCACTTCGATGCTGTCCTTTATGGTGATCGGCAGGCCGGCGAGCGGCCCGGGCGGGTGGCGGCGCTCGATCGCGAGGTCGGTTTCCTGGGCCCGGTGGCGTGCCAGGGTCAGCGCGCGCGCGACCACGGCGTTGACCGATCCGTTGAGCCGGTCGATCCGCGCATTCACCGAGTCTAGAAGTTCGGTCGCGGTCAGCCGGCCAGCCTTGATATCGGCGGCCAGGGCGCTCGCGCTCTCAAAACCCGTCAGGGTCATAAAGCTCTCCCGTCTCCCGTTGCTGTCGGGAGTTATCGGCTCTTTGCTGAGTGGCGGAATTGCGGATGCCGGAGGATCACGACGGATGACGATCTCGACCGGTGACGCCGCACCGGCCCTGCCGCCATCGCTGTCCGACGGCGCATAGCGCGGGCCCGCCCACGGCCAGCCGGCCCCGGAACGACACGCTCCCCCGTCGGATGGTCTGGCGGCCAGCGGTGCGCGGCCTCAAGACGCTATTCCGCCGCCTGTCCGGCAATCATGGGATTGTCGGGCAAGTGGCAGATAACCCGCGTACCCTTATCCGGTTCTGACTCCAGTGTCACGCCGCCGCCGTGCAATTCCATGAAACTTTTGACAAGCGACAGGCCCAGCCCGGCGCCGCGGCGCTTGCCGCCATGGGAGGCGAAGCGGTCGAACACCTGATCCTTGTAGTCCGCGGGGATTCCGGTGCCGGTATCGGCGACCCACAGGTCGATGCCGCCCCGCGTGCGGGCCGCGCCGATGGTCACCGTGCCGCCCGGCTCGGTGAAATGGAACGCGTTCGAGGTCAGATTAAAGAGGATTTGCCGCAGGCGCCGCTCGTCCGCGACGATCATGCCGATATCCTTGGGGTGCTCGACCAGCACGGTGAGTTCGGCATCGGCGGCCCGGCTGACCGCCACCTGGCGGGCATTGTCGAGCAGATCGGCGATATCGACGCTGCCCAGATCCAGCGACAATGTGCCCGCTTCGATCATGGCGAGATCCAGAATGTCGTTGATCAGGTCGCGCAGCTGATCCGAGGCCTGGAGAATGTCGCCGGTGTATTCCTTCTGCCGGTCGGTGAGGTCGCCGACCATGCCGCTGTCCATCATCTCGGCAAAGCCGATGATGGAATTGAGCGGTGTGCGGAGCTGGTAGGAGACATTGGAGATGAATTCCGATTTCAGCCGGTCCGCCGTCTCCAAAGCCTCGTTGCGCTCGCGCAGGGCCTGTTCGATGCGCGCGGTGTCGGTGACATCGAGGAAGGTGATCAGGGTGCGCCCGTCCGGCAGGGCCTCGGTCGCGAATTCCAGGATCCGCCCGTCCCGGAACAAAAGGCGTCCCA
This sequence comes from uncultured Alphaproteobacteria bacterium, assembly GCA_964531285.1. GTDB lineage: Bacteria > Pseudomonadota > Alphaproteobacteria > JAJFIK01 > JAJFIK01 > CAZHDI01. The sequence continues at coordinate 17,926 of CAZHDI010000022.1, read as the reverse complement.
GGGCGTCATCCTCGTCGCCGCCGACCGTGGTGACCCGCGCGACGATGCGCCGCCAGGCACCGCCCGCCTGAAGCTGATCCGCGGCCAGCTTGGTGTCGCAGACCTTGGTCAGATGCGCGATATGCGGCTCGCCGCCCAGCGCCCCGGGATCGATGTCGAAGAGTTCGGTGAAGGCCGCATTGACCAGCTTCATGCGTCCGTCCGATCCGAACAGCGCCACACCCTCGCGCAGATGGTCCAAAGTGACCCGCTGCACGTTGATCAAGGTGTTGTAGGAGCTTTCCAGGCTGATCTGGTCCGTGACGTCTTCAAAGAGATAGGTCAGCCCGCCGAAGGGGTGGGCGCGCGTGACGACCCGCAGGATACGCCCGTCCGGCCGGTGCCAGGTTTCGTCCCCGTCCGCCACTTCCGTGTACTGCGCAAGGCGCTCGGCCTTCCAGGACGTGAAATCAGCCTGTTCGGGCAGGCGGCGGCGTTCGCGCAGCAGATCCAGGATCTCGCCGTCGTCGGGCGCGGTCTCCAGCCAGCGGCGGTCAAGCCCCCACATCTGGACATAGGCATCGTTGAAGAAGACGAGCCGCCGGTCGGCGCCGAAGATGGCGACCCCGGTGCTCAGCTTGTCGAGCGTGGCCTTATGCGCATCGATATGGCGTTCAAGCTGCTGTTCCGCGTCATCGACCGCCGACATGTCGATGGCCAGACCACCGGCATCCTCGCCCGCCGGCACCGCGATCAGATCCATCGCCCGGCGCTGGCCGCCGATCACTACATAACGCCGCTTGGTCTGCACTTCGTTGGCCCGCACGGCAACCGCGCTCATGGAGCGTTCGGACGCTTCCAGTTCGCGGCGCTCGGCAACGGCCTGATCGGGGGTCTCGGCATCGACGGCGGCGGCATAGGCCTCGTTGACCCAAACCAGCTGATGGTTCCGGCGCCGCCACATGGGCACCGGCGCGCGGTCCAGCATATCGGCAAAGGCGGCGCGGTCCTGTTCGGCCTCGCGCAGAAGGCTGGACAGACGTTCGATTTCGGCGCGCTCCGGGGAAACATCCCGCAGGCGGACGACCGTCTGGGCCGCCGCCGGACGGCCGGAGGCTTCCACCTCATGGCCGTGGCGCCCGGTCAGTGTCAGGGTGAAGCTGGAGCCGTCGCTGCGCAACTGGTCCACGGCCTGGGCGAAGCGGGTGCGCGACTCGTCGTCCAGGGTGGTCAGGAAGCGGTCGAACCGGGCCGTGCTGTCAGCCGGGTCGATGGCTGTATCGTTCCCGTCCGATGGGCCGGTCTCACCGCCGAGATCCAGGGCGCGCCCGCGGCCCAATATATGATCCGGCGCCGGAAAGCTTGTGTGCGCCTCATGGCGCCGGGCCGGGGCATCGGCCCAGATCAGGGTGAGGTCGGGGTCGGACTGAAAGAGAATGTCAGCGCGCGAAATGGTCGCTTCCATGACCCGGCGGGCCTGGGTCCAGCTTTGCGCGATCGTCCGGCGGCGGAGTCCTTCGTATACGGCCCACACGGTGGTGGCGACCGCGAATAGGACGGACCCGGAGGTGACAATCCATTGGATGGTGGCATCTGACATGAGGTGCGCCCTGCAATGGCGAGAAACGAATCACCTCGATTATACGGATCTCATTAAAAAGCGATCCCTAAATCTTAACAGGGTCTTTCATTTTTTGCGTCATTGCTTTGAACAGCGTCCTTCATGTTGACGATTCGCAGGAATAGGTCGAGTCGAGTCCTTTCCGGACGCGGACTCTCCGCGCGCGGAGAAGGTGAGTCGCGTCAAGGGCTTGAGCGGGACCGGAGGAGGGCGCGGCCTCCTCTCCACCCGCGGCCCGACCCACAGCCCGGCTCTCCCGTGCGGACGGGCGATCCCAAACGGTTCTCACTGCATCCGCGCTTATGCACTGGCCGGCGTTGCGGCGCCGCTGTTCAGTCCGAGCGGGGGGCGCAGGGCAAAGACCGCCCGTAAGCCTCATGGCCGGGTACGCCCACCGCCCAATTCGCGCTTCCCTTGCCCAGTCATTTTTGCCAGAGTTAATGACATGAATTAATTCCGGCGCCTGGAAGCGTCCGCCATGAGGCCGGGGGGCCGGGGGCCGGTTTGCGTCATCGGTCCCGTCGAGGGAGAGGAGGGGCCAGCATGAGCAACGGTCATGATCTCTGGCTGGTCGGGATCGGGGCATCGCCGTATACGAGAAAACTGCGCGCGGCCCTGCGCTATCGCCGCATTCCCTATCGGTTTGTCATCATCGGCAGCAAAGAAGCCGCCGCCTTGCCCGATCGGCCCCTCCCGCTCGTGCCCTATCTGGTCCTCCCCGGCGCGGATGGTGCGCCGTCATCGGCCATGTCGGATACAACGCCGATCCTCGATCATCTTGAGAAGGCCTATGCCGCGCGCCCCTTGCGTCCGGCCGATCCGGCCCTTCGCTTCATCGATCTGCTCATCGAGGATTATGGCGATGAGTGGCTGAGCAAATGCATGTTCCATTACCGCTGGTCCAATGCGCCGGATACGAAGAAGGCGAGTGCCTACATGCCTTTTGGGCGGCTTATGCACATGACCCGCGAACAGGGCGATCAGGCCGAAAAGATGATCGCCGAACGTCAGATCTCCCGCATCGGTGTGGTCGGCTCGAACGACATCACCGGTCCGGTCATCGAAGCCAGTTGGCACCGCTATCTGAAGATCTTCGATGCGCATATCCAGGCCCAGCCTTATCTGCTGGGTCACCGGCCCGGTGCGGGCGACTTCGCCTGTTACGGCCAGATGACCATGCTGGTGATCACCGACCCCACACCCGCTCAGATCGCCCTGGACATCGCGCCGCGCGCCTATGCGTGGACGGAACGGCTTGAGGACATCAGCGGGATGGACGTGAGCGATGACGATTGGGTCGATTTATCCGATCCGCCCGCCACGCTCATGGCGCTGCTTAGCGAAATCGGCCGGGTCTATGCGCCGTTCATGCTCGGTAACGCGGCCGCCATCGAGCAGAAATCGGAGCGGGTCGACTGCGAAGTTGACGGGCAACGCTGGGTCCAGGAGCCCTTTGTCTATCAGGCGAAGTGTTTGCGCTGGCTGAGGGAGGCATATGCGGCGCTTCCGGATGTGGCGCGCTTGCGGGTCGATCAGGTCCTGGACGGGACGGGCTGTGAAACGCTGTTCACGAGCCGGTGATGGAGGCCTTCGCAAAGTGAGCCGCATGCGGAGAGAAAATCCGGTCAGACACTCGTCAGTGTCATGACCATTTATGTTCGACCAGTGGAGGTAAACATGTCCGACCCCTTACTTCTCGAGCGCCGCGGCGCCGTTGCGATCGTGTCCATCAACGATGCGCCACACAATCGGATGACCATTGAGTTCATGGACCAGCTTGAGACCGTGGTCAGAGACCTGGCCAAGGATACCGGTGTGCGGGCGGTGGTGTTCACGGCCGAGGGCGATGAGAATTTCTCGGTCGGCATGAATCTCAAACAGATTCCCGAGGGGATCAAAGCCAAGGGCAGCCTTGACGGCATTTTCGATCAGCGCCTTCGGGTTCTCGAGCAGATCGAGACCATGGGCAAGCCGGCGATCGCCACGCTGTTCGGGTATTGCCTGGGCGGCGGTCTGGAACTGCCGCTGGCCTGCCATTTCCGGTTGGCTGCCGAAGAGGGCGCGCAGATCGGTTTGCCGGAGATGGATCTGGGCACCGTGCCGGCCTGGGGCGGTTCGGCGCGCCTGCCGCGGTGTGTCGGCCGGGATCATGCGCTCGATTTAATCCTCCGGGCAAAGAAGATTTCGGGTCCCGAGGCCTTGAGGATTGGCCTCGTGAATGAGGTCTGGCCGCTTGCCGAGTTGAAGGATCGTGCCATTGCCCTGGCACAGGAGCTGGCGGCCATGCCGCGATTTGCCGTCAAGGGTGTGATGGATTGCGTGGTCGGCTACGAGACCAAGAGCCTGCATGAATCGCTGGCCGATGAGCGCAAAGCCGTGCGGCTCAACTATGCGACGGCCGATGCGCGCGAGGGCTTCAAGGCGTTTCTGGAGAAGCGCCGGCCGGTGTTCAATCAGGACGATTAAGGACCGTTGGCCTGACCGCGGTCGGTCCCTGGGCCGATCCCGGGCCGGCCCATTCAAGGGTGTCTGGCAAAGCGGGTGATCCATCCGTATACAGAGAGGGAAATGACAACAATGAAACGGATTGTACTTGGTCTGATGGCGGCGATCGTCATCGGCAGCCTTATTTTCGGTTGGATGATCACCCGCGATGGGCCCATGGTGGTGCCTGAGGGGGAGGGGACCGTCAGTCTGGCAGCCGGGACGTTCGAAGCCTTTACGTTGCCCGATTATGCAGCGGAACGGGTGACCGACGATTACAAGAGTTACTTCATCGAGGTGGAGCCGGGGATCAAGATCCATATGCTCGAAGTCGGGACCGGGTTTCCCGTACTTCTGGTGCATGGCAATCCGACATCGGGCTTCTTGTATCGGAAGGTCGCCGCGGAGCTGCCTACGGATCGTCTCCGCTTGATCATGCCGACCATGGTTGGCCTGGGCTTTTCGACCAAGGTCCCGGCAAGTCAGCATACGGC
>CAZHDI010000022.1:0-13248 GCA_964531285.1 uncultured Alphaproteobacteria bacterium | reverse complement strand
TGTTTGAGGTGATCGTCTCCCTCTACGATCAACTCTACCAAGCGCAAGGCGATCCGGACTCCTTCCCGCCTGATGTGGCGGCTCTCTATGGGCGGCCCGTATGGGAAAGCGGCAATGCCAAGGCCCCGCTGGCTTTGATGCGCATGGTCCCCAACAGTCCCGATGAGCCGAGTTCGGAGCAATTGCGGGAGATCGAGCGGTACATGGAAGACCTGGATATTCCCGTGGAAATCGTCTGGGGCATGAACGATCCGATTCTGGGCGGAATGCTTGAGCGCATGAAGCGGAACTTTCCCGGTGCGCGGGTTACGGAGACGCAGGCCGGTCATTTTCTGCAGGAAGAGGTTCCCGTGGAGATCGCTGCCGCGATTGAGCGGGTTGTCGATCAGGTTCAAGAGAGCGGGTCGAGTCTGGAGTAACAGGGCCGCCGCGCCGGCGCTTACTCAGGCGCCGGTGCGGTCCCGGACGTGTCTTAAATAGCACTTTTGAGGTGGGCTATGAGAATTGCAATACCCTGGTGGCTGACGATCATCATTATCCTTGAGACCCTGCCGATGTTTATCGGCCCCTATGTCGCGCTGACTTTTCCGCCCTTTATGGGCGGCGCGGGAGCCGAAGAGATCAATCAGGCGGCCTTCATCTATGCGGCGCGCAATCTCGCCGTGGGCTTTGGGTTCATCATCGCCTTTGTGCTCGGAAGCGCGCCGATGCTCTTTATTTTGATTTTTATCCGGCTGTTCACGGATTTGATCGATCTGCCCACGATCCTGTATTTTGGTCTGACGTCGAACAGTATGCGGACCATCGCGATCTTCGTGTTCCTCTACTACATCCCGGCTGTGTTTGCGATGTGGTATCTGTGGAAACAGATGACCAAGGGCGGCGACAAAGCGGCGGCCTGACAGGCTCGCACTTGCAGACAAAAAAGCCGCTCCGCCGAATGGCAGAGCGGCTTTCTTTTTTATTGTCCGGACCGCTTGGCGGCCCAGCCGATCATCAGTACCGGTAGTGTTCCGGCTTGAACGGGCCGGTCACCGGAATGCCGAGATAATCGGCCTGATCCTTGGACAGCTCGGTGAGCTGAGCATTCAGGCGCGGCAGGTGCAGCGCGGCGACTTTCTCGTCGAGATGCTTGGGCAGCACATAGACCTGTCTGTCATATTTGCCGTGGTTCTTCCACAACTCGATCTGCGCCAGCACCTGATTGGTGAAGGACGCGCTCATCACGAAGCTCGGGTGGCCGGTGGCGCAACCGAGATTCACAAGGCGGCCTTCGGCCAGCACGATCAGGCGCTTGCCGTCCGGAAATTCGATCTCGTCGACCTGCGGCTTCACATTGTGCCATGTGTAATTGCGCAGCGCTTCGATCTGAATTTCGGAGTCGAAGTGGCCGATATTGCAGACAATGGCGCGGTCCTTCATGTCCCGCATGTGATCGACGGTAATCACGTCCTTATTGCCGGTCGCGGTGACGAAAATGTCCGCATGCTTCGCGGCTTCGTCCATGGTGACGACCTGATAGCCTTCCATGGCGGCCTGAAGGGCGCAGATCGGATCGATCTCGGTGACCATGACGCGGGCGCCCTGGCTGCGCAGGGACTCGGCCGAGCCCTTGCCGACATCGCCAAAGCCGCACACCACGGCGATCTTGCCGGCGAGCATCACGTCGGTGGCGCGCTTGATGCCGTCCACGAGGCTCTCGCGGCAGCCATAGAGATTGTCGAATTTCGACTTGGTGACGCTGTCGTTGACGTTGATCGCCGGCATTTTCAGCGTGCCGGCCTTCGCCATTTCATAGAGCCGCAAAACGCCCGTGGTGGTCTCCTCGGACACACCCTTCACGTCCTCCAGAAGCTGCGGATATTTCTGGTGCATCAGGCCCGTGAGGTCGCCGCCGTCGTCCAGCAGCATATTCGGGTGCCAGCCGTCCGGACCTTTGACGGTCTGTTCGACGCACCACCAGTATTCCTCTTCCGTCTCGCCCTTCCAGGCAAAGACCGGGATGCCGGCGGCGGCGATGGCCGCAGCGGCCTGATCCTGGGTCGAGAAGATGTTGCACGACGACCAGCGGACCTCGGCGCCGAGCGCGGTCAGGGTCTCGATCAGCACGGCGGTCTGAATGGTCATGTGCAGACAGCCGGTGATGCGCGCGCCGGCGAGCGGCTGGTCCTGGCCGTATTCTTCGCGCAGCGCCATCAGACCGGGCATTTCGGTCTCGGCAATGGCGATTTCCTTGCGGCCCCAATCGGCCAAGCCGATATCCGCCACCTTATAGTCGGTGAAAGTCATGGAAACTCCTGCAATTGAGCGCGATGAATGATCGGGCGCGCGGTCCGGGTTCAGGATCCGGCTTCGGCTGCGCCGGCGGGATGGCTCTCTGGCAGCCCCGCCATCGGGCCGTGACGGCGCACGTCCCGCGCACGCCCTTTCACGCCGGTCTGCTTCTAGCCGATGACGGCAGACGGAGCAAGATCCATATAAAGAAATCTTTATGTTTTGATGTGGTGCCGGGCGCCGGTCAGTGATCCTCGCCGAAGCCGTCCGCGATCATGCCGGACAGGGTCTCCAGCGCGGCGGCGGCATCGGGGCCCGTGGCGGTCAGGGTCAGGCTGTCGCCCTTGGAGGCCGCGAGCATGAGCAGGCCCATGATAGAGCACGCGGTGACCTGTTCTCCGGTGCTGACCTTGCACACGGTCACGGTTGCATCGAAGGATTGGGCGCATTCGGCGAGCTTGCCGGAGGGGCGGGCGTGGAGACCGCGCGGGTTGACCACCTCGAGGGTCCGGCTGAGGCCATCCGTGCCGCCGTCTTGTGTCGAAGAGGTCTGATGCGGCGCGGTCGATGTCATGGACGGATCCTCAAAGGCTTTGGCCGGGCTCGCCGTCGAGCACTTGCGACGCGATGTTGATGTATTTGCGGCCTGCGGCCTGGGCGTCTCTCGCGGCCGACGCCAGGGTGGCGGAGCCGTTCTGGGCCGCGCGCAGGGTCACCAGCTTGATGAGCATGGGCAGGTTGAGCCCGGCGATCACCTCGACCGTGGCCTTTTCCATGATCGAAATGGACAGATTGGACGGGGTGCCGCCGAACATATCGGTCAGCACGATGACACCTTGGCCGGTATCGACGCGCGTCACGGCATCGAGAATATCCTGCCGGCACCGCTCGACATCGTCGTCCGGCCCGATGCAGATCGCCTCGATCTGCTGTTGCGGTCCGACGACATGTTCCGTCGCGGAGATGAAGTGACGCGCCAGGGCGCCGTGTGTGACCAATACGATCCCGATCATGATGCCTCTATCCCGCCCGATTTGCGAAGACTTGGCAAGAATATGCTGCCGATCGCTATCGTTTTGACACCGGCTGTGCGCAAATCGCCGCATCGGCCAGCAGCGTGACCTTGAGCGGCGCGGAACTCTCGAAGGGATCGATGCGCCAGACCGGCAGGGTAACGCCGCCCGGCAGGGTTTCGGATCGCTGCTCCGGCAGCCGGGGGACGCCGTCGCCGGTGAGGAGGTCGAAAACCGCGATGAGCCGGGCTTGCGCCGCCGCCTCCATGGGAATGATGCCGACGCCGCGCACTTCCATGCGCCCGGCAATCGTGTCCGGGGCGCGGGCGATGAGCGCGCCGTCCTCGACCGACAGGTGCACCTGATCGTCGCTCACCAGACGGGCACCCCGGTCGATGAGGCGCAGCGCCAGGTCGGATTTGCCGCTGCCCGAGGGTCCGCGCAAGAGCACCCCGCGGGCGCCGGTCATGCCGTCCAGGGCGACACAGGTGGCGTGAACAAGCTTGGCGGCGTTCATCGGCAGCCCCCTATCGGGCGGGTGTCATGTCGGCAGGCAGCAGAACCGTGAATTTGGCGCCCGCAATGGACCCGTCAGGCCGGCTGCGGTTCTCGGCCCAGATCCGGCCGTGATGGATTTCGACGATCTGCTCGGAGATCGACAGGCCAAGGCCGGAATTGTTGCCGAACTCTTCTTCCGCGGGCCGCTGAGTATAAAAGCGCTGAAAGATTTTTTGCAGCGCCTCTTCGGGAATGCCCGGCCCGTCATCCTCGACCCGGACGGAAATGAAGGGCGATGTCTTCTGGCGCTCCAGTCCGACGGTGATCCGGACCGATCCGCCATTCGGCGAGAACGAGATCGCGTTTTCGATCAGGTTTTGCATCACCTGACCCAGCCGGGTTTCGATACCCAGAACATTCAGGTCGGTCTCGTCCCGGCTGCCGGCCCGCACGTCGAGCGTCAGGCCGACGCCGTTCAAGGATCCGGCGTCATGATAGATCCGGATGATCTCGCGCAATAGACGCGGGATGTTCACCCGTTCGGCATTCTCGCGCGACAGTTCGGCATCCAGGCGCGAGGCATTGGAAATGTCCGTGATCAGCCGGTCGAGCCGGTCCACGTCATGTTTGATGACCTCGATGAGCCGGCCCTTGGAGGCCTCGGTCTTGGCCAGATCGAAGGTCTCCGCCGCGCTGCGCATGGACGTCAGCGGTGTCTTGATCTCGTGGCTCACATCGGCGGCGAACTGCTCGATGGCATCCAGGCGCTTGTTCAGCGTTCGGGTCATTTCGTTGAGGGAATGGGCCAGTTCGCCGATCTCATCCTTGCGGTCCCCAAATCCGGGGATCTCGCCGCGGCCGGCGCCGCCCGGTCCCGGTCGGGCGAAGCGGATCTCATCGGCGGCGGCCACGAGACGGCGGATCGGCCGCACGACAGTCCGGGTAAAGAGGAATGCCAGAAGGACATTGGCGACCAAAGCGACGAGGAAGATCTGCACAATCGCGGTCCGCTCCGCCAAGAGAAGGGCGTCGAAATCGCCGCTCTTGGTCGACAGGCGCAGCACGCCCACATGGCGCTGGAGTTTCTTGACCGGGATGGCGACCGACACGATGAGATTGCCGTTCTCGTCCTGGCGCAGGGCCTGACGGTCGCCGGGAACGGCGCTGCCTTCCATCGCCGCCGTGACTTCCGTAAAGGGCATATCCGGGTCGCCGCTTTCCGGGGTCAGGCGCGGGCCGAGCAGGCGCAGCATCAAATTCTGAGCGATCCGGCCCGGATCGAATCCGGCGGGCTCGTTGTTCAGAGCTTGGGCATCGATCTGGCCGTCACGGGCGAGCAGCCAGGAATCGTAGATCAGATTGCCATCATAATCGTAGATGTAACCGCGCAGACCCGACGGCTCGACAAGCTCGCGCAGGATGTCGATGGCCCGGTCCCGGTCGATGACGGAATAAGGGGCATTACGCGGGCGGCCCGGACGGGAGACGAGCGCCGATTGCTCGAGCGCGCCGGAAACGAACCGGCTGTAGGTCTCGAGGGCCTGAAGGCGTTCGTCGATGGTGTTTTTGCGGAACTGGCTGGAGCCCAGAAGCATGGCGGCAAAGACGGCCAGACCGATCAAATTGAAAGCGACGATCTGCACGAACAGGCTGTACACCCAGTGCGCCCGCCGGCGTCCGCCGGATTCGTGGCCTTCCACCGGATCCGCCGCATCCTCTGGTGATGGTGACGGGGTGACGCCGGGCAGCCATCGGGGCCAATGCGCCATGAGCGCGGCACGCACCTGTCCCACCCGGCGGGCAAGGTCACCCGCCAGCTTCGATGGCGTGCGATCGCCGCCGAAACCGGGGCCGCCTGAGTGGGGCACGTGGTGACTCACTGTTGTCCGTTCGCGTTTTCCTTGAAGCGATAGCCGACGCCATACAACGTCTCGATCGCATCGAATTCGCCATCGACCTGACGGAACTTTTTACGCAGCCGCTTGATGTGACTGTCGATGGTGCGATCGTCCACGTAAACCTGATCGTCATAGGCCGCGTCCATGAGGTTATCACGGCTTTTGACGTAACCCGGGCGCTGCGCCAGGGCCTGGAGGATAAGGAATTCCGTCACCGTCAGGGTCACCGGACGGCCTTCCCACGTGCAGGCATGGCGGTTCGGGTCCATTTCCAGCTTACCGCGGACCATGACCTGGAGCGCTTCTTCCTTGCTGCCGGGCTCGATGGCCGAGATCCGGCGCAGGACCGAGCGGACGCGGGCGAGCAGAAGGCGCTGGCTAAACGGTTTGCGGATGAAATCGTCCGCACCCATTTCAAGACCCAGTTCCTCGTCGACCTCAGTGTCTTTGGAGGTCAGGAAGATCACCGGCAAATCCACTTTCTGGCGCAGCCGGCGCAGGACTTCCATGCCGTCCATGCGCGGCATCTTGATGTCGAGAATTGCAAGGTCGGGCGGGGTCGCGGTGAGCGCCGCCAGCGCGGAGGCGCCGTCGGTGTAAGTCTTCACATTATATCCCTCCGACTCCAACGCGATGGAGACGGATGTCAGGATATTGCGATCGTCGTCAACGAGGGCGATCGTAGCCATCTCTACTTTACCATTCTTGGATGAACTGCCTGCCCCCTGATGCCGCGGGTCAGACGTTCGCGTCTCAGCGGGCCGCTTGTCCTGCGGCGAACCTGCGACCCGTGAACGACATCAGTAACACCACCCTGCTCGAACGCGGTCCTGAACCGACGCACCACCGGGCCTCTGCTTAACGCTTGACACCATAGGAAGCGTTGCGTCAATGGCCAACCCTAAAGAGGGGTCCCCCGAGCCGGCGCCGGGGCGGACCGGCGGATCATCGCGTTGAGACGATAGCCGAGGACCAACCCGCCGGCGGTAATCCCCGCGGTCGCGCCGATCAGCAGGCCCTGCGCGCCGAGACCGGTGCCGAAGGCCAGCGCGGCGCCGAGGGGCAGGGAGATCAGCCAGATCCCGGCCATCTGCACGATCAGCGGCACCAGGACATCGCCGGTGCCCCGCAAGGCCCCCATCACGACCACGGTCGCGGCATTGGCGATGAGCTGGAACCCGGCCACCAGGATCAGGCCAATGGTCAGCGCGGTCAGAAGGGTCGCGTCGGGCGCGATGAAAAGCCCGGCGAAGGTCTCCGGCATCACCCAGAACAACAGCGCACAACTGCCCATTAGCCCAAGGCCCACGCCGATCCCGGTCCAGGCCGCGCGGGCCAGCCCGTGCCAGTCGTCGCGGCCGTAAAAGGCGCCGACCCGCACGGCAGTCGCCGCCGCGGTGCCGATCGCGATCATGTAGGTGACCTGCAAAAGCTGGGTCGTCACATGGAAGGCCGCCAGTTCCAGTTTGCCGATGGCGCCGGCCATGAGGGTCAGCGCGGCCATGGCGCCGGTCTCCAGCCCAAAGCCGATCGCCACTGGAAAGCCGATCCGCCGGACTGCGGCCCCCAAGCGGCGCCCTTCCGCGTTGATGGCATCGCCGACGGCGGCAAAAAGACCGAACTTGTGCCGGTCGCTGAGCACCAGGAGATAGATCAACAAGGCGCCGAAGGTCAGCCAGCGCGCGAGTGAGGTCGTCATCAGCGCCTCCGCCGCCCCGCCGCTGTCAGGGCCGATCACCAGCAGATTCAGGCCGATATTGGCGAAAACGGCGAGCGCCATGACAATGACGGCCGCGCGCGGGCGCTGAATCCCTTCCAGAAAATAGGCACAGGCCAGATAGAGCAGGGTTCCCGCCTGACCCCAGGCGACATGGATGAGCACCTCATGGGCTCCGGCCACCACCGCATCGGACTGGCCGGCCAGAAGCAGCAGGCGGTCGGCCTGGGTCGTCGCCACGCCCATCACAAGGCCCAGGACGGCGGCATGGAGGAGGCCGACGCGCCAGATGCGCCCGCAGGCCAGGAACCTGCCCGCGCCGTAGGCCTGGGCGGTGATCACAAGCTGGCCCTGGAGGACGCCGACGGAAATCGCGATGAGGATGGCCTGGAGCGACATGGCAAGGCCCAGATAGGCCAACTCCTCAGGGTGGTGTTGACCCACCATTAGGGTATCGGTCGCCATCATCAACAGCAGGCCGGACCGGGCGAGCACAGCCGGCACGGCGAGGGCTAATGTCGCTTGCAGGTGCGCGGCGACCGACAGAGGCTTCGCCGCTGTCTCGCCGGTTTGATCTGGGTCGCCCGATGGCATGCCGGATATCACCTCCGATCCTGGTTTTGTCAGAGTATGACGAACACAGGTGAATGTGCCGAGGCTTAAATTTTTGCGTGTGACCGCCGGTCGGTTAGGCGGCGGGCCGGGCGACGCGCGGTTTCGCGCCGCGCGGATCAGGGATTGATTTTCCACTGCGGCTTTTGGTGCAGGATGTTGCACACAGGTTCGGGTTCGTGGTGGATTATCAGACGGGCTTCAGGCGCCGCGCCGGTCCGGGAGGACAGGTGCGCGCGCGCAAGACTGTTGCCGATATGTAACTGTGACTGCTTGCCGGGCGGAGTTCGACTGCCCCGATGGCGCAACATGGAGTGATAGGGGTGGATTCAGGGGTCGCCGCGCATCAAACCGGCATTTTCAATACAAACCACGGCCTGGAGCGGCACGGCTTCCGCAACTTGAATGTGGTGCACTGGAACCATTCCGAGGGCCAGCTTTTCCAGGAGGCGGTTCGGGCCGGGGAGGGTGAGATCACGGCCAAGGGTGCGCTCGTGGTCAAGACCGGTCAGCACACCGGGCGCTCGGCCGCGGATAAATTCATTGTCGCCCATCCGGCGACGGAACACACCATCTGGTGGGATAACAACAAGCGCATGTCGCCGGCGGCCTTCGACCGGCTGCGGGACTCCATGCTGGCTTATGCCCAGGGCCGCGACCTGAATGTGCAGGACCTTCAGGGCGGGGCCGATCCGGCGCACCGGATCAATGTCCGGGTGGTGACGGAATATGCCTGGCACTCGCTCTTTATCCGGCATCTGCTCCGCCGGCCCGAGCGCAGTGCGCTTCCCGGTTTCGAGCCGGATTATCTGATCGTCGATCTGCCCGGGTTCCAGGCGGACCCTGCGCTCCACGGTTGCCGGTGCGAGACGGTCATCGCCTGCGATTTCGACCGCCGCATCATTTTGATTGGCGGCACGTCCTATGCCGGCGAAATGAAAAAGTCGGTGTTCTCGATTCTGAATTATCTGTTGCCCGAGCGCGGCGTGATGCCGATGCACTGTTCGGCCAATGTCGGTTCGTCGGGAGACGATACGGCGATCTTTTTCGGGCTGTCGGGGACCGGTAAGACCACGCTCTCCGCCGACCCGACCCGGACGCTGATCGGCGATGACGAGCACGGATGGTCCGAGAACGGCGTGTTCAATTTCGAAGGCGGCTGTTATGCCAAGATGATCCGCCTGTCACCCGAGCAGGAGCCGGAAATTTACAGCACGACCCAGCGCTTTGGGACAGTGCTGGAGAATGTGGTTGTGGATCCGGCGACGGGCGAGATCGATTTCGACGATGCCAGCCTGACCGAGAACACGCGCGGCGCTTATCCGCTCGATTACATCGCCAACGCGTCCGAGACCGGGATCAGCGGTCATCCCAAAAGCATCATCATGCTGACCTGCGATGCGTTCGGCGTGATGCCGCCGCTGGCGCGCATGAGCGCCGATCAGGCGATGTATCACTTCCTGTCGGGCTACACCGCGAAGGTGGCCGGCACCGAAAAAGGCGTGACCGAGCCGGAGGCGACCTTCTCGGCCTGTTTCGGCGCGCCGTTCATGCCGCGTCATCCCAGCGTCTATGGCGATTTGCTCCGCTCCCTGATCGCCCATCATGATGTGACCTGTTGGCTGGTGAATACCGGATGGACCGGCGGGCCCCATGGCACGGGCAAGCGCATGCCGCTTAAGGCGACGCGCACCCTGCTCGATGCCGCGCTCTCAGGCGCGTTGAACAATGCGCAGATGCGCAAAGATCCCATCTTCGGCTTCGATGTGCCGATGCATGTGACCAATGTCGACTCCGGGATCCTCGATCCGCGCGGGACATGGTCCGATGGGCGGGCGTTCGATCTGAAAGCTCAGGATCTGGCCAACCGGTTCGTCACCAATTTCAAACCGTTCGCGGCCCATGTCGACGATGCGGTGCGTCAGGCCGCGCCTCGGGTGGGCTGAGGCCGGCCGGCGCCCGGTGCCGGTTAGTGCGCCTCGGCCCAGGAGGCGCCGGTCTGGGCGTCGACCTTCAAGGGAATGGCGAAATCGACCGCCGGTTTCGCCGCCCCTTCCATGACATCGCGCACCAGGGCGCAGGTCTCGTCGGCCTCGGATTCGGGCACCTCGAAAATCAGTTCGTCATGGACCTGAAGGAGCATGCGCGCGTTCAGGCCAGCGGCGTCAAGGGCCCCCGGAATACGGATCATCGCTCTGCGGATGATATCGGCCGCCGTGCCCTGGATCGGCGCATTGATCGCGGCGCGCTCGATAAAACTGCGCCGCGCCGGTTGGGACGATTTGATATCCGGCATGTGGCAGCGCCGGCCGAACATGGTCTCCACATAAAGATGCTCACGGCAGAACGCCTTGGTGCGGTCCATGTAATCCTTGATCCCCGGGAAGCGCTCGAAATAGGCCTCGATATAGGACTGCGCCTCACCGCGCGGGATCCGCAACTGGTTCGATAATCCGAACGCGGAAATTCCGTAAATAATCCCGAAATTGATGGCCTTGGCTTTGCGCCGGACCATCGGGTCCATGCCCTTGATCGGTGTGTCGAACATCTGGCTTGCGGTCATGGCATGGATATCGAGGCCATCGGCGAAAGCCTGCTTCAGCGTGGCGATATCGGCCATTTGGGCCAGCACCCTGAGTTCGATCTGGCTGTAATCCGCGCTGATCAGAACATGACCCGGCGCGGCAATGAACGCGGTGCGGATCTCGCGGCCCTCTTCGGTCCGGATCGGGATGTTTTGCAGGTTCGGATCGCTCGAGGACAGGCGGCCCGTGGTGGTCGCGGCCATCGAATAGGACGTATGGACCCGGCCGGTCTCGGCATTGATGTAGGTCGGCAGGGCGTCCGTATAGGTGCTTTTCAGCTTGGACACCTGGCGCCAATCGAGAATGACCGCAGGCAGATCATGGCCCTCCGCGGCCAGTTGCTCCAGAATGTCCGCCCCCGTCGCATGGGCGCCGGTTTTGGTCTTTTTGCCGGACTCGATGCCCATTTTCTCGAACAGGATCTCGCCCAACTGTTTGGGTGAGCCGAGATTGAAGCTCTCGCCGGCGAGGTCATGGGCCTTGGTTTCAAGCTCGGCCATGCGTTCCGCGAAGGACTGGCTCAGCCGCGCGAGCACCGTCTTGTCCACCAGCACGCCTTCATGTTCCATGCCAACAAGGACCGGCACCAGCGGGCGTTCCAGGGTCTCATAGACCGTGGCGGCCTTTTGCGCGGCAAGGCGCGGCTTTAAGAGCCGGTGCAGGCGGCCGGTAACATCGGCGTCTTCCGCCGCATACGGAGCGGCTTCGGCAATGGGGATCTGATCGAAGGTCTTCATGGATTTGCCGGAGCCGGCAATATCCTTGAACGCGATCGGCGCGTGATCCAGATGCAGCTTGGACAATTCGTCCATGCCATGACCATGCAGCCCCGCGTCCATGGCGTAGGAAATCAGCATGGTGTCATCGATCGGCCCAAGCATGATCCCGTAGCGTGGCTGGCGCAGGACCAGCGCATCGAATTTCAGATTGTGGCCGACCTTGAGCACGGCCGGCGCCTCAAGCAGCGGCTTCAAGGCCTTGAGGGCCGTCTCCAGATCGATTTGCTCGGGCGCGTCTTCAAACGCCAATTCCCCGCCCAGGCCATGGGCCAGCGGGACGTAGCAGGCCTCGCCCGGCGCCAGGGCAAGCGAGACGCCCACAAGGTCCGCCGCGCGCGCATCGAGCGAATTGGTCTCGGTATCGACCGTCACGACGCCGGCCTCAAAGGCCCGCCCGATCCAGTCCTTCAAACGCTCCGGGTCCGTCACGGTCTCGTAGGACTGTGCATCGATCTTGGCCCGGACTGCCTCTTCGCCGGGCACCGCGCCGGGTTTATGATCCGCCTCGGAGGCCGTCTTGGCCTTAGCCTTTTTCGGTGCGGTCTTGGCGCTGCCGTCTTTCGCGTCCGATGAAGACGGCGGCGGACTGGCCTTGACGGTTGCCGCGTCGATGGCGTCGAGATCCGCCACCTCGAGCGCCGAGGCCACCCGTTTCGTCAGGGTCGTAAATTCCATTGCCTTGAGAAATCCGATGACCTCGCTGGCACGCGGTTCGGTGACCGTCAGGTTGCCCAGCGGCACATCCAGCTTGACCGTGCGGTCCAGCTCCACCAGCCGTCGCGACAGGCGCGCCTGGTCAGCAAACTCGATCAGGTTTTGACGCCGCTTGGGCTGTTTGATCTCGTCAGCCTTGGCCAGGAGGGTCTCAAGATCCCCATACTGATTGATCAGTTCGGCTGCGGTCTTGACACCGATCCCCGGCACGCCGGGCACATTGTCGATGGAATCCCCTGCGAGCGCCTGAACATCGACCACCTTATCCGGCCCGACGCCGAACTTCTCGACCACGCCCTCATCGTCGATGGTCTTGGATTTCATCGCATCGAGCATGACGACGCCGTTGCCGACAAGCTGCATCAGGTCCTTGTCCGACGAGACGATGGTGACCTTCGCCCCGGCGCTGCGCGCCTGATCCGCATAGGTCGCGATCAGATCGTCGGCTTCGAAGCCTTCCTGCTCCAGGCACGGCACGTTGAACGCCTTGGTGGCCTCGCGCACCAGGGGGAATTGCGGGCGCAGATCCTCGGGCGGCTCGTCCCGGTTGGCCTTATATTCCGCATAGATCTCATTGCGGAAGGACTGGCTGGAGTAATCGAACACGACGGCAAAATGGGTCGGTTGATCGCCCGCTTTGGTGTCTTCCAGGAGCTTGTAGAGCATGTTGCAGAAGCCCGACACGGCGCCGACCGGCAGGCCGTCGCTCTTGCGGGTCAGCGGGGGCAGGGCATGGAAGGCCCGGAAGATGAACGCCGATCCGTCCACCAGATAAAGGTGATCGCCTGTGCCGATACCGGCGGTTTTGGATGTTTTGGTCGCGGCCATGGCGCGGCGGGCTCCGTTGCGGGCAGACTGGCAGGGGACGGCATCGCGGCATGCGGTGCTTGGCTGACAATAGCCCGAGTCCTATGTAGGGAAAGATGGCTGGCGCGCCCGCCTCCGCCGGCCCGTCAATCATAAGGGGACTGCCATGACCGCTGCTGCATCGCCGAGCCAGAATGCCATTGAAGCGGTGGATTTGCGCAAGGTCTATCGCGCCCAGGGCAATCAGCCCGCCAAGGAAGCCCTGAAAAGTGTCTCCCTCGCGGTGCCGCGCGGCTCGATTTTCGGGCTTTTGGGCCCCAATGGCGCCGGCAAATCGACCTTCATCAACAT
>CAZHDI010000021.1:0-43410 GCA_964531285.1 uncultured Alphaproteobacteria bacterium | reverse complement strand
AGCGGTCGTGACCGGCATGCAGGGCGTCATCAAGGACGGCGATCAGGTGATCACGGGGTATCGCGACCACGGCCATATGCTGGCCTGCGGCATGGACCCCAAAGGCGTGATGGCCGAACTGACCGGGCGCGCCGCGGGCTATTCGCGGGGCAAGGGCGGCTCCATGCATATGTTCTCCAAGGAAAAGGGCTTTTTCGGCGGGCATGGCATTGTCGGCGCCCAGGTGCCGATCGGGACCGGTCTCGCCTTTGCCAATCAGTTCAAGGACAATGGCGGCGTCTGCCTGACCTATTTCGGCGACGGCGCCGCGAACCAGGGACAGGTGTTCGAGGCGTTCAATATGGCGGCGCTGTGGAAGCTGCCGGTCGTCTATGTCATCGAGAACAATCAGTATGCGATGGGCACCAGCGTCCAGCGCGCCACGTCCGAGACCCATCTGTGCCGGCGCGGCGCCGCGTTCAACATTCCGGGCGCGGAAGTCGACGGGATGGACGTGCTCGCGGTCCGCGATGCCGGGGCCGAAGCCGTGGCCCATGCCCGCGATGGCAAGGGCCCGATGATCCTTGAAATGAAGACCTACCGGTATCGCGGTCATTCCATGTCGGACCCGGCCAAATACCGGACTCGCGAGGAAGTCCAGGACATGCGCGAGCATCATGATCCGATCGAACTGGTGCGCCGGCGCCTGATCGCGGAAGGCTGGGCGCAGGAGGGCGAACTCAAAGAGATCGACAAATATATCAAGGCCACCGTCGCCGAAGCGGCCGATTTCGCGCAGACCAGTGCGGAGCCGGATCCATCCGAGCTTTACACGGATATTCTGCTCGAAGCCTGACGGGCCAAACGTTTTCACGGGTGCACCCATGCCGATCGAAGTTCTGATGCCCGCTTTGTCGCCGACCATGGAGGAAGGCACGCTGGCGCGCTGGATGGTCAAGGAAGGCGATACGGTCGCCGCGGGCGATGTGATCGCCGAGATCGAGACCGACAAGGCGACCATGGAAGTCGAGGCGGTCGATGAAGGCGTTGTCGGGCGTCTTTTAGTCTCGGAGGGGAGCGAAGGGGTGAAGGTCAACACGCCCATCGCGCTTTTGGTCGAGGAAGGCGAGGACGCGAGCGCCCTTGAGGTGCCGCAGGCCCAGGTCGTGAACGGCGCGCCCTCAGCGCCGCCCCGCGCCGCCCAATCGCCCGCTGCCGCTCCGCGAGAGGCGGCCGCGCGCCCCGAACCGGTGGCCGCGCAGCCGCGCGCCCCGGAGCCTGAGGCGCCTCAAGCGCCTGAGATTCCCGAAGGCACCGAAATGGTGCCGACATCCGTGCGCGAAGCGTTGCGCGATGCCATGGCCGAGGAGATGCGCCGGGACGAGACCGTATTCGTCATGGGCGAGGAGGTCGCCTATTACGAAGGCGCCTATAAGGTTACCCAGGGTCTGTTGAAGGAATTCGGCGACCGGCGCGTGGTCGATAAGCCGATCACGGAACATGGCTTTGCCGGGCTTGGCGTCTGCGCCGCCTTCGCCGGCCTGCGCCCGATCGTCGAGTTCATGACCTTCAATTTCGCCATGCAGGCCATCGACCAGATCATCAATTCAGCCGCCAAGACCCTCTATATGGCCGGCGGCAAGCTGGGGTGTCCCATTGTCTTCCGCGGACCGAACGGCGCGGCAAGCCGGGTCGCGGCCCAGCACAGTCAGGATTACAGCGCGTGGTATGCCCATGTGCCGGGTCTGAAAGTGGTTGCACCGTGGAGCGCCTCGGACGCCAAGGGGCTTCTCAAGGCGGCGATCCGCGATCCCAATCCGGTGATCTTCCTGGAGAATGAGATTCTCTACGGCAAGACCTACGATGTGCCGAAACTGGACGATTTCGTTCTGCCCATCGGCAAGGCTGCCGTGGTCCGTCCGGGGACGGATGTCACTCTGGTCTCCCATAGCCGGGGCATGGAATACGCCATGGAAGCCGCCGCCGCCCTGGCCGAGGAGGGCATCGAGGCGGAGGTGATCAATCTGCGCACTCTGCGCCCGCTCGACATGGACACCGTGCTGGCCTCGGTCAAACGCACCAACCGCTGCGTGACCGTGGAGGAAGGGTGGCCCCAGGGCGGTATCGGTGCCGAGATCGCGGCGCGTTTGATGGCCGACGCCTTCGATTTCCTGGATGCGCCGGTGCTGCGCGTCACCGGCAAGGACGTCCCGCTGCCCTATGCCGCCAATCTGGAGCGCCTGGCGTTGCCGCATGCCCGCGATGTGGTCGAGGCGGTGCGCAGCGTCACCTACCGTTAAACTTTAGATCCCTGGGGGTCGGAAGCTGCTTTCGTCAGTATGCGATCGAGAGGAACCGTCATGCCCGTGCCTATTTTGATGCCTGCGCTGTCGCCGACCATGGAAGAGGGAACCCTCGCCAAATGGCTCGTCAAGGAGGGCGACACGGTCGCCTCGGGCGATGTGATTGCGGAGATCGAAACCGACAAGGCGACCATGGAAGTGGAAGCCGTCGATGAGGGGACCGTGGGACGCATCCTGGTGGCCGAGGGCACCGAGGGCGTGAAGGTCAATGCGCCGATTGCGGTCCTTTTGGAAGAGGGTGAGGACGCTGGTGCGCTCGATGGTTTCGATGCGTCGGCCGCGGGCGCCCAGCCGGCGCCTCAGGCCGCGGATTCTGCGTCGGCGCCCGCCCCGTCCGAGGCAGCGGCCCGTCAGAGCGCACCAGAGCAGCCGTCCGCCCCGGCACAGCACGCCGCGTCCGGCGCGATTGCCGAGCGGATCCTGGCAAGCCCGCTGGCGCGGCGCATCGCCGAACAGGCCAATCTCGATTTGAGCGCGGTGGCGGGATCCGGGCCCAACGGGCGGATTGTCAAACGCGATGTGGATGCCGCTCTCGAGGGTGGCCAGTCGGCTCAGGTCATCCCCATGCGCGGGACCGCCCAACCCGCTGCCGCCCAACCCGCTACCGCTCAGCCCACGGCCGCCCCGGTACCCCAGCCGGTGCCGGCGACCCAGGGGGCGCAGGAGATCCCGCTCAACAATATCCGCAAGACCGTCGCCAAGCGCCTCACCGATGCCAAGCGCGACGTGCCGCACTATTATCTCACCATTGATTGCGAGATCGATGAATTGCTCCGGGTGCGCAAGAACCTGAACAGTCTGTCTCAGGATGGTGACAGTGCTTACAAGATCTCGGTGAACGATTTCGTCATCCGGGCCGCGGCATTGGCTCTGATGCAGGTCCCGGCGGTGAACAGCTCGTTTGCCGGCGACAAGATCGTTCAGCACGGCACGGCGGACATCGCCATGGCCGTGGCCATCGAGGATGGCCTGATCACGCCGATCATCCACAATGCGCAAAGCAAAGGGCTGGCGCAGATCGCGCGCGAGGCCAAATCGCTGGCGGAACGGGCGCGGGCAAAGAAGCTCAAGCCGGAAGAATTCCAGGGCGGGACCTTTTCGATCTCCAATCTGGGCATGTTCGGGGTGAAGCATTTCACGGCCGTCATCAACCCGCCCCATGCCGCGATCCTCGCGGTGGGCGCGGGCGAGGCGCGGCCGGTGATCCGGAATGGCGAGATTGCCAAGGCCACCGTGATGACCTGCACCCTGTCGTGCGATCACCGGGCGGTGGACGGTGCGGGCGCGGCGCCGTTTCTCCAGGTGTTCAAAGGGTACATCGAAGAGCCGGCGAGCATGTTGCTCTAGTTTCGCGGCACATCATCGATGTCTGCGACTTTGAGGACGGCTGGATAATCGCAGCCCGACCAGCGGCCCACATAGCCGTCGACCGTGATCCGGGCGCCGGCGGGCCGGGAGGCGGCGGACCCGGCAAGGCTGTAAGTGCGTCCGTCCTCGCCCGCCAACACCGGGCAGGTCACGCCATGAGCCAGACGGCCCGTCACGCGGACCCGGTAGTCGGTCCAATCCCCCGCCACGGCCCCGACAAAGCGGACCGGGCCGGTCGTGGACAGTGGCTGGCCTTGGGGAGCGGGTGCGGCGCAGGCTGCCGCCAGAACAGGGGCGCTTATGGCCAGGATGGCACGGGGCAGGCGGGGCATTCGGATCATGGGACTGGTTCCCGGATTGCCGTTCCGTCGATCGGGCGAGGCCGCCATTATACGCTGATTTGGGGGTAGGCCGGGCGGCCGGTCCGGCCTTTCCAACCGGTAACGCGCTGAAATCGCGGCGGATCTTAACGCGACGGGTGGATGGCGCTATGGTCGTTTTTAAGGCTTGCCGTGTTGCATCCTCTGGCGCTGTGCGCTAGCACCATGCAGAGAACGGCTGTCTGATTCGAGCCCCCTGCTCGGGCCGTACGATAAGGAATTCAAGATGCGTAACACATTGATTGCCTATGCCGCCGCGACGGCGTTCGCCCTGAGCCCGCTGGCTGCCCTGGCCGAAGAGGCTCCGGCTGCCGCGCCGGCCGAAGAGGCCGCCGCCCTCGAGCCGGCCGGTGCCGCCGGTCAGGATGCCTCGCGTCTGAGCGCCACGACCAAGACCCTGATCACCGCCGGTGCGACCGTCACCCTGGCGACGATCCTGGGATTTGTCGCCGCCAACGACGATGATGACGACGATGACGGTACGAACAATGTCCCGTCGACCCCGACGTCTCCGGCGACCACGACGACCAACTGATCGACGGTCTTGCTTATGGCGGGGCATGGATCATGCTCCGCCGCTTTCCCGCCGTCCGGCCCTTTATACCGGTCTCTTGCTCTCCAGAGGACATCCCATGCTTCGTGTCCTGACCGCTCTTGCGGTCATGCTGTCGCCTGTTTCGGCCTGGGCCGGTGACCTGCCGGCGTCGGCGGTGTCCGGTCCGGTCCAAGGAGCGGAGCCTTGCGAAGCGGGACAACAAGCGTGCCACGCGCCGGCGGACGATCTGGCGTTTCTCGAGCCGGGCGGGGCGGCGGGCCAGGATGTCCTGGGGCTGAGTTCGGCTCAGACCGCGTGGCTCTTCGCGGGCAGTGCCTCGACCCTGGCCATCATCATCGGGTTCGCGGCGACCGGCGAGAATGGCGATGCACCGACGAATACGGCCGGCGATGACGATGGCGGCTCCGCGCCGTCCACCGGCACCAACTAGACCGTGGTCCGCTAGACGTTGGTCTTTGATGAGTGTCCGGCTGGTCCGGAAAGCCGGTAGCCACTTTTCCGGGCCGCGCTCTGGGCCTCGGGCGCGCACCGCGGCACGAAAGGTGCAGGCTGCCCCGGTATGGTTACTCCCGTTTCACCGCGCCGTTTGACGGGCCTGCGCCCGCATGGACCCCGGTGCCTGGCCCTGGCCGGGACCAGCGTCCTGGCCCTTGCCTGCGCCGTTGCGGCCCATGCGGATGATGCGGATCGGGACGACCTGTTTGAGCCCAATTCCTGGTATCCCAGTCTGACCTATCAGGGGCAGACCGGCCTCATCGACATGCCCAGCGCCCGGATGCAGCCCGACGGCAATCTGGTGTTCGGCGGTGCGGGCAAGGAACCGGACCAGCGGGCGTTCCTGACCTTTCAGGCCACGCCCTGGGCGCAGGGCACTTTCCGCTATTCCCATATTCAGGGCTTCCTTGAACAGCAGCCGAATTTTTATGACCGCAGCTTCGCCCTGAAGCTCCGTCTCGTGAAGGAAAGCAAATATCTGCCGGCCATCGCGGTCGGGATGAATGACCTTCTGGGCACCGGGATCTATGGCGGCGAATATGTGGCGGCGTCGAAGCGCTTCGGCGATCTCGATGCGACCATCGGGGTCGGCTGGGGCCGGTTCGGCCAATCGGGGGCGCTGGGCAATCCGCTCACGGTGCTGTCCAGCCGGTTTGAGAACCGCGACACGCGCTCGCTCGCGGATACCGGACAGTTCGATGTCGGGTCCTATTTCGCGGGCTCCGACATGGGCGTGTTCGGCGGCATTGAATACTCCCCGCCGGTCAAGGCGCTTGAAACCCTGAAGCTCCAGCTGGAATATTCCAGCGACCGGTATGACGCGGAGCGCGCCGCGCCGCTGGTGCGATACAATGTCCGTTCCCCGATCAATCTGGGCGTGACCTATGAGCCTCTCGATGGGGTCGAGGTGGGCGCGCATTATCTCTATGGCAACACCGTCGGCATCCGCTTTGCGTTCAAGACCGATCCGCGCAAGCGCATTCCGCTGCCCCGCTTCGATGCCGAGCCGCCGGACTTCCGTGTGCGTCCCGAACAGGCGCGCCGGGCCGGATTCGATTCCGTGACCCGCGCGGTCCCGGCGGCGCCCTACGATCCGATGATGCCGGTGACCGTGCAGCCCGGCGCGGTGAGCCCGGCGCGGCTCCGGTTCGGTCCCGGCGCCACGGTCTCTCGGGACATGCCGACGCCGCTCGATGTCACCGAAGGCGTTTTAGCCGATGACTGGCACCTGGCGGCCCGCACGGATCTGTGTCTGACCCGGGCGCCCGGACGGGAGAGCGCGGCGTGCGTGACGGCGCCCGCTCCCGTGCGGACCGCACCGGCGCCCGCTGAGGCCATCGGCCCGGCGGCGGCTGACGTGCCGGACGCCCTTGAGGGCGATGCGCTCTATGACGCGATCAGCGAGGCGGCCGATGAGATTTATCTGTCGGTCACCGGCATCGACCGGCGCGGGCGCATCCTGACGGTGTTTTTCGTGAACCGCCGCTATGACCGCAGCGCCGAGGCGCTGGGCCGGATGACCCGCGTGCTGACCCAGGAAGCCCCCGATGAGATCGAGGTGTTCGAACTGGTGCTGCAAACCGGCTCGCTGCCCGTGACGACGGCGGTCGTGCCCAGGGCGGAACTCGAGCGGCTGATCTTGAGCGGATCGAGCCCCGAGGAGATCGCCGCGTCCATCACTTTGCAACCCGCGGCGCGCGGCCCCTCCAGTGCGGCCTGGACACCGCCGGGCCAGTATCCCAGCTTCGGGGTCGGCGTGTCGCCCGGCTTCCGGCAGAGCCTGTTCGATCCGGACGATCCGTTCCGGTATCAATTCCTGCTGCGGCTCAATCTCAATGTCGGTCTGGCCCGGGGCGTCAGCTTCAACACGTCCTATGCGCTCAACCTTTACAACAATTTCGACGAGATCGTCCGGGAGTCCGACAGCCAGTTGCCGCGCGTGCGTTCGGACTTCGCGCGCTATCTTCAGGAAGGCGACAGCGGCATCGAGACCATGGGGCTCAACAGCGAATTCAAGCTGGCACCGGAGGTCTACGGACGGGTCTCCGCCGGACTTCTCGAAGAAATGTTCGCGGGCGTCGGCGGCGAGGTGCTGTACCGGCCCTTCGGCAAGTCCTGGGCCGTGGGCGCCAATGTCTATGGGGTCCAGCAGCGCGATTTCAACAAGCTGTTCGACTTGCGCGACTACCGGACGGTGACCGGCCATGCGAGCCTTTATCTTCAGACCGGCTATCACGGGCTTCAGTTCAACATGCATGCGGGCCGCTATCTGGCGCGCGATTATGGCGCGACCTTCGAGGTGAAGCGGCGCTTCGATACCGGGGTCGAGGTCGGCGCCTTTGCGACCTTCACCGATGTGCCGTTCGATGAATTCGGCGAGGGCAGCTTCGACAAGGGTCTCGTGCTGCGCATCCCGTTCGGCTGGTTCACGCCCTATGCGACCAAGCGGCAGTACAATGTGGATCTGCGGCCCCTGACCCGGGACGGCGGCCAGCGGCTGTTGGGCAGCACGGTGCTCTATGACGCCACCCTGGAGGAGAGCGCGTATGAAATCGAGCGGAACTGGGATGGCTTCGTGGACTGATCAAATAGGGCGCCTAGGCGTGTGTGCGCTCATCGGCCTGGGTCTCGCGGGCTGCGCGTCCGATCATACGGCGGTGCTGTTCTCGCGCTATCTTTATGAAACGAGTTTCGCGACCGACCGGGCGGCCTATGACCGGGCCCGGGTCGGCAGCGTCCCATATGCCAGCATCGGTCTGGGCATCGGCGACTCGCGTAAACAGCTGATCGTCCTTGAATCCGTGACCGGACGGGATCACCGCTGGCTGACCGGCGATCCCGTGGCCATTGTGACCCGGGGCGGGCGGATCATGAACACCGCGGGGTTCCCGGACGATCTATCGGCGACGCGCCTTGCCGGAGCGGATCCCGCCGATGGCGGTCTTCATCGGCTGACCGGCCCGGTCACCGCGACGCGGATCATTGATCTGCGGGCGGACCGGGTGTTCGATCAGCGGGTCGACTGCCGCTTGAAACCGGCGGGCCGGGAAACCGTGACCATTCTCGGCGTTGACCGCGATCTCATCCGGGTCAAGGAGCGCTGCAAGGCCAAGCGCATCCATTGGCGCTTCACCAATGTGTTCTGGGCCGATCCCGAGACCGGGCGGCTCTGGCGCTCGCGTCAGCATGTGCACCCGCGCATGCCGCCCTTGACCATCGATGTGCTGCGCCCATCCTCGGTGCCCTGATGTCCCGGAATGGGCCGCGGCGGTGACCTGCGACGTTACAGTTCGGCCATCAACCTCAAGCCGGCGCGCGAAACGGTTGTCAGGTCCGGCGGGAGACGACACAGTGCGCTCACGCGGCACCGGTCCGGATACCGCGCCGGAAAGCCAAGCGATCCCTTAAGGTTAGCGGACCGCCGCCGACGATCGATCCCGCCGCGCCGGGTCTCCAACGGGGGTAGGGGGCCGGACGCGATGGGTGTACCGCCGCTTCGCCGGTTAGGCGCGGTCTTTGCGTAATGGGTTGAGTTTGTTGGCCCACGTCCACGAGAGCAGTCCCCCGCGATGATCTCATTCCTGACTGTTGGTATACGCCGCGCACGCCGACTCACCGGATCGGCGATCCGCGCCGCGAGTGTGTTTGCCGTTCTGGTGACGGTCTTCATGCCGGGCGCTCTGCCGGCCCAGGACATTCCCGGTTTGGATTCCAATGCCCTGCGCAGCGAATTGCGCAGCCGTTTGGGCGGAGATGACACCCAGCAGGGTCCTGAAAGCGACCGTCAGATCTTTCGGGTGCCGGAACGCCGCATGCCTTTGGAACCGGAGGAGCCGACCCGCATCGAAACCCTGTTTTCCGAGCGCGCGGGCGCGCCGCTGCGCCAGTTCGGCTACGACACATTCACCAGCCAGGACAGCGTGGTGATGCGCCAGACCGGCGCCATCCAGGATTCCTATGTTCTGGGCGTCGGCGATGAGATCATCGTCAATCTGCGCGGTCAGGACAGCGATCAATACCGGCGCCGGGTTGACCGGGACGGCCAGATCGTGCTGCCGCGCCTGGCGCCGATTTCGGCGGCGGGCCGGACCTTCGGCGCCTTCCGGGCCGATCTGGAAGCGGCCATTGCCGATGCCTTTATCGCGACCGAGGCCTATGTCTCGCTGGGGCAGATCCGGCAGGTGTCGGTGCTGGTGGCGGGCGAGGTGCATGTCCCCGGCGTGGTCACGCTGACCGGTCTGTCAACGCCGCTCGATGCCTTGATCATCTCCGGCGGGATTAAGCGCACCGGGTCGTTGCGCGAGATCCGGGTCATGCGCGCGGGCCGGGCTCTGGCGGTCGATCTTTATGCGCTGCTGGTCGGCGCCGCCGGCGAGCCGGGCTTTCATCTCCAGGAGGGCGACCGGATCGTGGTGCCGCCGCTGGCGCGCACGGTCGGTGTCGTGGGCGCGGTGCGGCGCCCGGCGATCTATGAGCTGGGCGGGCGCCGGGCGATTTCGGCACGGGATCTGGTCGATCTTGCGGGCGGCGTGGAGCTGCGCGGGGCTTACCGGTTCGTTGTGATGCGCACCCGCGCCGATGGGGTGCGGGAGTTCAAGGAGATCGACAGCCGTCTGGGCGATACGATCCAGGACGGCGACATTCTCTATGTTCAGCCCGCGGTGGATGAGACAATCGGGCGGGTCACGCTCAAGGGCCATACGCGCCTTGCCGGGTCCTATTCCCTGGACCGGGCGCGCAGCATCCGCGATTTGATCGGCACGCCCAGCGCGCTCAAGGATCTGCCCTATTTGTCGTTCGGCGTGATCAGCCGCCGCGATCCCGACAGCTTCACCAATGTGCTGCTGCCGTTTTCGCCCTCGGGCGCGATGCGCGGCACGGTGCAAACGCCGTTGCGCGATCACGATATCGTTTGGGTCTTCAGCGTCGAGGAGGCGCGCCAACTGGCGGCCGAGGCCCGCGCCGAGGAGCTGGAGCGGCTGGAGCGCCAGCGCGAATTGTTCGTCGCCGAACAGCGGCGGGCCCAGAACAATTTCGGTCAGGACGCGGTCTCATCGCGGGTGGGCTCCGATGCGGCGGGCAGGGAAACCGATCCGCTCACGGATGACGCGTTCGGCGCCGGCGGGGCTGGGCTCGCGATCGGTGCGGCTGGGATTGCTTCGCAATTCGACGATACCGACCGGCGGCAACGCCAGCGCGGCAGCGATCCGGCGGGGCGTGACCGGTTCGCCCGGCAGGACGAGTTCGGCCGCCCCGTGGAGCGCGACCGGCGTTTTGCCGACGATGAGTTCGACCGTCAACGCGCGCGCACGCTCGATGAATTCGAGGACCCGCGGTTCCGCGACCGGCGCGAGATGCGCCGCCGGGGCGACGAGGTCTTCGCGCCCGATGGTACGCTGATCGAGGATCGTGAGCCGCTCGATATCGACACTCTGGCCGAAGGGCTCGGTGTGGACCGGCGTGCGGTGGCGGTGTTTCTCACCGAGTATATCGCAACGATCCGGGGCGCGGTGCGGGTGCCCGGCCATTATCTGATTGCGCCGGATACCGGCCTTGCCGAACTGGTTTCGGCCGCGGGCGGCCTGAAACGCACCGCTGACCGGGCCACGGTCGAAATCACCGCGACGACCTTCGACAATCTGCGCGGCCTGTCCAACACAATCCGCCAGAACATTTCGCTCCAGGAAACCCCGCTTGCCTCGATCCGGGTTCAGCCCCAGGACTCGGTGGTCATCCGCGATGTCTATTCGGATCGCTGGGAGGGCCGGGTGAATGTGTTCGGCGAAGTCCGCTTCCCCGGCGCGTATGAAATCGTGCGCGGCGAAAAACTCTCCTCGCTGCTGGCGCGGGCCGGCGGGCTCAGCGATCTGGCGTTCCCCTATGGGGCGATTTTCTCGCGCCGGGCGGTTGCGCGCCGGGAACAGGAGATCAACCAGCGCAAATCCGAGGATCTGCAAAATCTGATCATCGCCCAGAGCAGCCGGCGCGAGGTCAATGCCGAACAGATCCAGTTCCTTCAGGGCCTCGTGGCCCAGTTGCGCGACCAGACCTCGATCGGGCGGATCGCGGTCGAGATCGACCCGAATATCCTGATGGCGCGCCCCGAACTCGATGTGGAACTGGAACCGGGCGATGCGATTTTCATCCCCTCGCGCCCCTCGACGGTGACGGTGACCGGCCAGGTGCTCAATGGCGGGTCGTTCCAGTTCGATCCGGGCGAAAAGGCCGGGCACTATATCGATATGGCCGGCGGTTATAACGATCTGGCCGATGATGAGCGCGTGTTCGTTGTCTATCCCGACGGGACGTCGGAGCGCCTGCGCGACGGGTTCTGGAGCCTGCGCTCCACCCGGATCGTGCCGGGCGCAGTGATCGTCGTGCCCTATGATGTGACGCCGTTCTTCTTCTCGGACTTCATTCGCGATACGGTCCAGGTGACGAGTCAGTTGGCGATCACGGCGGCCTCGGTCGCGGCGGTCACGAATTGACGGCAGGGCTCATCCGACCGGCACCGGGCCGGTCCGTCCGGGGCACGGCGCCTGCGCCGCAGCAGTCATGGGTTTGATCCGCAAAATCCTGGCGAACCGTTTCGTCGGCAATGTGTTCTGGGCCGCTGCCGACAAGATCTCGCTGGTCATCGGCAATTTCCTGGTCATCGTCGTGCTGGCCAACGGCACGTCGCCCGCCCTTGTGGGCGAGTTCTCGTTCGCCGTCAGCGTCATGTGGCTGGCCTCGCCGCTCGTCCATCTGGGGATGGAAGGGATCGTCACCCGCCGCTCGGTCAACCGGCCGCCGGACGAGCAGCACGCGGTCGAGAACGCGCTCGCGGCGACATTCACCGCCGCGCTCGTCTTTATCGGCATCATCATGGCCTGCGCCATGGCCTATATCGACGAACCCGTGACCCGGCTCCTGACCATGATCATCTGCGTGCGTCTGGTTCTGTTCGCCACGTTTCCCATCGCCGGATGGCTTCAGGCCAATTATCAGGCCCATGTCTATGTCCGCCCCAAGACGGTCGTGACCCTCCTGGGCACCGGCCTCACGGTGGCGGTGTTCCTGTGGACCGGCAGCGTGGTTGCGGCCGCCATGGTCATGGCCGCCGAAGCGCTCGTGATCGCCGCCATCATGATCGCGATCGTGCTGGGCCGGCGGGGACTGTCCCGTCTGACGGTCCGTCCGGCGACCATCCGCACGCTTTTGCGCGAAGCGTTGCCGGTGATGGTGTCCGCGGTCAGTATCGTGATCTATCAGAAGATCGATCAGGTGATGGTGCGGGCCATCAGCGGCCCCGCTGAAACCGGGTATTATGCCGTCGCGGCGCGCCTGTCGGAGGGGCTCGGCTTCGTGGCCGTCGCGGTCGCGCACAGCCTGTTGCCGGTGGTCGTCGCCGAGATCGCCGCGTCGGACCGGGCGGGGGCCGCCCGGCGGCTTCAGCCGAAGCTCGATGTGATGGCCGGTCTGTGCTTTTGCGTGATGGGCTTCTGGCTCGTCGCGGGCGGTCCGGTGATCACCGCGCTGTTCGGCGAGGCCTTCGCGCCGGCCATTCCCATTCTCATGGTGCATCTGGCCTCGTTCCTGTTCATCGGCACGGGGCTGATGCAGAGCTGCTGGCTGATCGCAACGGGCCAGCAGAAATACATGATGATCGTCACCGCGACCGGGCTTGGCGCCAATCTGCTGCTCAATGCGGTGCTGATTCCGCCCATGGGCGCGATGGGCGCGGCGGTGGCCACGGTGATTTCCTATGCGGCGTCGGGGTATCTGATGGCGTTGGCGATCCCCAATCTGCGCGGGCTCTTTGTCAAACAGACCAAGGCGCTTCTGCTGCCCCTGCGGATTTTCCATGCCTTTCCGGCCATGAAGACCCTGCTGTCCAAGGACATCCGGATCGTCAAGACGGCCTGACGCGGTCGAAAAATGCTTGGCCGGAAGCTGCCCGATTGCGCTTTTGCTGGTCCTGCCAGATGCGGATGCCGAGGATCATCAGGGCCAAGAACACACTGATCAGCATCATCCGGTTCGGTGTGCGCATCTGATAGATGTGCTGCATCATAAAACCGAGATAGGCCGGGGCGATCAGCATGATGCGGGTGCTGCCCGGGCTGGTGATCCAGAAGACCTGAAGAACCAGCAGCGACAGCCCGATCAGCACACCAAAGCCGATCCGGTATCCCGGGTCGAAATGGCAGATCTCGCCATAGGCGCTCATGGGCGCATGGACGGTGATGCGCGGGCGCAAATGAAAGCGTTCGATTTCATAGCCGTCGAGGGCGGACATCCCCGGCAAGAGGCTTCCGATCTGATAGCCGTGGGTCATGCCGATGGCCTGATCGCAGCTATGGGCGATGGTCGGGCCGGTCGGCAGAACGGTGTTCAGCGTAATGACGGCGAACTCGAACAGCGTGAATTCCATGATCTGGGCGGCCTGAAAGATCAGCGCATAGGCCGAGAAGCCATGGAACGGAAAACTCCGCCCCACAAGGGCGCCAACATAAAGAACGGCGCTGAGCAACAGCAATCCGACACCGGCCTTGGAGACTCCCTTTCCGGTGTGCAGATACAGAAAGGCAAAGGCCGAAAAGCCGACCACCGCGGCCGCGATGCGGCTGTGATTGCCGATGCCCAGAAGCGCGATATAGCCGAGCACAAAGCCCGCGAGAAGGGCCGAGACCGGCTTGCGGGCCTGGCAGGCGACCGCCAGCAGGAGGCCGGCGGCAACGCCGATCACCATGTCCAGGGAATGGAACAGATATCCGGGCGTCGTGTCGATGCCGAAACCGTCGACACCGCGGGCCTGAAGATATTCTTCGTGATACCAGATCGCGCTCCAATCCCCGTCGAGGATATGAGTCACGGCAAGGCCGGCCATGGCGACCAGGGGCCAGAAGATATACGCCGCGCCTTTGTCGGCAAGCTGACGATTGAAGGCTTCGATCCTGGAGGCCGCGAGCGCGCTGCCCTGTGCGGCATTCGGGGCGAAACGGTCGATTGCGGCTTGCCCGGTAAACGCGGCCAGGAGGCCGATCCCGGAAAAGGTCAGCGCCATGCCGGCGACAAGCACCGCCTCATGGTCGCTTGCTGGCCGGAAGATCCAGTAATGGCTGATCGAAGGCGCCCAGTCGGCAAAGGTCAGCATGAACCAGTAGGCGACCAGATTGGTGCTCCACAAGGTCATGTAAAAAGCGACCGGGGACACCCAGCCATGCCGGGCACTGACCGCGATCTGGGCCGCGACGATCAGAACCGCCGCCCCCAGGACGATCACGGCCTGGTCCGGTGTCATGAGGCGCGGGACCCGGTGTCCGGCGGCGGGGATAGCGCCCCGGCGGGAACCGGGCGGGGGCTCGGCCGCGCGCCGGCGCGCGGTTTGCGGCGGGGGCGGCGGGCTTTGACGGGACGCGCGGCGCGGTAGGCATCGACCTGGCGCGCGATCACGAAGATCGCCACCCACAGCCCGCCGGTCAGCATGATCCCAAGCGCGATCATCAATTGCGGGCGCGGCCAGACCGGCATCGGCGGCACGCTGTGGCGCTCCAGGACCATGATCCCGTAATTGGGATCGACGGTCAGGGTCATGCGGCGCTGATGTTCCGCGGCCAGCAACTGCCCCAGAGCCTCGCGGTTATCGACCGCGCGGGCGTCGGAGATCACCTGCACCAGATAGGCTACGCGGGCGTCCACCCGTTCGCGGTCGGTTGCCTTCATGCGTTCGATCGCGGTGCGGTGCAGCCGGGCCAGGAAGGTCTGAGCGAAGACCGGGTCGTCGGCCGAGAAGGTAATGTCCTGAACGCCCGACATGTTGTTCTTGCGGATCCGGATGTTCCGGCGGATGAAGTCGCGCATGGCGCGGGCATCCGGGGCCGTCCAGCCGGGCATGCGCAACAGATCCTTGATGGCATCCTTGAGCGGGGTCATGCCGCCGACGGGACGCCGCCAGGTGCCGGTGCTCTCGTCCCACTGACCGGGAAACACCGTGCGCATCAATGCCATGTCCTGGGCGAGGACTTCGGCCACCTCCAGCGATTGCAGGAAGAACGGGTAGCGCTGATACGGGGTCATCTCGCTGTTTTGCGCCAGACCCGCCAACGAGCCCAGAAGGCCGCTGCCGCCGGGCAGGGAAATGCCGGAGGACAGATTCGCGGTGATCCCGGTATCCGACGGCCCCAGCGTCATGGAGACCTCATAGGTCTCGTCGGCGCTGTGGATCCAGGCCAGGGTTAAGGCAAGACAGGCCGCGCCGACCGCGATATAGAGCCACCAGCGGCGGCCGGCCTCGTCGAGCAGCGTGCTCCAGAAGCTGCCGATGATATCGATCCAGCCCCGGGGCGCACCGCCGCTCTCGGCGGTTTCCATACCGCGGCGCCCCAGCTCGACCGGTGCGTCGGCCGGCGCGGCGGTCTCGGAAACGGGATCGGTGTCCAGGCGGTGCGGGTGGGGCATGGTGGAGATGTCTTCAAAACGGGGCGGGTCACGGCATTGAGCAATCGGCCGGACTCGGCCTTAAGTCAACTAGCCAGGAACCCGGCCGATTCTGTGGCGCCCTGTTCTGTAGCGCCCTGTTCTGTAGCGGTTCGGGGCGCGCGGCGGCGGGATGGAGGCCGATGGACCAGAGCCCGACAGTCTCAAGCCCAAACGGGTCCAGCAGCGCCGGCGCGGTGGCCTGTGTGTGGGACCAGTTCGGACCCTATCACATGGACCGCATGGAGGCGCTCGGCGCCCTGCTGGGTCATGAGCGGCCCGTGCTGGGCCTTGAGATGGCCGGCGCCAGCGATGTTTATGCCTGGGACGCGACCGGGCCGGGCACCGGTTTTGAAAAGATCTGCTTTTTCCCCGACCATCGGTTCGAGCAGACCTCGGTCTGGGGCCGGGCTCGCGCGTTGATCCGAACCGTCCGGGCCCGGGACATCCGCCACCTGTTCGTGGTGCCCTATAACAGGCCGGATATCGTCCTGGCCGCCGCCGCAATGCGCCTCATGGGCCGGCGGGTCTACGCGATGTTCCCCTCGAAATTCGACGACAAGCCGCGGTTCGTTCTCAAAGAACTGACCAAACTGCCGCTGTTCTGGCCGTATCACGGGGTTCTGGCCGGGAGCGCGCGCACCATCGCCTATTGCCGGTTTCTGGGGGTGCGCCGCCGTCCGGTGCTGCCGGGCTACGACACGGTGAGCACGGCGCGCCTGCGCGCTCATGCGGCCCATCCCGATCCCATCGGGTTTGCCGACCGGCCCTTCGTGGTCGTTGCGCGGTTCGTGCCGAAAAAGAACCTGCCGATGCTGCTGGAGGCCTATGCCCAGTATCGCGGTTTGGCGGGCAATGCCGCGCGGGGTCTGCGGTTGTGCGGATCCGGCCCCATGGAGGCGGACTTGAAAGCCCAGGCCGAGCGCCTGGGGCTGAGCGGCCATGTGGCGTTTCCGGGATTTCTGGACGCGCCTGGCGTTGCGCGCGAGATCGACCGGTCCGTCGGCCTGCTGTTGCCCAGTCTCGAAGAGCAATTCGGTCTGGTGATTAATGAATCGCTGGCGCTCGCGCGCCCCGTCATCGTCAGCGACAATGTGGGCGCCCGGGATTATCTGGTGCGCAGCGGGATCAACGGGTTCGTCGTCGAGCCGCATAATGCCGAGGGATGGGCGCGCGCCATGGCACGCATGGGCGCCGATGAGGCCGGCTGGACCGCGCTGTGCGACGGCTCAAAGGCGCTGGCACCGGCCGGGGACGCGGCCTTGTTCGCGGACGCCTGCCGTTTGCTGATCATGGGACAGGCCCCGGCTCCGGACAGCCTCCTGGGCGGGCTTATCGCCGCCCATGACCGGCCCCAAGACCTGGGTCTTTGAGACATCGCCGCGCGATGCGGTCACGTCGCATCGCGCGCGCAGGCCGCGACTGCGGCCCGGCGCTCCTGCGCCGTCCCCGCGGAGCCGAGCCCGCAGGGCGCCCGGCGTGAGCGAAAAAATCTGAAGATCGTCCCGGAGGTCCTGTGCGCACCCCATTGTGCGCAACATGCTCTACGACGCTGCGGCACGCCGGCGGGCCGGCAGCGCATGGGCCGAGATCGGCATGTCGGCTTCCGCTGTGCGCCCGCCCAGATCCGCGATCAGCAGGTTCAGCGCGGACTGGGACCGGTGCTTGAGCGCATGATGGCGCGCCTGGGCTGCGGTACCGAGCGCCGCCAGCCAGCCGGGATAGGCGAGCCAGTTGGTTATCTCGTCGGCCGCCCGCATGGCGAATGCGTTCGGCTCCTGAATAACCGTCCCGCAGTCCGGCGTGACCACATCGGCGATGCAGCCCCGTGCCAGCGCAATCACCGGAGCACCCGCGGCCATGGCTTCGGCCACCACGATGGGGTCGGCTTCGACCTTGTATTTGGTCGGGAACAAGAAGACATCGATGCTGCGGAAAAACGCGGATTTGTCCGCGCCGTAGAGCGGCCCGGCCCATTCGATGGCCGGCCCGAAGCGCGCCATGGCATCGCGCAGGAACGCCTTGTCCTTCGGGTCGGTGCACGGGCCCGCCAGCTTCAGCCGGACATCGAGGCCGCGCTCGCGGGCTTCGGCCAGGGTGTCGATGCACAGATCGA
Source organism: uncultured Alphaproteobacteria bacterium (assembly GCA_964531285.1). Lineage (GTDB taxonomy): Bacteria > Pseudomonadota > Alphaproteobacteria > JAJFIK01 > JAJFIK01 > CAZHDI01. Next base: position 25,692 of record CAZHDI010000021.1, on the reverse strand, counting down.
GGCCCTTGTCGCGCGACAGGTTGCTCAGATGGCCCAGGATCAGGGGGCCGGTGTCCCGGCGCAGCCGCACCGGCTGGTCGTCCGCATACAGACAGGACGGCATTTCGAGCACTTTCAGGCCCGCCCCGTAGCGCTCCATGAACCGCTCGCCCATGCAGCCGCACAGGAAAATGTGCTGCGTATCGCGGGGCAGGACCCGCTGCACGGTCCGCATGTAGCGGCTGTCGTCGTCGATATAGGCAAACGAATGGTAATGGGCGACGATCGGCATGCCCTTGAAGCGGGCCAGAAGCGCAATGATCACGTCATAGATCAGTCCGGCGCCGGCATTGATCCCCACATAAAGCGTGGCGCCCTTGCGGGGCGCGGCCATGGCGAACGCGCCAAAACAGCCCAGCACGCGCAAAAGGCGGGTGGCGTGATACGCGATGCCGCGCCGCGGCGTACTGGGGGCGGTGTTGAGTCGGCGAACCTCGAGGCCTGCCTCTTCAAATGCATCCGAGACGGCGGCGTTGACCACAGCCGATCCGTTGGTCGGCGGCGGAAACGCCCCGAAGACATAGACCTCGTTACTCATTGCCCTCTCTCATCAGGCTCGCGACCCTCGGCTGTGACGATTTGACGACGAGTCGCGCAATTTCGCGGCACTATATCTGCGCGGCTTCAGAGTTCCAGATTGAAACCTCGACAGATCTGTTCTGGGGAAAAGTCCAGATCAGGGACGGGCCGGCGGACGGGCGGGCTGCCGTTTCCCGCCAGGCCGGCAAGTGCCGACACCGATCGGGAAACGGCTTAACGTGCACAAAGCCGTCTCGCTTACACCATTTGGGTGTGACCCGGTCAGGCCGCAACGTTGCGCTGGAGCACCTGCTGCGGTCCGCGCGCGACAATAACTTCCTCGAACCGATTGGCAATACAGATGATTTCGAAACGGTCATCTGCATAGGCCCGTCCGGCGGCCCCCAGCGCCGCACGCTCTGCGGGAGACCCCGCCAATCTGCGCGCAGCGGCCAGGAACCCGTCCCGGTCCTCGGGCGTTGCAGCGAAGCCGCCGCCGGCCGCGCCCAGCACCTGGGTTGCCGGGTGGTGATCCGGGGCGGACAGGAGAACCGGCCGCCCGGCGGCGAAGGCGCTGAGCATTTTGGCCGGCGCACCGCTCAATCCGGCGTCCCGGGCCAGGGTCGCGAGCAGCACATCGCCGGACGCCAAGACATCCGGCAGGGCACTCAAGGGCTGGAAATCGAACAGGTCCAGGGTGTCGAGCGCTTCGTCCTGTTTGACGGTCTCCAGCAGAGCGCGGCCCGGACCTTCGGACACGACGGTTACACTGACTTTCGGGTCGCCTTTGAAGCCGCGCGCCAGATCGGCGAGAACGCGGGGGTCCTGTTTCGGTCCCAGCGTGCCGGCATAGAGAAAGACCCGCTTGTCGGCCAGACCATGGGCGCGGGCCCAGGGATTATCCTTGGGCCGCGGGGCGATCGCATCGAGCGGCTGCCAGTTTTCGATCACGGCACAGCGGGTTGGGTCCACGCCGATCCGGGTCACCTGGGTCACCAGATCCTGGGCGACCGCCACGACCGCGTCGCTGCCCCTCAAGCAATTGTGTTCCAGCATGCGGTGATAAATGCCGAGGGCATGACCCAGTCCGGGCAATTTGCGGCCCAGGCTCTGCGGCGCACCGTTGGAGAGGCACTCATGGAGCCAAAAGACGAACCGGCTGCCCGCGCGCCCCGCCGCGCTGTAGATCTGGGATTGCGCCTCGACCGGCATGCTGGCGGAAATCACCACATTCGGCGTCCACTCCCGGATGAGACCGGCGATGGCCTGGCCATATTTCAGTTCCCCGGCCCGGCGTTGGACGAGATCGCCGGCGGCATGGCTTGCGCCGATATCCACGGCCTCGATGGCGAGCCCGTTATCGTGATTGGGTGCGGTTTCGAAGGCGCCGCCCGGACCGGGCAGCCCGGCGCAATAGGTATGGCGCACATCGTAACCGCGCCGCGCCAGTTCGCGGCTCAATTGGATGGCAAACGGATGGCCGGCAAAATCGTTGATCAGGATGCGCGACTGTGCACGGAGCATGAGCATCACCTCGTTGCAAACCGCCATGGCGGTCTGATTGGACCCCTTGGCGCGCAGACTATGCGATTCTGTATCGTCAACCGGGCCCCCGGTTGATTGAGTGGCGCGGGCTTCGCGCAAGGGAGACGACGCGATGCAAACGGTTCTGGTGACGGGCGCGGGCGGGTATATCGGCACGGTGCTGGTGCCGCTGCTGCTGGCCCATGGGCACCGGGTCGTGGCACTCGACCGGTTCTTTTTCGGATCGGACCTGTTGCCCGCTCCGGATGCCGCAGACGGCCGTCTCACGGTCGTGCGGGACGACACGCGTTGCCTTACGCCAGCCCATTTCCGCGATGTCGACGCGGTGATCGATCTGGCGGCCATTTCGAATGATCCGAGTGGGGAGCGTTTTCAGGACGCCACCTGGGCCATCAACCATCGTGCACGGGCGCGGGCGGCGGCGTTGGCGAAACAGGCGGGTGTCGGTCGCTATATCCTGCCGTCCTCCTGCGCGATCTATGGCCGCCTGGACGGTGCCGGTCCGGCGGACGAGACCGCGCCGACCCATCCCTTGACCACCTATGCCCGGGCCAATGAGTGCGCGGAGGGCGATGCGCTGGCGCTCGCCGACGAGAGCTTCACGGTCATTGTCTTGCGTCAGGCCACGGTGTTCGGCCTATCGCCGCGGATGCGTTTCGATCTGGCGATCAATGGGATGACCCATGGCGCGGTGGTCGACCGGCGCCTGCCCGTGATGCGCGACGGGACCCAGTGGCGGCCCATGCTCCATGTCCGCGACGCCGCATCGGCGCACCTTTTCATGCTCGATGCCCCGGCGGCGGCGGTGAACGGGCGGATTTTCAATGTGGGCTCGGCGGGGGCCACCTACCGGATCGGCGATCTGGGCCGGCTGGTCGCCGATACCGTTCCGGGGCCGGTGGAAATCGCGTGGTACGGCGATCCGGATCACCGGTCCTATCGGGTCGCCTTCGAGCGCATCGAAGCGCTGGGCTGGTATGCGCGTTTCGGCGCGGAAGAGGGGGTGCGCGAGATCGCCGAGGCCCTGGCGGCGGGCCTGGTCACCCGCACGCTGCGGACCATCACGCTCGATTGGTATACGGACCTTATGCGCCACCCGGAGCGCCATGCCGATCTGGCCCTTTACGGCGGGCTGATCGATATCACGATACCGCCCGGGATCGAGCCGCCGGACGCAGCGGCGCGCGGGTGAGCAGGGCCCGTTTGGCCTCGTTGGGCGTCATCGCGGCGAGGTCCGTCCGGCCGAAGGGCGCGGCCGTTTGCTGCGCAACATAAAGCCACTCCTTGCCCGGTGCTGCATCTGCGAAGGGCAGCACGCAGACCCCGTCGGCGGGGAAGGGAATCGCCGTGCCGTCCGGCCCGTGGGCCATGGTCATGGTGCGGGTCACGGGCTGGAAATTGGCCCAGTCCGCGGCCAGGCGGGCCCCGTCGGGGCGGCGCACGATGGTGCTCAGATGCAGCCACCGGTCAGGGCCCGAGGGCCGCGCCTTTCCGGCCAGAACGCCGAGACCGGTCAACAGATCGAGGATCGCCGTCCGGGCCACTTTGGGCGCATCCGGCGCATCATGGGCGCCGCATTCGATCAGGACGGCCTCCACGCCCCGCGCCCGGGCCAGATCGACCGTGGTGTCCTCGCCCAGATCGGTCTGTCCCGCGTAAAGATCCGGCCAGCCGGTCACGGCATAGGGCAGGGACAAAAGATGGGCGAGCGGCACCTGATCGGCATGATCGACGAACACGAAGGGCGTTGTCGGCGTGTGCGCGGAATGGATATCGAGCATGATATCGGCGCGTTCAATACTGTCGGCGATCTCGTTCGCGAGGCGCTGCTCGTAGCTGAGCGCGGTCGAAGCGGGTTTGAAGATCCGGTTGAGATCGGCCTCGACGAACCGTTTGGCTTGCGCGGCGGCCTCCGGATTGCACACCGGAATGAAGGTCACCCGCCCGCGCGCCAGGGCGAGCCGCCCGGCATCCAGATCGGCCATCACGGTGCGCTGGGCGATCGTCCCGCACGGCTCGTTGCCGTGAATCGCGCCCAGCACAAGCACATGCGGACCCGCGTCCGGCTCGGGCGCGGCATAGGTGAACGCATCGATCAGGGTCCCCGACCGGCGGGGCATCAGCGGTCCGGACACGGGATGGGTGCTCCTTTTGAGATTGGGCCTCAGGCCCTGCGCGGGGTGACCTCGTGGGCATTGGCCACCTTGCGGAAAACGATCTTCTGATCCCGGGTGACGGCGACGCCGACATAGCCCCGGCGGAGCAAGGCTTCCTGCTCCATGAGCGACCACCAGAACAGGTCCGGATGATCGAGGGCGCGGCGCACCGTCCGGGCCTGAAGCCGGTCGATGAAGCGGGGCCGGCGCAGCGGCCGCTGGACGTAATAAAGCGGCGTGCCGTCGGCCGGATCGGACCCCAGGCCGACAATCCGGAAATCGCAACTCAGAAAGCTTTTGAGGCTCGCGGTGTTGCGCACCGCGACCTCGCTCAAGGCCTGGGTGCGCCCCGCGTGACGGGCCATCACCAGATGCCAGGTGATCATGGTTTGCTGGATCGACAAGCCCTGGAACCGGCAATCCACGATCATCGCTTTGGAGATAGCGGCTCGGTTCGCCGGGATGTCAAGGCCGGACTGGCTCAGTTCGGTTTCCTGGCCCCGGTTGCCGGGCAGGGCCAGGATCGACTGGGCAATCAGGTCCCCGCCGAAGAACACACCGCAGATATAGCCGCGCGGGCCGCAATAAGCGGGCAGGTCTTCGGCGGGCTTGGGCACCAGAAAGCCATGCTCATGCGGCTTCAGATGGGCGATCGCGCGGGCCTGAAGGTCCAAGAATGCCGGGAGATCGGCCCGGCCCAGAACGCGGATCTGATAGGCGCCGGTCGCGGTTTCGGCGTTGAGCGGCGGACGCCCGGCGCTTGGGGCGGGCCGTGTCCACGGGGCGCCGGGCCAGCCTGGTATCCATTGCCCCAGCCGTTGCCACAGCCCAACCATCCGGTCCCCCAACACCCCGTCCGGCCCCACAGCCGATGTCCACGGCGCAGAGTATCGGGCGGCGCCCGGGAAAGAAACCGGGCCGTTACCGGTCACGGCAAGGGCCCGGCTCACTCCTTGAGACTCACACCGCGAAAATAAAGCTCGCGGCGTCGAGGTCGGCCAGGTCGGTTTTGCGGATGATCAGATCGCTGTCATTGTCCGTCGACAGAACGATGTGTTTGCCCACCTGATCGGCCTGGGCCAGCACATCGTCGAAATCCGCGATGCCGGCGACCGCGCTGAGATCGATGAGATCCTCGCCGATTTCGAAATCGCGGATCCGGTCGATATCGCTCGCGCCCAGATCCTGGAACACGAACACATCCTCGCCGTCGCCGCCGCGCAGGACATCCGTGCCGTCGCCGCCGATCAGAATGTCGTCGCCCAGGCCGCCTTTGAGCTTGTCGCGCCCGCCCGCGCCATCGAGCGTATCGTCGCCGTCCCGGCCGGCGAGCTTATTGGCCGCGTCATTGCCGGTGATGATATTGTCCAGCCGGTTGCCGTTGCCCTTGGCGGGTCCGCTGCCGACCAGGTCCAGATTTTCCAGATTGGCCCGCAGGCGGTAGCTGCCCGACGCCTCGACCGTGTCGGTCCCGGCTCCGGCTTCCTCGAAGATCTTATCGCCACGCGTGACGATATAAATATCGTCACCCTCGCCGCCGGCCAGACGGTCCCGTCCGCCCGCGCCATCGAGCACGTCGTTGCCATCGCCGCCCGCCAGAGCATCGCGCTCGTCGGAGCCGGTGATGACATCGTCGCCGGCCAGGATCACCGACAAAAAGGCGTCGAGTTCATTGCCGGTCACCGCATCGTTGAGATCGGTCAGGGCAACATCGAATCCGGTACCGGCGGCGGTCGGATCCCCGCCGTCGCGGGCATAGGTGATGTCGCTGACCGTGCCGCCGGTCAGCATGAAATCGTCCTCACCCGGCGTGCCGTCAAAGGTGAAACCGGTCCCTGTCAGGGTGAAGACGAAGGCGTCATCCCCGTCGTCATCGACGCCGAAGCTGAGCGTGGTGTCGGTCGCCGTGAAAATCTCCTCATACAGAGTGTTGTCGTCGAGGTCGCCGAGCACCGCGGCGATCATCCGAACCGGATCGAGAATGTCGATGGTAGCCATGATGAGGCCCTTCCTTCCATTACGCTTGGACACACCGGCGGCCGGGGCGCGCGCGTTGGGGGGCATCGCCGCGCCGGTACCCGAACAAACGCCGGCGGGTCCCGATCCCGTCGCGGGCGATCCGTCCATGCCCGCCTTGGGGGCGTGCCGGCCGGGGGCTACTCCGAACGGACGCCCCCCGATGAGTCGCTGAGGCCGGGGCGGCCTTTGGCTATGCTGCGCGCGGTGACGTGGGGGAAGGAGCGGGGCAGCCGTGCTGGACAGCACCGATTTCAAATCGACATTTCGGCTCTTGAACGAGAGCGGGATCTGCCCGTCCCATGTGCAGATGGTGCTCAAGCACCTGCGCATCACGGCCGCGGTCCGGGATCTGGAGAGCGAGGCGGAATATCAGGTCGCTTTGGCCGCGTTGGAACGCCTGCGCGAGCGCACCCAAGCCGACGATCATGTCTCCGACGATGCGGTGCTGCGCAACACCCTGGCCGCAAAGGTCGCCGCCTGGGGCGAGCACGGGCCGGCGGACCGTGCGACTCTGAATCCTTGAGGCGGACAACGCTGGGCCATCGTCCCCGCGGGTTTGGCAGCCGTCCTGAGGACCTGTGCCGGCTCGGCGTGCACAATCCCAGGTAATGTGACCATTAAAGTGATAATTTGACTGATTTTTTGCACAATTTCGCGCCAGAGGCTGCCCGCCTAATGTGTCGGTTCTGCAACATGTTTTTGCCGGTTGACCTGCCGCCCGGCCTGCGCGGCGAAACTAATTGACCGTTTGCGCATTGCACCGCAGCCTATTCCTATCTCAGGGGCCTCCTGTCGAGATGGACCGCGAGTGGTCGTAATAAGGGCACCGTTCGTCGCAAATCCACGGCCATCGACCGTGGGCTTGGTTCGGTCGATGTCGGGCAGGCACGCCAGGACGAGGCCAGTACAGGTCGACGGCTCCGAGGTTTAAAACGCCTCTGAAAAGAGGATGTTGGAGCCATAAAGGAAGGAACGTCGGGCGGGGTTTCCGCCGGACGCAGAACGAGGAGGTGCACTGCGACCACCATCGCGTGACGGGGATCGTTAAGGAGCGATGCCCTGCTGCAACGAAAAGCTGTAACGAAAAAAAGGCGCGTCAAATCGCGTGCCACAAGAACCGCTCACTGCAAGCCGAAAATCGGCAAGTGAGTTTTTTGGATTGTTCAACGGGGGTTGATCATGTCTGCACAGGACAAAAACCTGCGCACGTTCCGTGCGTTTCTGCTCGCCGGCGCTGCTGCGTCGGTCCTTGCTATCTCACCGTCCTTCGCTCAGGACGCCGACGACGCGGCCGAGGCGGATGAAGAAAAAGTCGTTGTGACCGGCACGCGTATTCAGCGCGCCAATGTCACCGCGCCGAGCCCGGTGACCACAGTCGATGCGTCGGACTTCTCGCTCGGCAACGCGGTGAATGTCGAAGCCTTCATCAACACACTGCCCCAGGCGATCCCGGGCTTCGATTCGACCTCGAACAATCCGGGCCTCGGTGAAGCGACCGTGAACCTGCGCGGTCTCGGCGCCAACCGGACCCTGGTGCTGGTGAACAACAAGCGTTTCGTCTCGTCCAACCAGAATCCGGGCGTTGTTGACCTCAACACCATTCCGGCTTCGCTCATCGAGCAGGTCGACATCGTCACCGGCGGTGCCTCGGCGGTTTACGGGTCGGACGCCGTCGCCGGCGTGGTGAACTTCATCCTGAAGGATGATTTCGAAGGCCTGTCGCTCGACACGTCCTATCAGAAGACCGAGGAAGGCGATGGCGCCATCTTCAACACGGCACTGACCGCCGGGACCAATTTCGACAACGGTCGCGGTAACGTCGTGGTTGTGGCGTCCTATACCTCGCGGGAGTCGGTCCTCCAGGGGGATCGGGAAGAGTCGTTCGTCACGCTCGTCGACGGCGGCGACGCGGGCCTCCTCGAAACCGGTTCGGTCAACATCCCGTCGGGCTTTGCGTTTGCGTTTCCCGACTACACGGCTGCCGGCGTGACCGGTGCTCCGCCGTGTACGGTTGAGGGCACGACCGATGCCGGCGGCTTCTGCGGCACCGACAGTTTCGGTTTCATCTTCTCGCCGGAAGGTCAGGGCATCGACCCGTTCATCAATGCGGGCCCGAACACCAACCGCTATAACTACGCGCCGGCCAACTACCTGCAAATTCCGCAGGAACGGTACTCGATCTATGGGTCGTTCAACTACGATGTGACCGACAATATCGAGGCCTATGGTTCGGCGATCTGGGTGTCGAGCCAGACCGAACAGCTTCTCGCGCCGACTCCGGTGTTCACGACGCTGACCATCAACCTGGACAACCCGTTCCTGGCCGGTGACCAGCAGGCGCTGGACATTCTTCAGCAAGACGGCGTCGCGGGCACCGTGGGTGCCGGCGTGGGTGATGTCGATGGCAACGGCGTTGACGACGTTCAACTCCTGGTCGGCCGCCGGATGCAGGAAATCGGCGGGCGCCTGTCGGACGTCCAGAACGACAGCTTCCAGTTCCAGGGCGGGTTCCGTGGCGACTTCCGTGGCTGGGCGTGGGATGCGTTCGCTCAGTTCGGCCAGGCCAACTCGACCATCTTCCAGACCGGTAACGTCAATGTTCCGGCCTATCAGGCGGTGGTGCGCGAAGGGCGGGCCAACATCTTCGAGGAAGACGGCTTGACGTCGGACATCGTCGACGAGATCGCCCGGATCGGTGCGATCAAGGGGACGACCGAACTGATCGTGATCGGCGGCTCCATCGCCGGTGATGTCGAACAGCTCGTCTCGCCGTTCGCGTCGACCCCGGTTGGCGTGGCGTTCGGCGTCGAGTATCAGGACAACAGCCTGAATGCTCAGCCCGACTCGGTGCTCGGTCCGGATGTGGCCGGCTTCAACCAGGCCCCGGCGATCTCGGGCAGCTACGATGTCTACGAGGTCTTCGGCGAAGCCAATGTGCCGCTGATCGAAGGCGCTCCGCTCATCGAAGAGCTGTCCTTGAACGGTGCGTATCGTTGGTCGAACTACTCGACCGTCGACACGGTCTCGTCCTACGCCGTGGGCGCAAGCTGGACTGTGATTGAAGGACTGCGCTTCCGCGGTCAGTTCCAGCAGGCTGTGCGGGCCCCGAACATCGGTGAACTGTTCCAGCCTCAGGTCAACAATTTCCCGAACATCGCCGATCCGTGCTCGAGCGGTCTGGGCAGCTTCGACGATGGCGTGCTGGTCGATCAGTGCATCGAGAACGGTGTGCCGGCGGCGGCCGTTGGCACCCCGTTGCAGGCCAACTCGCAGATCGAAGGCCTGTTTGGCGGTAATCCGGACCTGAAAGAAGAAACGGCCGATACCTTCACCGTCGGTCTGGTCTGGGAGCCGACCTTCATCGAGAACTTGTTGTTCACGGTCGACTACTACGACATCGAGATCGAGGACGTGATCTCCGGGGTGCCGTCGCAGACCATCTTCGACAAGTGCTTCCGCGAAGGCGTCGATTCGTTCTGTAACCTCATCACCCGCTTCGGCAACGGTGCGGTCGATATCTTCGAATCGACTTCGCAGAATATCGCGAAGCTCAATGCGAAGGGTATCGATGTTTCGGTCGACTATTCATATGACCTTGGTCGGTTCGGGACCCTCGGCGCTTACTCGCTGATGAACTTCACGGACGAGTCGTCGCTGACCCCGCTGCCGGGCGATCCCGCCATCGAGTGTGCCGGCCTTTACGGTGCCACTTGTGGCGAGCCGACCCCGGAGTTCACGGCCAATACCCGCATCGACTGGGAATTGGGTCCGTGGGCCGCGCGGATGCGTTGGACGTACATCTCCTCGGTGGAAGACGACGCACCGGAAGGTCTCTCCATCCAAGAGCTGGACTCCTACAACCAGGTCGACCTGACCGGTTACTGGTCGGTTAACGACAACGTTCTGTTGAGCGTCGGTGTCCAGAACCTGTTCGACACGGATTATGTGATCGTCGGCGATGCCTCGGCTGAGCAGTCGAACACCTACCCGGCCACTTATGACGTGTTCGGTCGGACCTTCTTCGGTCGCGTGGTCTTGTCCTACTAATCGAGCCACGACGACAGTCACGACACGGATGAGCGGCGGACCTTCGGGTCCGCCGCTGTTTTTATGGCGGGTGCGGTGCATGGGGGCGGGGGGACGGGGTCGTGGGGGGACGGGGGCCCCGGCGCGGGCGGATGCGATGCATGGGAGCGGGGGCACGGGTTCGTGAGGGCACGGGGTCGTGACGGCACGGGGGCACGGGCGCCCGCGGATGCACCGGCTCACGGGCCGGTGATGCCTCATTTCCAAAACGCCGTTCAGCCGTTCAGGGCCTCCAGCAACGGCTGGAGCAGGCCGGCATAGGGCCGGGCCACGCCGATGGAGGCATTGGAGATCGGCGCGCGCACCTGGACCGAGCTGAAGGTGGCGATTGGCCGGCGGTGCTCATGGAATGCGGCGCAGGCCGGATCCCAGGTCAGGCCCGCCGCGCTGACAATGCGGCGCATCTGTCCCTCCGGATCGGCCGGAATGTCCTCATACCGAATGGTCGTCAAACGATCCGCATAGGCCGTTTCATAGGCCGCCATGAGCCTGCGGTACTGGCGGATGAAATGGCCGATATGGCCCAGATCGTGGGTCCAGCTATAGGCCCGCGGGAAGGCATGCCGGAAGATGGACAGACCGGTATCAAGCGCATCGCGCTGGATATGGATGAAGCGGGCCCGCGGAAACAGAGCCGCCAGCACGCCGACACCTTGGAAGTTGATCGGCAACTTGTCGGTCACCGGGCCGGTGCGCATGGCCGCGGGCAGCGCGGCGGTATAGGCCGCATGCCAGGCCGCGCGATGGCGGCCGATGACTTGCCCGACCCGGTCCGGTGCCGGATCGCCGTTCAGATGGGCATGGAACTCATCCAGGATCTTCGCGCCGGCAAGGACTTCGCCCGCGCCTTGCACATCCGGATGGGCGGCGATGATGCTCTCGGTCAAGGTCGTGCCGGCGCGCGGCAGGCCAATAATGAAGATGGGTTCAGGCCCATCCTCTTCGGCATGGGCCCCTTCAGCATGGCCCCCTTCCGCATGGGCCCCCTCCGCATGGGCCGAGAAAGCCTCGATCAGAAGATCGGTGCGCGCTTCCTCCCGGGCCGGATCGTAGGTGACCCCGTCGCGTGCGAAGAGATCGGCGGTCATGCGGTTGGCCGCCTCGTAATACGCAAAAGCGGTCGTCGTTTCGCCGGCCTTGTGCGCGATGTCGCCAAGGGCGAAGCCCAGCGTCGAGACAAGTTCATGAGGCCCGTCGGCCCGGTCCCACAAGGCGCGCATGGCCGCCGCGTGGCCCTCGGCCACGGCCCCGCGCTTCAGGGCGGTGAGTTGCACATAAGCGCGGATCGACTGCGGATCGCGGGCAAGGGCAGCCTCGCAGGCCGTCTCGGCCGCGGCCAGATCGCCCCGGAAGGTATGGAGCCGGGCGAGCGAAAACAGCGCTTCGGCGGAGTCCGGCAACGCGTCGGCGGCCGCGCGCAGATAGGTTTCGGCCCCGTCGAAATCCTGGGTGATCAGGCAGATCCGCCCATAGGTCAGCGCATGCTCGGGCGCCAACTGTGCTCCCAGATCGAACACGGCCTGAAAGGCGCTCTGGGCGCCATGGACGTCGCCAGCCTCCAGCAGTCCCCGGGCAAGCAGCTGATGAGCGGCGGTGTCCTTTGGATCATGCGCGATCCATGACCGGCCGATGGCGATGAGGCGGGGCCAGTCACGCCGCGCGGCGGCGATCCCGGCCGCGCGCTGAAAGATTTTGCCAGCCTGGCCGCCGCGCCCCATCGCCCGGCGGGCGGCCGCCTCGGCCCGGGCGGTGTCGCCGGCCACGAAGGCAAGGGCGCTGCACCGGATGTCCTCGTCCAAGCTGGCCGCGCGGCCCCGCGCCAGGGTGTCGAGCGCCTCGACAGCCTCGGAAAACGCGCCTGTTGCCTCGGCGGCCAGGGCCGTCTGCCTCAGGGCGTGGGAACTGTTCGGCGCGAGCCGCCGCGCGGCACGGGCCTCGACCAGCGCTTTGTCGGCAACGCCTTTTTTCAGGAACACCGCTGCTAGATTGATCCGCACCAGCGCGGACCGCGGGGCAAGCTGAGCGGCTTTTGTCAGATGGGCTTCGGCGCCCGCCAAGTCCCCGCGTATAAGTCGCAAGGAGCCCATGAGCTGAAGGGCGTCGGCATGGTTCGGATCCAGGCCGAGCGCCTGACGGTAGAGCGTTTCCGCGCCATCGAGGTCGCCGCGGTCCTGGCACGCCGTGCCGTCGTCCAGAAGCTGGTCGATCTGTGCGGTCATGGTGATTGCTTGGGTCCCGTCGGTGCTCTGCCAGATGCTCCGGACAGGCCGGTTGTGTTTCGGCCCGCCATCCGTTTGTCTATAGCAGATTGATGACAGCGATGCGCTGGGTACAGGCAGGCGGAGAGCACACAGGGTATGGCGCATAAAGGCGTGCAGGAGACGCTGGGCCAGGCGGCCCAGTGTTTGAATCAGGGCAATGCGGCCGGGGCTAAGGCGCTCCTCGCGCAACTGCCCGGTCAGGTCAAGGCCCATCCGTCGGTGCTTTATCTCCAAGGTGCCGTTGCCAAGCTTGAAGGGGATTTGCCAAGCGCCGAGGCGCTTTATCGCCAGTCGCTGGCTCGCAACAGCCGGCAGCCTCAAGTGGCCAACGCACTCGGGGCCGTGCTGCGCAGTCAGCGCCGGTACACCGAGGCCATGGCGGCGTTCGCGACCGCTGCCGATCTGGAGCCGCGATACCTGGACGCGCGATTCAATCTGGGCCTTGCCGCTCTCGATGCCGGGCGGACGGAGCAGGCGATCGCCGCCTTCCAGGCGGTGCTGGACCGGGAAGCCAGCCATCTGCGCGCACAGTCCGGACTGGGACAGGCCTATCAGGCCGCCGGGCGGCACACTGAGGCGCTGGACCTGTTCACCCGGGTGACGGCGCGCGCGCCGGACAATTGGCGGGCGTTGGCCGGTGCCGCCGCAAGCCATCTGGCCCTTGACGATTTGGCAGCGGCCTCGACATCGATCGATGCGGCGGAACGGATCGAAACCCGATCGGCGGAACTCGCCAAGCTGCGCGGCCGCATCGCCTTTGCTGGCGGACGGCATGACGATGCGGTCGCCGCCTTTGACCGGGCCACGGCGCTCGCGCCGACCGATCCAGATGCGCACCGCCATCTCAATCAGCTCCTGTACATGCTGGGCGACGATGCGCGCTTTTTGAGGTCGTATCGTGAGGCGCTCGGCGCGCATCCGCGCGACCCGGGCCTCTTGTGCGGGTTGGCCAATTTCGCTCTTCACACGGACAATCCGGCCGTCGCGGTGGATGTCCTCGGTAAGGCCGTCGCGGATGGGGTTGGCGATGCGGCGGTCCTTGACGCTCTCGGCCTTGTCCATGGGGCGCTTTCGGGTCCCGAGGCGGGTCTTGAGTGGCACCGCAAGGCGGTGGAGCGGGCGCCGAACGAAAAGGTGATCCGGCAGAATTACGGGGCGGCGTTGCTGGGCACGGCCGCCTTCCTGGATGCCAAGATGCAGATTGAGCAGGCGCTCAAGATCGACCCGCGTGACCGCATGACGCTCGCCTATTATGTGACGGTGCTCCAATGTCTTGGCGATCCGCAGGCAGACCGGCTCTTCGATCCGGCCCGGTTCATCGATGCCCGGGAAATTCCTGTACCCGAGGGCTATGCCTCGCTGGAGGCGTTCAACGCCGCGCTGGCGCATGACCTTACGGCGCTGCATCAGATGACGGCTGAGCCGTTCGATCAGAGTCTGCGCGGCGGCACGCAAGTCGAGTTGAGCCGTCTGGCCAAGCCGCCGAAGACGGTATCGTTGCTCAAGCAAGCCCTGTTGCAGAATGTCGAGTCCTTCATGGCCGGTCTGCCTCATGAGGCCGGGCATCCATTTCTGGGCTGGCCGGAAGGTCCTGTCCGGTTTTCCGGTCTGTGGTCGGTGTCGCTGCGTAAGGGCGGCCATCATGTCGGGCATGCTCATCCCGAAGGCTGGATCAGTTCGTGTTACTATGTGTCCTTGCCACGCGAGGTTGCGGGCGATCCGGACAAAAGGGGCTGGATCTATTTCGGCACCCCGCCCGTGCCGGGTCTGGAGGATCGGATCACCGCCCATCATGTCGAGCCGCGGGCCGGGACCCTTGTGCTCTTTCCGTCATATCTGTGGCACGGCACCGTGCCCTTCGACAGCGACGATCGGCGCCTGACTGTGGCGTTTGATGCGGTCCCCGCCGGGGTCTCCTAGAGCGTTTTCAGCAAAAGTGTGTGCGGTTTTGCGGTTCGAAAACGCGACAGACCAAAACCATCGAGCGCATTCAATGGTCTGGAATACATTGAATGCGCTCTACAGTCGTTTCACTCTATCCGGAGTCAGATGAAGCGGCTCTCGGTCGTTGTTTTGCGTGCTTTGCGGGCGGAAAACCGCCCGCGTTGGCTGCGCTCACGCCTGAAAGCGCTCACCTATCCCGGCCCTTATTTCTGATGATCGGGGGGCGGGTTCTGCTGATCGTTCCGAGGGCGGGGCGGCCAGAGCACGAAGGCGCTGGTCCGCCGGGCGTAGTCCTCATAGTCTTCCCGGGTGGCCCGCAGGCGGGATTCGATCGGCGGAATGCCGGAGAAGTGCAGCAGCCGCACGGTGACGATGATCGGCGCGATAATCGTCCACCAGGTTCCGGTGGCGCCGAGAGCCATGAGATAAAGGCCCCACCACAGCACCGCCTCGCCGAAATAGTTGGGATGCCGCGAGAAAGCCCACAGGCCGGTGTCGAGGACGCGCAACCGGTTGGCCTCGTCCGCGCGGAACCGGGCGAGCTGATAATCGGCGACCGTCTCGATCAGGAACCCGATGATGAAAATCGCAAAGCCGGTGTCCTCGATCCAGCCCATCATGCGCGGGTTTTCGGCGCTGCCCACGATGCCCACCTGGATCGGCAGTGAGATGATCCAAACCAGCCCGGCCTGGAGCCAGAAAATGTTCGGCAGCGACCAGCGGTGGAAGTCATCCCCCAGCGCCTCGCGCCGCGCCATGTAGCGTTCGTGCTCGCCGGGGCTGTCGCTGGTGTCGCGCAAGATCAGGTGAAAGGCGAGGCGCAGGCCCCACAGGGTGACGCAAATCGCCAGCAGCCATTCGCGCCAGGACTGTCCTGCGCCGACGATCGCAAAGGCGATCCAGGCAATCAGCACGAAGGCCGGCCCCCAGAAAATGTCGACGATGGCGATGTTGCGGACCGGGGCGCTCACGGCCCAGAGCAGCGTAAACAGGCCGAAGGCCAGCGCCAGCGAGACCGCCAAAACGAGCAGCAATGTCATCGACATCGAACCGTCCTCCCCGTTGCCCGCCCGTTATAGCAGGTGCGCCGCGGCAAGCCGATCCTGCCTTTGGATCAGGTGATGACCGCATCAAGAAAAAACCCCTGGAACACGGATGGTCCAGGGGTTTTTCAGCGCGATAGTGCCGGTGGCAGGCTCAGGAGGCCGAACGGCCGCGGCGGCCCCGGGCCGGCGTCGCTTTCCGGCCAGCCTTGCCGAGACCGATTTTCTTGGCGAATTCAGAACGCTGGGCCGCGTAGTTCGGTGCGACCATGGGATAATCCGGCGGCAGATTCCACTTGGCCCGGTATTCTTCCGGGCTCATGTCATAGTTCGACCGGAGGTAGCGCTTGAGCATTTTGAGCTTTTTGCCGTCCTCAAGACAGATGATGTATTCCGGCGTGATCGATTTCTTGACCGGAACGGCCGGCTTCTGCGCGACCTGCGGTTCTTCTTGATGCGGTTCCCGCAACGCCCCGAGCACCCCATGCACATTCCGGATCATGTTGGGCACTTCCTGAGCCGGAACCTGGTTGTGGCTGACATAAGCCGCAACGATTTCGGTTGCCAGGCGCAACACTTCTTCAGCGGAGAGATCCGATTCTTGCGGCATGTGGTCCATCAGGTTCACCTACTTTGACGTTTATAGAGCTGTTGCCACCCGGTAAAACGACTCAGGTTGGCGCTTGACTTGGTTCTACAGCGTTACTGAATGCTTATCGGTAAAACCACCTAAAGGCAAATAGAGTATTTTGGGTTAATGTGACGAATTTCTGGCTTGTCATGCAACAGAGTATTTTGGCTGTGATCAGTCATGAGGCCTCAACTATAGATATTGGCTATTGTCTTGATTGACAGAGCGTAAAAGTCAGGGCCCTTTGGGACGCGCGGCCGAAGGTGCCTTCCCCAGTGGGTCGGTGATGCTTCCTTTCGCAAAAGCCTCTCGGCGCTCACGGCCGATGCGCGATTGGCACCGGTCGCGCCAAGGCGTCAGGGGCCGCGCGATTTGACCGCAACGCAAAGACTCGCCGGCGCTTTGCAGCTTTCGGGGATTGGTGTAGCGTGCCGCTCCGTCAGTCGCGGGCCTGTGCCTTGGCCCCTTGAGCGCGGGAGAGACGACACTTCACCCATGATGCGATGCGCCAGACCGGTGTCCGGGCCGACGCGCCCAGCCCGCCGGCCAGTGATCCGCCTGAAGGCCAGCGTGCCTTCAGCGCCGTTGCAACGAATGCAGGCCAGCGGACCTGCGCGGCATGGCCGCAGCCGCCGCCGATCCAGCCGCCCTATCGTCTGAGAGCGATCAAAGAGCGCATGTCTGTCCTTGCGTGACGGACGGGCTGCGCTGCGTAGTTTGGTTTTTTGCCCCATCCTTGAGGAGGCACCCATGAGCGTTTCCACTGCCAAGCCCATCGCGGAAGCGACCGGCTTTTTCTCCACGCCGCTGGCCAAGGCCGATCCGGATCTTGCCGCCGGTCTTCATAAGGAGCTGGTGCGTCAGCAGACCCAAATCGAACTGATCGCGTCGGAAAACATCGTCTCGCGCGCCGTCTTGGAAGCGCAAGGTTCGGTGCTGACGAATAAGTACGCCGAAGGATATCCGGGCCGGCGCTATTACGGCGGCTGTGAATTCGTCGATATCGCCGAGCAACTGGCCATCGAGCGGGCCTGTCAGCTTTTCGATTGTGCTTACGCCAATGTGCAGCCCCATTCGGGGGCCCAAGCGAACCAGGCCGTGACCTTGGCGCTGATCAAACCGGGCGACACGATCCTGGGCATGAGCCTCGATGCGGGCGGACACCTGACCCATGGTGCCAAGCCGAACCTGTCAGGCAAATGGTTCAATGCGGTCCAGTACGGCGTGCGCCGGGACGATCATCTGATCGATTATGACGAAGTGGCCCGGCTGGCCGAGGAGCACAAACCGAAGCTGATCCTGGCCGGCGGATCGGCCTATCCGCGCATCATCGATTTCAAGCGCTTCCGCGAGATCGCGGATTCGGTCGGGGCCTATTTCCAGGTGGATATGGCCCATTTCGCCGGGCTCGTGGCCGGTGGTGCGCATCCCAACCCGCTGGACCACGCCCATGTGGTCACCACGACGACCCACAAGACCCTGCGCGGCCCGCGCGGCGGCCTGATCCTGTCGCGCGACGAGGAGCTGGGCAAAAAGTTCAATTCGGCGGTCTTTCCGGGGCTCCAGGGCGGTCCCTTGATGCATGTCATCGCCGCCAAGGCCGTCGCGTTTGGCGAGGCGCTTCAGCCGGATTTCAAGGCCTATGCCCAGTCCATCGTGGACAATGCCCGGGCGCTTGCCGCGACTCTGGTCGATGCGGGGCTCGACATGGTGTCTGGCGGGACCGACACTCATGTCATGCTGGTCGATCTGCGGCCCAAAGGCGTGACCGGCAACATCGCCGAGGACGCCATGGAACGGGCGCGCATGACCTGCAACAAGAACGGCATCCCGTTCGATCCGGAAAAGCCGGCGATTACGTCCGGTATTCGTCTGGGCACGCCCGCCGGGACGACACGCGGCTTCGGCGTGGCTGAATTCCAGGCGGTCGGCGGGTATATCGCCGAGGTTCTGGACGGGCTGGGCAAGAACGGACCGGACGGCAACCGCGCCGTTGAGGACGCCGTGGCCGAGAAAGTAAAGGCGCTGTGCGCCCGGTTCCCGATTTATCCAGATCTTGATTGATCGTTCCGCAACCACACATGATGTGGGATAATGACCGCGTCGGGGCCGGCCCCCCGGCGCGGTTTGTTCTTTCCGTCGGGCCGTTGGTGAAGGGGACGGGCGATGCGCTGTCCGTTTTGCGGCAATCAGGAAACCCAGGTGAAGGATTCCCGGCCCACCGAAGATGGGGCGGCGATCCGGCGCCGGCGCTATTGCCCGGCCTGCGGTGGCCGGTTCACCACGTTCGAGCGGGTCCAGCTGCGCGATCTGTCGGTGATTAAAAAGAGCGGCAAGAAAGTGCCGTTCGACCGGGACAAGCTGATGCGCTCGGTGCAGATGGCCTTGCGCAAGCGGCCCGTCGAGGCTGACCAGATCGAGCGCATGGTCTCCGGGATCGTCCGGCGGCTGGAGAGTTCCGGCGAAAGCGAAGTGCCCTCGACCACCATCGGCGAGATGGTCATGGAAGCCCTCGCGGCCACCGATACGGTGGGTTATGTGCGCTTTGCATCCGTGTACCGCAATTTCCGGGAGGCGGCGGATTTCGAGGAATTCGTTGGGGAACTCCACGACATGGCGGGCGAGGGGGCCCGGCGCGCGGGCAAGGGCGATAAGGATACCGAGGAATGACCGGGGTGTCCCACGGGGCACCGGCCGACGTCTCGGCCTTCGACCGGCACTGCATGACCATCGCTTTGCGCCTGGGCGCGCGCGGTCTCGGGCGGACCGCGCCCAATCCGTCCGTAGGCTGTGTGATTGCCCGGGATGGGGTGATCCTGGGGCGGGGCTGGACGCAGGATGGCGGACGGCCCCATGCCGAAACCGAGGCGCTGGCCCGTGCCGGAGCGGCCGCCCGGGGGGCCGCCGCCTATGTCACGCTGGAGCCCTGCGCCCATCACGGCAAGACGCCGCCCTGTGCCGATGCGCTGATCGCGGCGGGGATCTCCCGGGTCGTCAGTGCCCTGAGCGATCCCGATACGAGGGTGGCGGGCCAAGGGCTGGAGCGGCTGCGCGCCGCCGGGATCCGGGTCGATGAAGGCCTCTGTTCGCACGAAGCCGAGCGCATCAATCGCGGGTTTCTCCTGACGCGCCGGGCGGGGCGCCCTTTGGTGACGCTCAAGCTGGCCACCTCGCTGGACGGGGCCATCGCGGCTAAGACCGGTGTCAGCCAATGGATCACCGGACCGCTGGCGCGCGCCGAGGCCCATGCCATCCGGGCCCGTCATGACGCGATCCTGGTCGGGTCCGGCACCGCGCTGGCCGACGACCCGTCGCTGACCTGCCGGCTGGCGGGGCTGGAGAGGGCATCGCCGGTCCGTGTGGTAGCCGACGCCCGGCTGCGCCTGCCACCGCGGAGCATGCTGGCGCGGACGGCACGCGAGGTCCCGGTCTGGGTGCTGACCCGGCCCGGTCATCCAGCCAGCCTGCGGGAGCCTTTGGAGGATCTGGGCGTCGAGATCATCGAGATCGCGCCAGACCCGTTGAGCGGTCTTGATCTGCGGGCGGGCCTGGATGCCCTGGCGGCACGCGGTCTGACCCGGGTCATGGTCGAGGGCGGCGCCCAGCTTGCCGGCGCACTCATGACGGCGGATCTGGTCGATGATCTGGTGTGGTTCCGGGCGCCCCTCGTGATGGGCGGCGATGGGCTGCCGGCTCTGGCATCGCTGGGCGTGGACAATCCTGACGAGGCGCCGCGTTTTTCGCTGATGAAACGTCAGGCTCTGGGCGCGGACCTCATGGAGTGCTACAGCCGGGCGCGGGACACACTGCTTTGAGAGAGGGACCGACCATGCCACATCGGGTGACACTGCTGATTACTGGACTTTTCGCGTTGGGCCTCACCGCCTGCGCCGGAAAGGACCCGGACGCCATCAACGAGACGTTCTTGACCTGCGCCGATGAAGCGACCGGGCCGTTTCGCCCTGAAGTCGACGGTGAACCGGCCCGCATCCGGGAGGTCAGCCCTAGTGCCGGCGGTGCGCAAAATCCGGCGCTATTCGAGCATGCCCGGCTTCAGGACTCGGTCTACGCCATCTATGAAGCCTTCGATGAGGGCGGCGACTATGAAGCTTTGTTTCCCCATGACGAACTGGTGTTGAACGCGTTCATCATGGGCACGCCGGGCCTCAAGACCGAGCGCGGTCCGCGAGCCAATCGCAAGCGCACGCTGTACGGCTATTGGGCGACGACGCTGGACGGATCGCGCGACTACGTCCTGATCCGCGGCACCATGCAGCCGCGCGAGTGGGTCAAGAATGTTCAGGCCCGCCAGCGCCAGTTCGATCCCGCCGGCGAGGACGTGAAAGTCCATCGCGGCTTTGACGATATCTACCGGACATTTTCGTTCGACCGGGGGCCGTTCGAGGGCAGCTTCCGCGAGGCGCTCGCTGCCGGTGTGTTCGCGGGCCGGGAGGTTCAATTTGTCGGGCACAGCCTGGGCGGCGCCCTGGCGTCTTTGGCAGCGGCCGAAACCGCGGCGACGGTGGAGACGGCAACGGTGGATCTCATCACCCTTGCCGCGCCGCGGGTCGGCAATGCCGCATTCGGCGCGTATGCCGGTAAGATCCGCCGCACGGACCGGGTCTGCAATCTGGTGGACCTGGTGCCGATGGTGCCGCCCAGTGCGGCCAACGCGGAATATGTGCATATCGGCACGCCGCATCTTTATTCGTCTTTCGATTATGATGATGTCCTGAACAATCAGGTCGAGAGCAATGGGTCGCAGGTCCTGTGCTGGCACACGCACCATGTCTATGCCTGGATGCTCGACCATGACTATGACCAAGGGCGCGACAGCGCATGTTGGGAGTAACCCCGATCCATGTTTACCGGGATCATCACGGATATCGGCACGGTCCGGTCGGTTTCGGCGGCCGGCGGCGGTCAGGACACACGTCTGGAGATCGCCACGGCCTATGACCTGGACACCGTCGCCATTGGGGCCTCGATCGCGTGCTCCGGTGTGTGCCTGACGGTGGTGGACAAAGGCGGCGACTGGTTCGCCGCCGATGCCTCGGCCGAGACCCTGAGCGTTACCACGGCAGGGCGCTGGCAGGCGGGCACCAAGCTCAATCTTGAGCGTGCGCTCAAGGTCGGCGAGGAACTGGGCGGCCATATCGTGCAGGGCCATGTGGACGGCGTGGGCACCATCCTGGACATCGTGCCGGAGGACGGATCCCACCGGATCCGTTTCGGGTGCCCGGCAGGGCTCGCCCCGTTCATTGCCGCCAAGGGCTCCATCGCCATCGATGGGGTGTCGCTGACCGTAAACAGTGCGAGCACGGAGGACTTTACCGTCAATATCATCCCCCATACCTGGACCCATACGGCGTTCGGCGCGGCGGCCGAGGGGCATGGGGTGAATCTGGAAATCGATGTGCTGGCCCGCTATGTGGCGCGCCTCAAGGAGATGTCATGAGCGGTGCAGGCACCATGGGAGCGGCCCGGTGAGCCCGCGTTTGCTGATCGTGGAAGCCCGGTTCTACGACGATGTGGCCGACGCGCTGCTGGAAGGCGCGGGCGCGGCCATCGCGGAGGCGGGCGGGCACTATCATACGGTGACCGTGGGCGGCGCGCTGGAGATTCCGGCGGCCATTTCGTTTGCCCTGCGGGCCATGGCCCAGGGCAAGGGCGATCATTATGACGGGTTCGTTGCGTTGGGCTGTGTTATCCGGGGGGAGACCTATCACTTCGAGGTGGTCTCGAATGAATCCGCACGCGGATTGATGGATCTGTCGGTCCGGGAAGGCATAGCCCTCGGCAACGGCATTCTGACCGTCGAAACCCACGCCCAGGCCATAGAGCGGGCCAAGGCGGACCGGCTCGACAAGGGCGGCGGCGCGGCCCGGGCGGCGCTCGACATGATCGCGTTGCGCGACAGTCTTGGAGAGCGGTCATGACCCAAGAGGCCGGCGACGACTGGACCCACAGTGCGCGCAGCGCGGCGCGGCTTGCAGCGGTGCAGGCGCTCTATCAGATGGAAATTTCCGGGCGCGGCGCGGTCGATGTGGTCGAAGAATTCGTCCATCACCGCTTCGGCGAGGAGATCGAGGGCGAACGCATCGCCATGGCCGACGAGGCGTTCTTCCGCGATCTGGTGCGCGGGGTCATTCAGCGCCAGACCGATATCGACCGCAGCGTGAACGGGGTTTTGCGCAACTGGAAGCTGGAGCGGCTCGACGCCACCTTGCGCGCACTCTTGCGCACCGCGACCTTCGAACTGCTCGGCATGGCGGATGTGCCGCCCAAGGTGATCATCAACGAATATATCGAGATCGGTCACGCCTTTCTGCCGGCCCAGGATGTCGGCTTCGTCAATGGCGCGCTGGATTCGCTGGCCCGGTCGAAACGCGGGCTCGGCGAGGTGGCGCCGGAGTGATCCGATGCGCGAGTTCGACTGGATCGCCCGCTATTTTGCGCCGCTGACCGACGGCGTGCCGGGGGCTCTGGGGCTGCGCGACGATGCCGCCGTGATCGCCCCGCCGCCGGGCCAGGATCTGGTCACCACGGTCGATACCATCGTCGCCGGACGGCACTTCCTGGACCAGGACCCGCCGGATCTTATTGCCCGCAAGCTGATGCGGGTGAACCTGTCGGATCTGGCGGCCATGGGCGCCCATCCGGCCCATGGCTTCCTGTCGACCGCCTGGCCCAAGGACATTACCGAAGACTGGATCGCCGGGTTCGCGCAGGGCCTCGCGGCGGACCAGGGCACCTTCGGTCTCATGATCACCGGCGGCGATACGGTGGCCACGGACGGTCCTCTGACCTTGACCCTCACGGCGCTGGGCTGGGTGCCCACGGGCACGGCGCTGCGCCGGTCGGGGGCCCAAGCGGGCGAGGGCCTCTATGTCTCAGGCACGATCGGCGATAGCGGGCTGGGCCTTGGCGTTCTCACCGGCCGGATCGCACCGTGCGATACGGCCCACGTCCCTTATCTCACCGAGCGGTACCGGGTGCCGGAGCCGCGTGTGTCCTTGGGCGCGGCGCTGCGCGGTCTGGCGGGCGCGGCCATGGACATCTCCGATGGTCTGGTTCAGGACGCCGGGCATCTGGCGCGCGCGTCCGGCGTCGATCTCGTGATCGAGGCGGATGCGGTGCCGTTCAGTCCGGCGGCGTGGGCGCTGCTGGATACGGGCCAGGCGGATCTCGCGGCCCTGATCACGGCCGGCGATGACTACGAATTGCTGTTCACGCTGCCGGACGGGCACAACCCGATACCCGACCCGACGCCGGTCACGCGTATCGGACGGGTGGTGCCGGGCCGGGGGCAGGTGCATGTCATTGGCAGCGACGGCGCGCCCATGAGCCTGCCGAGCGGCGGCTACCGTCATTTTTAAGACCCCCCAACCGTTCACCGCTCCTTAAGAGGCGTGGCTGTTCCTGGTGCGCGCCCGATCCGCCGGACTAATCCTCTAAAGGGATGAGACAGCGGGCCGGGGCGTGCTAAGAGAGGGGCCTTCGTGTCTGACAGGGCAGCATCGCCCGGCGGTTGTCGGGATGGGGCGGCTTTGGCATCTTGCGCACCCGTCGCACGCTGCGTCAGAAGCGACGATACAAAAACGAGGGGTTTGACGCTGCGGGCGGCCATTCGGCGGCTCCCGTCCACTGCTCATAGCGTCCTGAGAGGAAACGGAAACATGGACATTATGTGGTTCATCATCGCCACGGGCCTGCTGGCGCTGGCCTATGGGGCGTACACCGCTCGCTCGGTCATGGCGGCCAGCCCGGGGAACGAGAAAATGCAGGAGATTGCCGCAGCGATCCAGGAAGGGGCGCAGGCGTATCTCAATCGGCAGTACACCACCATTGCACTGATCGGCGCGGTGATCTTCGTGCTGGTCTGGGTCATCTTTGGATTTTTTGTGGCGCTGGGCTTTCTGCTCGGCGCGGCGCTGTCGGGCATCGCCGGCTTTATCGGCATGCTTGTTTCGGTCCGGGCCAATGTGCGCACCACCGAGGCCTCGCGCAAAGGCCTGGCCGAGGGCCTGTCGATCGCGTTCCGGTCGGGCGCGGTGACCGGTCTTCTGGTGGTCGGCCTCGGTCTTCTGGGGGTTGCGGGCTATTTCGCGGTCCTGGTCGGCGCCGTCGGCTTTGCCAATGAGGCGGGCTCGGTCAACCGGACGATCATCGACGCGCTGGTGGCGCTGGGCCTCGGGGCCTCGCTGATCTCGATCTTCGCGCGTCTGGGCGGCGGGATCTTCACCAAGGGCGCCGATGTCGGCGGCGACATGGTGGGTAAGGTCGAAGCCGGTATTCCGGAAGACGATCCGCGCAATGCCGCGACCATCGCCGATAATGTGGGCGACAATGTCGGCGACTGCGCGGGCATGGCGGCCGATCTGTTCGAAACCTATGCGGTCACGATCGTCGCGACCATGGTGCTGGCCTCGATCTTCTTTGCCTCCAGCGCGGGCGGCATCGAAACCGTCCAGACCATGATGCTCTATCCGCTGGCCATCGCCGGAACCTGCATCATCACCTCGATCATCGGGACGTTCTTCGTGCGGCTCGGGTCAAGCCAGTCGGTGATGGGCGCGCTTTATAAGGGCTTTATCGCCACCGCCGCGCTGTCCCTGATCGCGCTTTACTTCGTCACCGAATTCGTGCTGCCCGAGGGCACCGCGACCGTGCTCACGGTCGAGCAGCGCGATTTCATGGGCGGCATCTCGACCCTCGACATCACGGGGATCGGCCTGTTCTGGTGCGGCGTGGTCGGGCTCGCGGTGACCGGCCTCATCGTCTGGATCACCGAATATTACACGGGCACCGGCTTCCGCCCGGTCCGCTCCGTGGCCAAGGCTTCGGAAAGCGGTCATGGCACCAATGTGATTCAGGGCCTTGCGGTCTCGATGGAAGCCACCGCGCTGCCGGCGCTGGTGATCGTCGCCGGGATCGTGATCACCTATATGATTGCCGGCCTGTTCGGCATCGCGATCGCGGTGACCACCATGCTGGCGCTGGCGGGCATGGTCGTGGCGCTCGATGCCTTCGGTCCGGTCACCGACAATGCCGGCGGGATCGCCGAGATGGCCGATCTGGACAGCTCGGTGCGCGACACCACCGACACCCTCGACGCGGTCGGCAACACGACCAAGGCCGTGACCAAGGGCTACGCGATCGGTTCGGCCGGTCTCGGCGCGCTGGTGCTGTTCGCGGCCTATACCGAAGACCTGAAGTTCTTCGCCGCCAATCCGGATCAGTATCCGTTCTTCGAAGGCGTGGCGCCGGACTTCTCGCTATCCAATCCCTGGGTTGTGGTCGGGCTGTTCACCGGCGCGATGCTGCCTTACCTCTTCGGCGCCATGAGCATGATGGCCGTGGGCCGGGCGGCGCAGGCCGTCGTGGAGGAGGAGCGCCGCCAGTACAGCGAGATTACCGGGATCATGGAGTACAAGGCCAAGCCGGAC
>CAZHDI010000020.1:0-43464 GCA_964531285.1 uncultured Alphaproteobacteria bacterium | reverse complement strand
AAAGCCCGCCAAGGTGGCGGGCTTTTTTGCGTGCGGACGAGGCGATCCGATCAGGTGAGCATGTCAGGTGAGGCGAGACCAGCCGGTTTCGGCGTGCCGGATAAAATAGTCGTCCGCTTCCTGCCGAAATTGAGTGCCGTCCCAAGTCCAGGATTGCACTTCTAACCGGTTATCGGCCCAGATGAGGCGCGACAGCCCGTTTTCCTGACCGCGCAGGCGCGATGAGGTGGTCGTTGCCGTTTGGATGACGGGGTAATCCCAAGTCAGCCCGGGATGATACTGGCCGGCGAGTTGAGACTGCGTCGTATGAAGATGACCTGTGAGGACAGCATCGGTCCGGGTGAGCGAAAAGTGGGCCGCGGCGGCGCGGGCATTGCCGACCAGTTTTTGTCTCGGTCTGTCGGCCGGCGGGACCAGCGGGTGATGTAACGTGACCAGCCGCAGGTGATCGTCGGGCGCATCATCGAACACGGTTTCCACCAACTGAAGCTGTGATCCGTGCAGGGCGCCATGGGACCAGTTCCAATGGACAACGATCCGGCGGGCCGTGTTCAGTCCCACAATCACAGCCTGCTCGCCCTGATGGACCGTGTCCAGGCAAGGGTCGATATGGCTCTTGTAGCGCTTAAAGCCGTTGACCAGACGGCTCCAGACTTGCCACCCCGGAATATCATGGTTGCCAGGGATAACCACGGTTGGCGCGTGCAGCCGGTCCAAAAAGGCTCTGGCCTCTCGAAACTCTTTGGGGTGGGCTGTTTGCGTCAGATCTCCGCTGACGATCACGCAATCAGGTTCGTCCGCATTGATGAACGACACCAGACCCTCGACAACGCCGCCGCTGGTCCGTCCAAAATGCAAATCAGAGATATGAAGCACGCGGAAGGACTGGGTCATTCTGACGGAACCCACAGCTTTAGGCCTTTCGGCTCGATGCGGAAATCGAGGGGCGTCGTCAGTTCATGGATCTCGCCGTCGATGGTCACATGCAGACTGCGGGCCGGCGTATCGATCGAGCCGGATTTGGTCTTGAAGCGCTTCAATCGAGGGTTCCGGTTCCATCGGCCCGTTGCGAACCGCAGCAATGTCCCCAGTGTCGCCAGGCGGGTCCGGTCGCGCGGGGCGTAGAGATACAATTTGCCTTTGTCGAGGGCATCGCGCGACAAGCCAAGCCCCGAGCGATCGGTGATCTTGTTATTGCTGATCATCAGTGACCGGGTTGCGAGATGATGATGCCGGCCATCCAGCAGAATATCGAAGATGGGTACATCATCCGCGAGCAAATTTTCCGATACGGATGTTAGAAAACTAGGCCACCGGAGCGGCGAGCGGCCGGCACGCAAGGCTTCGCGGGAGCCGGCCAGATCGGCAAAGGCGCCGAGCAGGACCGAATGGAGAAAGATGCGATCGTCAAGCCAGCCGACATCGACAAGGCGGCGATGCCCGTTGGCCAAACGCCGCCCCAGATCATCGGTCCATTGGCCCATACCAAGATCGCGTGCAACGAGGTTCATCGTTCCAAACGGCAAAACCCCAAGAGCGGTGTCGCTGCCCGCTACTGTCTGTGCCGCGGTCGCAATGCTGCCGTCGCCGCCGACGGCGAACAGAACGTCGCTCCGATCTCTGCGGTCTTCGAGCGTGTCGGACAGTTCGCTCCCACTGACCGAGATTAAATCAACATCGTAACCGGCATCGCGAAACGGCTGAGTGATACGGGTTTCGACATGATCCGTGTCATGACCGTCAAAGGCGCCGGCATCATTGTTGAGCACGAAGGTCAATTTCATCTTGCGCTTCGCCTGAGCGAATTCTGCCGCGGGAACAACGAGAACGCGGAAATGCCGGAAAAGTTCCGTTGAATAAACCTATAAAGGGAGCGGGCTTATGACGATCAGAAACCTATTCCTCGATGACGCGGAATTCCGTCGAAGGAGCGCCCGTGTCCGGTTCATCGAACCCTTTGGCCAGCAGCCCGCGCCGAAGAAGCTCGCGGATGGCCGCCGCCCGTGTCGGCATGCGGTTCTCAAACCGCCAATCGTCGATCGCCTCCAGCTCCTGCTCGTCGAGCATAAGCTGAAGTTTCTCGGTCCGTTTAGGCTCCTTGGCATTGGAGTCGTCATCGCTCCCTGGCATGGCGAGTCTCCGGCAAGCTATTGGCTGATCACAACCGAATATTAGACATCGAAGCGCCCATGGCAAGCGGTATCGAGCCCCTTGAGACCGCCGGATCGGCAATACTCCAGACCCGAAAATCCAGGGAACGAATTACGATGTGACGCGTTTTGCCTCCGCGGCCACGCGGGACCAGCGCCTGGGGTGCGGGCCGTTGTAAGTTTTGAACCAGTCGGCACGCCGATTGCCGCGTGCCGGCGAAGGTTCAATCGCGTTTCAACAGATCGTCCGGTTTAATCGCAATCAATCGTTCGATCTCGGCGACTTTGCGGTCGACAAAGAGCACGTTGCGAATGACCAGCATGTCCTGTTTCGCACCGCTCGTGGTGAGGCGCAGATCGCCGGACCCCAAGCCAAGGATCAGATTGCGGAAATAGTCTTCGCTGTGCTTCTCGAATAACATGCCGCGCGTATCGTAGCTTTCTTGCGCGTCGCCGATGAGCCGCTCATGGGTCATCTGACCCGGCCGGATTATCCAATAGCTGAGGCGGTCGAAAATGAAAAATGACAGGGTCCAGAGGATGAACAGTACGCTGGAGAAGAATAAATAGAAGCCGACATCCATATGGATCGACAGCCCCGGGATGGCCGCGATCAGATCGTCCAGCACGCCCGCCCAACCTAGACCGGCAAGCAGCAGAGCCAGCACCAGCACGAGAATGACCGAGTAGACACCCCGCACGCTCGCGGTCGTGAACGCGATCACCAAGAGGAGTACGGTGGTGAAAATAAGTCCGAGGGCGGAGCTTTGGTGAATGAGACCGGCGCCATTGTCATCGAGGGCGACCCGTTCACCGCCCAAATAACTCACTGCGGCGAACAAGAACCCAAGAAGCCAAACAGGCCACCAATAGTATAGGAGCGAGTGGCTGTAGATCTTGATCGACGGAAGGTCCTGAACATCAGGCGTTTCGATCGAAAATTCGGCAGGATTATTCGACATTCCGCTTCATCGCTTTGAGCGATGCCCCCACAAAAAAGGACGCCAATGGCGTGTTAAAGTGCAACAATGGCGTATTTAAGTGCAAACAGATATGAAACAGCAAACTGATACGAAAGTTCCCGCGCGGGGCAGAGTCGGACAGAATGGTGCGGCGATGCCCATGCGTTGGCCGGAACCCCGTGTCTGAGACTGTGTTAGTCAAAGCTGCCCGACGGCAGCAGAGCACACGATATCATCGTATGAAGCAGGAGGGGTAGAATGACGGATAGGGCCCGTTCGGAGCAGCAGGATGTCAGCGGCTTCGAGGATTTATTCGATCAGATCCTGGAGGAAAGCGAAGGCGACGAGATCAAGATCGGTGAGGTCATCCAGGCGTTTGGCCATCGCTCTTTCGGGCCGCTCATTCTGGTTCCCGCGCTCCTGGCCGCGTTGCCGACCGGTGCCATCCCCGGCGTGCCCATTCTGTTGGGGCTGCTCATTGTCTTGGTCTCCGGTCAGTTGCTTCTCGGTCGATCCTCTCCGTGGATCCCGAAGCGCCTCAGAGATATTGCGGTCAGCCGCGATGTTCTGAAGGAAAGTTGGGAGCGCGCCCGGCCGATTTTTCAGCGCATTGACAGTCACTTGCGTCCGCGGTTCACCTGGATGACGAAACCGCCCTTCGTTCAGGCCATTGCGGTCCTTGCGATCGTTCTGTCCGTTTCCATGGTGCCGCTCGAATTCGTGCCGTTCGCCGTGGCCATTCCAGGCGCGGCCATCGCGGCTCTGGGCATGGGGCTGGCCACACGGGACGGCCTTTTAGTGCTTCTCGGGCTTGTGCTTTGCGGCGGTACCGGATGGATAATCTATGCATCCTTATCATAGCGAGAATACGTCCAGAGCAAGATAGGTCGGTATACAGAAAAACCCCGCAGCGTACACTGCGGGGTGTCTCCATGGTTCTGATGGCCACAGGCCCAGATTTCGGGCCCTGACGCTCAGTTCAATTCATCGTCGACATCATCGACGGCTTCATCAATCTTCTCCTCGGCGCTTTCCAACGGGCCTTCGTCGGCTTCCTGAAAAATCGCCAAGCCGAGAATGACGACCACGGCAAGGACGAGCAGAGCGATAATGAAGCGGCCTGCACCACGCATCATTCTATCCTCCTATGGGATGTGACAGACTGGCATTCGATCTTCGATCAGGCCCGCGGACGGCCGCGCAGCACATGCGCAACGGCGAAGACGACGAGCAGGATCAGGAACACCACGAACAGAATTTGCGCTACGCCGGCGAATGCGGAGGCGAGGCCACCGAAGCCGAAAACGGCCGCGACAACGGCGAGAATAAAGAAAAGGATAGCATAACCAAGCATTGAACATCTCCATTACAACAAGTTGACCGCATCGTGCTTGCGGTACCATCTCATTAACGTTTAACCCAGCCTGAAGTTCCCCAGGCAGACGGCATTGAGGAAGGGCGTGATCCCGCTCACGAGACCACGCCATTTCTTAAAACAGATGGCTGGAATTAGCGTTCGATCACGGTTCCGCCAGCCATTTGTCCTTCGGCAATCGCCATGTCGACCACGCGAGCAACGCTCTGCGCGATGATCTCACGGCGTTCGAAGAAGCCATCGTCAAGCTCGCCGATGACAAACACGTCATACCCTTTGGCCAATTGCAGCCGGCCTTCGCCGTCGAGCGGATCATTCTCCATGCTCGAGGTATCGACCTGGATTTTGTAGTTGGCGATGTCCAGGACAAACTCATCCCCATTCACATCAAGCGCCGACACCCGGCCATGGGCACCGACGCGCGCACCATCCTCGAACTGTAACGGCGACGTGTGCAGACGATAATTCGTTTCCTCATCGCCCGGGTTGGCAAAGAGATAAGCATTGAAGTCGTGCGCATAGACCATTGCCGCCTCGACTTTCCGCTCTTCGAACAGATCGGCGTCGACCTGACCAAACACGGTCACACGGTCACCGGCGCGCAGAGACGTGGTTTCGTCAAACGAATCCCAATCGTCTATTTCGATGAGCATCGTGCCGCGGCCATAATCCAACGTAAACTGATCTGCCTCAACCTTTTGAATGGTACCGGTCAGGGTGATCTGCTCGCTGTCCTTGGCATTGCTCGCCGGGCCAGCCAACGACGGCGCCGCAGAAACCGCAGCAAGAGCACTGGTCGCAAGCGCAATTTTGAGCGTTTTCTGAATAGACATCCTAAACTCCTTTGTTGTCATTACGATGACGATCAGCACGCGCTGACGTCACATCCCATCAACACCGGCCCGACCATGCGGTTCCAGATCCCATCCGCGCTGGCGGAAATCGGATAATCGCTAAAGGGGGGCGGGGCTTTGGCTGGTATTTCTGGTGGCGTAGGGGGCGCCGGCGCGCAACAGCATGGCGGATCATCCGGTTCTGACCAGACCACCTGATGACAGGATGTGAGGGAACAGACCAGAACGACACGGGTTCCCTTGGCATCAAGCCGTAATCAGGGCAGGCGTATCCGACGGCCTTGTCATAAGCGTGCTTGTGTTAGGGTGCGCCGGCTCGTCATCTGGCGGGAGATTATGGAGGAACGGCCGATGTATCGCGATGACGGACGGGTAGCGCAGAAGCCAGGGCGCGTGATCGTCACCTATGCCCGGAGCCTCATTTCCCTCATTATCGCTCGCTCTCTTGGAGAGCGGGGGATCGAGGTCATTGGCTGCGACGATGTCGATCTGACCGTGATGCAGTTCTCAAAATATGTGAAAGAAACCTTCGTACACCCTCCGATCAGTGATGATCCGGAAGGCTTTCTGCGTGTTCTCGAAGCCAAGGTTCAGGCTTATGCGCCCGGCGATGACCGGCCCTATATTCTGATGCCGGTGTTTCAGGAAATTCCTCTGTTGGCGGCCAATCGGAGCCGCTTCGAGCCGACCATCACGCTCGCGGCGCCCGATCTGGAGAGCATCGACCAGGTCGAGCCGAAAGATGCGTTGGCACGAACCGCTAAGCGCCTCGATCTGGATATTCCGGAGACCCGCATTGTGCAGTCGGCGGACGAGGTTGCCAACCTCGCGCCGGACTTGCCCTATCCCATCCTCATCAAGCCGGCGACCGGCGTTGGGGGCAGGGGTATCGAGATTCTGGACGACGCCGACGCGTTGACCGCCCATGTGCGATCGGACCCGGAGCACCTGACCTATCCCGGTCTGCTTCAAGATCTTGCCGACGGCGAGGATTATTGCTGTGCCGTCCTGGCTGATCGGGGACAGATCAAGGCGATTGCCGCCTATCGCAACCTGTTGACCTTTCCCAGAAAGGCCGGAGCCGGAGCGGTTCGTGAAGCGGTCGATCCCGGACCGTTTCGCGAGACCACCGCGCGGCTCATGGAGGCCACGGATTGGACCGGGGTTGCCGAACTCGATTTTCGATGGAACGGCAAAGCCGTTCCTAAGCTTATCGAGGTCAACCCCCGCTTCTGGGCCGGTCTCTTTCAGTCCGTTGAATCCGGCATCGATTTTCCCTGGGCACTGTATCGTCTGGCAGCGGATGGAGCGATCGCGGATCAGGGTGAGGGCGAGAAAGGGGCGATCACCAAGTCGCCCGTCATCTGGCTCCTTTCGGCCATTGAGGATCTGGCCGGTTCAGAAAACGACCTAGAGCGTCTGTCGCAGGCATTGGATTCAAGAAAGTCGGATATCGAATGGGGCGCCATCAACGAGGCATTCGCGTCGCTTGCGGACGATGATGCCGGAGACCCCTTGCCCCTTGGCGATACATGGAACCGGTTTGTGAAACAACTAAGCGAGCTGAGTGGAAAAGCGTCGGAAACATCTCGTACGGACGATCCTCTTGTCGGTCTGGGCATTCTTTTTGTCATGAGCTCGCTGTATCGGCACGGACGGTTACCGCCGGAATTGACCTATAAAAGCGAGCCGGATGACCGCGATTTTGCTCCGGCCGATCGATCCGCCGCGCGCTGGGGAGCCGGCTCAGGCATAAAGCCGGTGATCGGCGTGACCTGGCCGGAACGGGGCAACTGGCTGGCTTTCCAGGCGGTCCGGGTTGCTCTTATTCTGGCAGGCGCCAAAACAGTATCTCTAACGGCTCGCGCACCACGGGCGCCCCATTTTGTCGATGGTCTGGTCTTTGGCGGCGGGGCGGATATCTTCCCCGAGCGCTATGGCGGGGTGGCCAAAAAGGGATACCGGTATGACGTGGCGCGCGACGACATGGAAGCCTCCTGGGAGGATGCGGCCCGTTCTCTCGGTCTGCCGGTGCTTGGCATTTGCCGAGGCGCGCAGATGATGAATGTGCTCGCGGGCGGGACGCTCCATCAGGATATGTCCCATTTGGACGACGGGTTCTACCCGCGCTCGCCATTCCTTCAAGCGGTCTTCCGTAAGATGATTACCATAGAGGAGCGCTCGCTTCTCCACGGGCTTATCGGCAAGACGCAAACAAAGGTCAATTCCATCCATCAGCAGGCGATCAATCGGCTGGGTGATGGGTTGACGGTCACAGCGCGGGAGCGGAACGGCACGGTTCAGGCGTTGGAGGACCCGTCGCGCACCTTCGCCCTGGGCGTTCAGTTTCATCCGGAATACCTCATTTACCGCAAAGATATCCGTGCGTTGTTTCGCGGCTTCGTCGATGCGGCCCGGCTTTACCATCGTGGCAAAGCCCGGCAGCATTTATGATCGGTCGATTGGATTATCTGAAAGATACGGGCAACAATAAATGCCGAGTGCCTGAATGACCGGATAGGCAGAGCAAGGCCAGGCATTATGCTAAGGGCGGATCAATGAAGGCATATCTTCTCTCTACCGCGCGCGCGATTTGGTCGAGCTATTGGCTCTTGCCGGGCGGCCTCTCGATAGGCGGTGCGGTTCTGTCGATCCTGACTCTTTATCTGGACGGCATCGTTGGTGCGCGTTGGCTGCCGGGTTGGGATTGGCTCAAGGCCAGCGACCCTGAGGGTGCGCGTGCGGTGCTGGCAACAATCGGCGGATCGATGATCTCGGTTGCCGGTGTGGTGTTCTCGATCACCATTGCCGCGGTCGTCTTCGCATCGGCGCAATATGGAGCGCATCTCATACCTGCCTTCATCCGGGATCGTGCCAATCAGGCGACCCTGGGTGTGTTTCTGAGCACATTTGTCTTCTGCATGGTGGCGCTACGGAGTATTTACAGCGGCGAGGCGGCATTCGTTCCTCATCTCACGACGGCCATGTCGCTGGTGTTGGCCGGAGCCAGCATCGTCATGCTGATCTTCTTTATTCACCATATTCTGCACTCGGTGCATGTATCGTCCATCGTCGCCCGCCTGGGGCGATCGCTCATCGGTGCAATCGAGCAACGGTTTCCGGCCGAGATGGGTGAGGGTGCGTCGAGCGGTCCGAATGCCGCCTTGCCCCCCGGCATGGCCCAGGACACGGTCGCCATTCTTGCCGACGGCAATGGGTATATCCACACATTGTCCGAAGACGCCTTGTTTTCCGCCGCCTGCAACCATAATCTGGTGGTCCAGCTTGAGCGTCAGCCCGGGGATTTCGTGGCGCCCGGCCGCTGTCTGGCCCGGATCTGGCCGCCGGAGAATGCCTCAGCTGACGCCCGTGATGAGATCCGCCGGACATTCGTTTGGGGCGCGGAGCGCACCGCCGATCAGGATGTGGGCTTTCTGATCGATCAGCTTGGCGGTATCGCGAGCCGGTCTTTGTCGCCCGGTGTAAACGACCCTTACACGGCGTTAGATACGATCAATTGGCTAGGTGCTGCCTTGACCCAGGCGGGGCGCGGCGATGCGCCGGCCGCTATTCGGCTCGATGCATCGGGCAAGCCCCGCGTGATCGCGCGACCCTTGAGTTTTGAGGATCTGACTCAGATGATTGTCGGACGGCTGCAGCCCTATGCGGTGGACGATCCGATCGCGGTCCGTGGTCTGCGGGCCATGCTTAGCGATGTCGCGGAAACACTCCATGACCCTGACAAGGCGTCGGCCATTGCCCGGTGCCTGGAGCGGCTGGATGCGGCCATGGAGGCCAAACACCGGACCCCTTCCGATGCGGAGCCGTCATAGGCGGCCTATGGCAGTTCGACCAGCGTCCAATAGCAGTCGATCAGACCGAGGGCATCCATAAAGCTCGTGGACGGATCTTTCTTGAGGATATAGCCGGCTACGTTTCGGTCATAGGCGCGGACCTTGTCTTCTTCAAGCGCCGATGTGGTCAACACAAAGATGATCGTGCGGCGAAGGTCGGGGTCCTCACGGATGGTCTGGATGAATTCGATGCCGTTCATGCGAGGCATGTTGAGATCCAGGAGAACCAGAAACGGCCGGGGCAGGGGATCGTATCCATTCAGTCCCCGGATACGGTCGATGGCATCCTGGCCGTCGACGGCACGCACCATGGGATTGCCGAGTTTGAGCTTGTTGAAGCCCCGCTCGATTCCCATGACATCAAGGTCGTCATCCTCGACAAGTAACAGTGTAACGGGATTTCCCATGCTCATTCGCCTGTTCCTTCTGGATGCGGCCCAAAGGGTTCGATGATGGGCAGGGTGAAGGCAATTGCCGTTCCACGGTCCGTGACCGGGGACGTCACGGTGACCGTTCCGCCTGCGGATTCTACCGTTCGTTTCACGATCGCGAGGCCGATGCCGCTCCCTTCGATCTCATCGCGCGGCCTGAGCGTTTGAAACATCTTGAAGATGCGCCCATGAAATTTCTCTGGAATACCGGGGCCGTCATCGGTGAGCGTAAAGTGGTGGAGCGTCTTGGATTGCCGATAGCTCAGGACCGCCCGCCCGTCTTGGCGGTCATGATGCTTGACCACATTGGCCACAAGGTTGGACAGAACCTGTTCCATCAGGGTGCGGGACGCCATAATCGATGGTAGCGACCCGTCGGTCTCGATATCGAAGCTGTCGGGCGGGTTCTCCCACTCGACGATCTCGGCCAAGAGCCGGTTGCAATCGATCTTTTCAGGGGCGCTTTCACGCTTACCCGCGCGGGAATAGGCCAGAATGTCCGACAGCAGACGGTCCATCCGATCAATGCGACGGCGCAGCATATCGAGCTTGTCGCGTGCCGATTGCGGTACGGTGCTACCGATGTCTTCGATGATCCATTCGGCGAGGCTGTCCATGCCTCGCAAGGGCGCACGCAGATCATGAGAGGCGATGTATGCGAAGTGATCCAGGTCGTGATTGGCGCGCTCCAGCCGTTCGCTGTTCCGGCGCAGCGTGTCCTGAGCCACCCGCAGATCATGAATGTCCTGGATCGAACCGATCATACTGCTGACCCGCCCCGCCGTATCACGGCTGGCCTCGCCGCTGCCCAAAAACCAACGGTAAATGCCGCGCTTGCAGCGCAGCCGATATTCCACGCGGTAAGGCGTGCCCGTCTCCAGGTGCCGGTCAAGAGCCTCAAGGGATGCGGCCCTATCGTCCGTGTGCAGTAGGCTGGCGAAGGTCTCGAAACTGGCGTCGATCTCGCCCGGATCGTAGCCGAGCATTCTATGGATCGTCGGGGACCACCATTGGGCAGGCTTGCCAAGATCGGGCCAGTCCCAGATCCCGACATTGGCGATATTCGTGGCCGTCGTGAACCGCCGCTCGCTCTCAAGCAAGGCCTGCGAGGTTTCGTATTCACTGGTGATGTCCAGAGATACCGCCAGCACGTGCCGGGCGCCACTGATCGGATCGGTATACGGAACCTTGTCGGTTCGGATCCACGATTGGCGCCCGTCCGCTTGCGTCAGATGTTCGATGCGTCCCAGAACCGCATCGCCGGATTCAATGACCTGATCGTCCGTGGTTAGATAGGCGGGGTGTGCATCGGGAACCAGATCGTGTATGGTCCGGCCCACCGCTGTGTCCATGTCGATCCCGGCAAATCGCGCGGCTTCGCGATTGAGCCGCAGGATCTCGCGTTCCGCATTGCGCAACCAGATCTGGCAGGGGACGGCATTGAAGAGAAAGTCGAGATCACTTTTCTGCCGGTCGAAATCCCGCCGGAGCAAGTGCTGGTCCGTGACATCCTGGAAGATGCCGAGGATGGTCTCGGTCTCGCCGGTCTCGTTTAGAAAGCATTCGCCCCGGCTGAACACGGTTCTGACATCACCGGACGGTTGAACCAGCCGCCGGACGAATTCGAAGGTTGTCCCTGTCTCCATCGCTTCTGCGACGCAGCGGCTCACTTCCTCCCGGTCGTCGGGGTGAAAGAAGGCAATGGCCGATTCCAATTCGGGCGTATAGGTCTCCGGCGTCACGCCGTGAATATGATAAATATGATCCGACCAGAAACATTGGCTCGACCCGGCATCGATCCGCCAATGCCCGACACCGCCGACCCGCTCGGCAATGCTCATGTAACGAGCCTGTTCGGTTAACTGGGAGATGGTTCGCCGGCGTTCTGTCACATCTCGAACCACAATGGCAAAGATCGGGCCGTCTTCCGTTCGCAGCTCCCGGATCGACAATTCGGCTTCGAATGTGGTGCCGTCGGCTTTCCGGGCGGTCACATCGGTCGTCATGCGCTCCGGGCTGTCGGCTTTCCAGGTGCCGTCCCGCGTGGCCATGAGGGTGGGCAGGACCATGGTGATGGGTTGGCCGATCACAGCTTCGGGTGTGTAGCCAAACAATGTCTCGCACGCGGCATTGAGCGACCGCACCTTACCGTCTGCATCGATCGACATGACACCGTCCGCGATGGCGTCGAGCAATGAGAACGTTTCGGTACGCACCATATCGAGACGGGCTCGTGTGACACCGATATCGCGTGTAAGGCATTCGACCTGAAACAGGGCCGAGACTGCGGTCATCAACGGGGCCGTCCGCTCAAGAACGGCGGCGGGATAGGGGGTGGGCCGATTGGCCAAGCAGACGACCGCGACCACCGCTCCGTCATGGACCACGGGAAGGGCGGCAAGGGTGCGGATTTTGGGCGTGCCGGGCAGGCTCACCGTCAGCGGTGCCGCACGCACCTGATCCGCCACAACGGCCGGGCGGCCGTCCTGAGCCACACGGCGGATCGCGGCAGGTAAGTCGTGCCAAGTGGCCGCAGCCCCAGGAACCGGTTCATAGGCATGGCCGGTCAGGCCGGAGGATCGTGACCGGCGGGCGACATGGACGCGGCCCATATGGGATCCGTCAGCCTTCGGCGTTATTTCGCAAATCAGACCATAGCGGCTCTGCGTCTGACCCATGATGGTTTCGAGCAGCTGGCTTAACGCGGCCCGCCCTTCGTCCGAACCGGGACGAGGCACACGGTTCTGGCGCTCGGTGGCGGAGGGGCGTAAGGTTTGCAGGATCATAGGGTTAACCTGACTGCTTGCTTCGGTCGTCACGGGGCCGGATGGACCGGGTCCCGCGCCGTGTTTTGTGCAATGGTCACTCGGATAAATACGTATGAGAACTCTAATAGGTCGCTAAGCCTGGACATATGGCGGTTACGGACTTTGTAACCCTTCCGCGTGTACGCTGTGCTGAACTGGTCGCTTAACAGGCAGGTTCCCGATGGTTGGCGCCGAACACGCAAGACTGGACGACACAGCGGATTTTGAACTGACGGTACCGATTCCTGTCGATGAGACAGTGGACCCGGATGCGTGCAGCGATGATGGTGCTACGCCGCTGCGGCCCCCGCGGCGATTGCTTCTGCTGGAGGATGATGAATTCGATGCGCTCATCACCAGCCGTTTGCTGAGCGCGTCGGCCGTGGTGGAGTTTCAGGTCTGCCGGGCACGGACTTTAGCGGAAGCTCTGGGCCTGCTGAAGACGGATGCATTCGACATCGCGCTTGTGGATATGAATGTGCCCGACAGTCATGGGCTTGAAACGGTGCGCGAAATTGTCGGACGGGATGGAGGCCTGCCGACCATCGTCCTGACGGGGGATGAGAGCGCGGAGGTTGCCGTTGACGCGTTACAGATCGGCGCTCAGGATTATCTGCCGAAGGCCCATGCCGATGCGCGCACGCTTCAGCGGATCATCGAATTCGCCATTCAGCGAAAGGGCAAGGAAAAGGAACTCACCAGCCGGGCGTATTCGGATGCGCTCACCGGACTGGCCAACCGGGCGCTTTTGAACGACCGGTGGATCCGGTCACGGGCCCGGTCGGGGCGCAGTGGCGGCAAGGTCGGCGTGCTGGTGGCCGACATCGATTCTTTCAAGGCGGTGAACGACCGGTTCGGCCATGACGGCGGAGATGCCGTCCTGCGTCATTTTGCACAGATGCTGGCCGGTTCGGTGCGCAAGAGCGATGTGGTC
Organism: uncultured Alphaproteobacteria bacterium; assembly: GCA_964531285.1. Classification (GTDB taxonomy): domain Bacteria; phylum Pseudomonadota; class Alphaproteobacteria; order JAJFIK01; family JAJFIK01; genus CAZHDI01. The sequence continues at coordinate 30,097 of CAZHDI010000020.1, read as the reverse complement.
GCCCGTCTGGGTGGGGACGAATTCGTCGTCGTGTTTGAAAACATCGCGTCGCAGAGCCAATTGGAGCGCCTGTGTCAGTCGCTCAACTGCGTCGAGGCGACGGTGCCCTATGAGGGTGAGATCATTCCTTATTCGGTCAGCGTAGGGTTGTCGGTGTCCGACCCCCACGCTGAGGAAGACCTGATGGCCGTGGTCCGCCGTGCCGATCTGGAAATGTACCGGCGGAAAAACGCGTCCTTTGCGGGCGCGCCGGTCAAGGTTTTGCGGTAACCGTCCCGTCAGCGGCCTTGAACCGGGTGCCGCGCGGCGCATTTTCCAGAATTTCCGCCGCATAGAGACGGGCGACATCGGTCTGGCTCACGCCGTTTTCCGCCGCACGCTGATCATAGATCCGTTGACGCTGTGCATTCACACGGTCGACGAACCGTTGAACCTCACTGTCGCCGGCGGACGCCGCGGCGACTTCAAGATAGCCGTCCCAGCGTTCGACCACGGCCCCGCTCGTGCGCAGCGTATCGAGATCTTCGGCATGCGCGGCGGTCATCGTCAGGCCGGTGAAGAGAAGCGCCAGGACGACGCCGATCCATCGTGTCATTGCGGTCTGCATTGGCTTTCCCACTTAGAAAATATCGTCATTGCGCTGGATATCGCTTTCGGCCTGTTCTTCCAGGCGAACACGGATATCCGCATCGATATTCAGGTTGAGATTGATGGTGATGGGCTCTTTCGGCGCGGCCACCTGTACGGTTGGCGTACAGGCCGCCGCACCGAGCAGAACGCCGCCGGCGATCAGGGCCGCCGCCGGATCGAACCGGAGTCGTCTGACTGTCATGATTGCTCCCACTCCCGTTAAAGACGCCGCCTGGCGCCGGTCAGCTCATCGGCCCGAGGCAAGGCTGCCCCGCAGCAGATCCATGGTCACACCCGTCCCGGCGCTCATCGCCGCAAGCAGCTCCTCCAGATTGCCGGTCAGAGCGATGTTGAAGATGAAGGGCTGATTGTCCATCACCGCCGGGTTGCTTCCCTCCAGCCGGATCGACAGCGAGAGAGCCCCATCGGCGGGCCGGTCGATCCCGATCTCGAGGCGAGTGTAGCGGAAATCCTCCAGCGCCCGGACGAGAAGTGCGACCTGTTCCCCTTGCGCCATCAATGTCGGGCGAACGCCGCCCCATGAGACCTGAATGGTGCCCGGGTCCTGGGCGATCAGCCGCCCGTCCGTGAGCACAAGGCCGTCGCTGCCCGCACGCATCGGCAAGGCGCCGGAGAGCCGGCCCGTGCCGCTGACCTGACCGGCGGCATATTGGGTCAGCAAGGTTTCCAGCGACAGATCGGCCACCCGCACGGTGAGAGCGTTGCTGCCGGCCAGCGGCCGCACGGTCGCCGCATCGAGGGCGACCTGGCCGCCGGCAAGGCCGCCGCCCGCTTGTTCGATCCGGATTTCCGGATCGCCGCCGGTGCGGACGAGTTCAAAACGCAAGCGCGGATTGTCGAGGCTCAGGGCGCCGCGCAGGCGCCGTGCAGTGAGATTTTGGCTGGGCGGGGTCCGCGGATCGGTCAGATCGGTCAGCCGGATCACGCCGTTGAGGCTTTCGATCCGCCCGACGGTCGACGTCAAGTCCAGATCGTCGAAGGTCAACGTGGCATTGCTGGTGAGCTGTCCCGCCGGAGTGCGGTTCACCGTTCCCTCCGCCCGCAGGCTGCCTTGTGCATTCGTCAGTGGGCGCAGCAATGGGCTGAGATGCTCCGGTTGCAGATCGCCCGGCCGAAAGACCAAGGTGCCCGGGCCGAACCGGCCCGTGGCCGCCCCGGTGGCGGTCTCATACCGGGCCCGCACAGGCACGAGCGCGCCCGGCTCGTCGGCGGCGACCATGCCGTTAAGGACAAGGGCGTCGTCTTCGCGCGTGATGGTGGCGCGCACGGCAAGGGGAGCCAGGACGGCCCCATCGCCGGTCTGGTCGAGGCGGGCCGACACCAAGGTCCGTTGGCCCAGGCCATCCGCCGTGAAGGGCAGGGTCAGCCGCGTCCGCCGGACGCGCAGATTGCGCGAGGGCACGGCAAGTTCGCCGTCTTCCACGGTCAAGGTTCCGGCAAGGGGCCCGCCCGTTGCAAGGCGGACTTGCGCGGGGCCGGCCCGGGACAGCATGCGCATGGGATCGCTGGTCCGTGTGCCCCCGGCCTCACCGCTCATCACAAGGGTCGCGCGGACCGGATCGGTCAGCGATAGGGTGAGGTCGTCCGTATCTGACTCAATGGTCAGCGGGCCGTCATAGGTCAGGCTCGATGCCGTGATGCCGGCAAGGGTCACATCGTTGATCGTGGTCGCTGCCGTGCCGTCCAACAGGACGCGGCTGCGCCCCGCCGTGCCGCTGCCCTCAAAGGTGAGGTTTTCCAGGCCGCCGCCGTTGCGGCCCGCGCCTGCCGCAGAAAGCGTCAGCGGTGCGGGTTTCCGGCTTAAATCAAGCGCCGCGTTGACGGTCAGATCCGCGTCGCCCAGAGGCGTACCGAGGACTTCGATCATGGCATCCGTCACCGCGATCTGCGCGCCGAGCCCGGTGAGGACGCGCGGCAACACCAGCGGCGGAAGGACCGCAGGTTCGTCGGTCGCGCCGGTGCCGGCGTCCCGACTGTCCGGTGACAGATCGATCCGAACGGCCGCGCCGGAAATCTCGATGGCATCAACGCGGCCCGACAGAAGATCCAGCAGTCCGTAGCGCAGATCGATCCGGTCAGCGCGCGGTGCGTCGGGGCCGAGGGCGAGATCGGTAATGACGGCGCGGCCGGTCTCCACCGATTGCAGCGTGAACTGAGCATCGGGATAGCCGGCCTGAGCAACCGCACGGCGGGCAGCCGCCTCGACGAGCGGCGCGCGCCAGATCCAGGCCGCTGCGAGGACGACAGCGAACAGGAGGAGCAGGGCGATAGCGATGCGCAAGGCGATCCGCATGAGGTCTCCTCCCGCCGGAAGCCGGCGCCTATTTCTTCGCCAGCAGGACCTGGTTCACAAAGAAGATCGACAGGCTGGTCATCACGAAGGCGACAAGGAAGGCGATGTTGATGACCACCAGGATGTTGCGCTGGATCGTGCCGCTGGCATAGGACGTCATATAATCGGTCATCTGAAGGGCTTCCTCGCCATAGAGCGTCTGGAGATCGGCGAGGATCGCGGCCATATAGACATAGGATGTGTGGATCGCGGTAAAGTTCATGACGAGGAACAGGACATAGAGCAGCCAGGCAATCAGTTTTTCGGCAATCGTGATGTGGCGGTTGATATAGACAAGGCCGCCAAGAATGATGATGTGGACACCAATGAAGATATTCCACAGGCTGTCGATCTTCATCGACTGCGATGCTGCGATATGGAGCAGTTCGTAAAGGCTGATCATCGTGGGTGTTCCTGCGTATCCATTCTATCGGGCGGGCGTGCCGCCAGGGTGTCGGTCCAACCGCTTTCAGTCCGGCGGCGCGCCGGTGCGGCAAAGGGGTGAAAGACGGTGCAACAGATTGCGCACGGCTTGGATATAGGCCGTATCGCTCCGCCGGGTCTGATCCAGTGCAGCGGGAAGCGCGTCCGGCGTTGACGTTTCATCGGCCAGGATGAGGGCGTTGTCCGGGCCGCGCGCGCGCAGGAGCGTCAGAGCCGCGCGGAAGACATCCGGCTCGCACTGGTCTGCCCCCAGCGTGTCATCATAGGTCCAGTAGACATCGTCATCCGGTGGCAGACGTTCCGCCCGCAGAAAGCAGCGGTTTTGCGGTTGCAGCCCGCACCAGGCGATCGGTGCAATGTCGTAAAGGGCCTGTGTGTTGTAGTAGTTGTGATTCCAGAAATCGGACGGGATCAGCGATGCATCGACAGTCTGGAGCGGCGCGCGGACCAGCGGCGGCTGGACATTTCCGGCGCGCGGTTCCGCACTGAGATATTGCGACAAGCCAAGGGCCTTATCGCGCTTGGAGGAATAGAGGGTCATGCGGCCGATCCAGGGCGCGGCCTGATCCACGAAATCCCGGAAATTGCCGGTGGACATGTCGGGCGCGGCGAAGACCATTTCGTCGATAACCGGTGCGGGCGGTTCATCCAATTGGGCGAGATAACGCTCGAAGCCGCCGGCGAAGATCTCGTTGCCCATCGAATGGGCCATCACGAGAACCCGCTCGGCGCCGCTGCGCTCCAGAACAATATCGAGGAACTCGCCGAACAGGCGCCAGTTGACCCGGTCATTGGCCTGCTCATTGTCGTGCAGATATCCCGCCACGCTGCCTTTGGACGGCCAACTGAAATGAAAGGCCGCGCCGTCGATATCGAGATCGAAGGCCATCTGGCCGGTGCGCAGGATCCCGCCTTCAAAGCCGGTCCGATATCCGTGGACGAATAAAAACGCTTCGCGCCTCTGCGACCCATCCATGCGCTGATCGAGAGCAGCTAGGAATTCCTTGCGATCCAGCGGATCGACCCGCCAGGTGACGATGTGCTTTTTGGGGTCCGGCGTAAATTCCAGAAGGAAAACGTTGTTGCGTTCGAACCGTCCGAACTCATGATCGTCCGGAATGCTCACAAGGGCGACACCGAGATCGAGCGTGCCGGTCTCGTCGCTGCCATAGCAGGCGGCAAAGTCGCAGGGTCCGCCGCCCGGCGCTTCTCCCGTGCGCGCCCGCGTGGTGCCATAGAAAACGGGTATGCGTTGTTTGCGCGAGCCGCCGCCGTCGCGCGGGCGGTCCTTCAGCCGGGCCTCCACGCCTGCCGGATCGGCGATCATCAGTGCCCGGATCCGCTCCGCCTCTCTCATCAGCGCGGCCGAGCGTTGCCGCGCCCCAGAGACCGCCTCAATCTGACGGTGTTGCGCCGCAAGACTGTCAAGCCGGGTGGCCAGGGCCGGGTGGTCTTCGCGGAACAACGTCTCCCGATAGATGGTCTCGATCCGAAGGAGGCTCGCGCGCGCGCCGTCAATGTCATCGCGGGCCAATTGAAGAGGCACCAGCGTCTGGAGGGCCTCAAGTTTCAGTGTTTCGGTGGAGACCCTGTCAGGAAGGGCGGCGATATCCTCGAGCGCCCGCCCGATCAGTGTTTGCGCCTCGTCAATCGCATCGAGGGCGGCGAGGGCCTGGGCCAACTCGATTTGCATGGCGATCCAGTCGCGCAGGCTGAGCGTCAGGCCTTCCGGACCGGCGGCCTCCATCCGGTCGGCAACGGCCAGGAGGTCCGCGGCATCCTCTTCCGCCATGGCGGTTTGGAGATCGGCCAGCAGCGCAATTGCCTGATCGAAGGCCGGGTCGCCGGGTGCGGAGCCGGGGCCTGGCGCCTCAACCGGGGTCGGCGCCTCAACCGGGGCGGCCGGTGGTGGGACGGTCTGTGCTTTTTGGGACTCTCCGGCCGGCGGCGTTTCACTCTGAGTGTCGGTGGGGGCATCGCAGGCCGCGGCCGTCACCGCGAGGGCGAGGCTCGCTGCCATGATCCGCAGCCATTTCAGACTGGTGTCGATGCTCGATATCGCGGCTCCGATCCTCGACATCGTGCTTTCCCCTCGCTTGCCGCGACACTCCAAGCCGCTCTCCTGAAGCGAGTGTACAGGCCTCCGGTCTAACGACAATGCGCTTCTTGTTGACTCGAATGCCCGGCAATTTGCGGATCGCCAGGATCTGGGTTGCACCGATCCCGCTTTTTGTCGATTAGGTTGAATTCAGGCATCCAACCACCAGGCAGGCGACGCACGCCACACGCCTGACCGCTGGTGTTACGGGTTTGTTTAGTGTGCAGGCGGGGGGCAAAACTGCTATGATGGAGTCGCTGGGACCGGGCACTCTCAAAATCCGATATCCACTTGCTCCAACAGCAATTTCCGTCGTGCGCGGCGGGTGGATCCGGCACTTGGGCAGGGCTACACAGGGATTGTGATGAGTTCGTATAAGACGTCCGACCATAATTGGGGCGGGGTCGATCCGGATTATTTTCGCGGCGCGCTGACCGACGGGCGCGACCGGGCCATCGATGCTGCCCATGATGGTCCCGTCATCGTCATTGAAACCGGTACGTCGGTCGCGGCGATCAACGATCTGATTGCCACTGCGCCGTCAGGCGCCGTGGTCGAGTTCGCAGCCGGCGTGCACGAGATCGACCAAGCCATTGAGGTGACCCGCGGCGACATCACGATCCGCGGCGCCGATGCCGATGCGTCGATCCTGAAGCCGGTGTTCACGGATGCGGTCGATCATGTCTTCGTCGTGCGCCCCGAGTGGGAAATCCGCAGCCCGGAATGGTTCCGCCTCGATGACGGCGATGCGATCGCCAACACGCAGCTGATCCAATCTCAGAACACCGGCGCGACGACGATCCGCGTGGCTTCAACCTTCGGTTTCGAAGCCGGCAAATTCGTCGAAGTCTCGCAGGAGACGACCGAGAACCTGATCGGCAACGACAACTATCTCGGCGGGCTCGCCGAGATCGCATCGGTCGATCACGACACTAATGAGGTTACGCTCAAGCATGGCCTCGGCTTTGCGGCCGAAGCCGGCGCGAGCGTGCGGGTGACCGACCTTCTGGACAATTTGACGATCAGCGATTTGACGATCGATTACGGCGAGCCGGAAAATCCGGTCGATCAGTACCGGCGCCATAATCACAACACGGACTATACGGACTTTCTCGTGACCCAGGGCACCAAGGCCATGGTCGTGAGTTATACGCATGAAGCGAATATCTCGGATGTCACGATACGCAATGCCGGATCGAACGGCTTTTTGTTTGCGACAAATCTTGAGACCTATACGGATGGCCTCGCGGTCGACGGCGTCCAGAACATGGGCGGCGGCGGCAATGGTTACGCCATCGAACTGGAGCGCACCTATTACAGCACGTTCGAGGATGTCGATCTGAGCGGCCCGATCCGCCACGGTGTCCTGTTCCGCGAGTTCGGCTCCAGCGGGTTCAATACGATCCATGTCGCCAATGCCAGCTCTAATATGGATTTCCATGGCGGGCCGGATTACGGCAACTTCATCTTTGTCGAGACGATGGATCTCGGCCAGAACGATGATTACGGATTCCCGGCTGTCGATTATCGCGATCCCGCCAATATCGATCAGAATCTGGTGGTTTTCGAGACGCTCGATGCCGCCGCCGATGGGCGGATCCCGAACTATACGCCGCAGCAGATCACGGGGAACGATCCGGGCTACAGCGTGGACGGATTTTCCAGCGGGCGGCCCGATATCGTCCATGCCAGCCATAATGGCGCGGTCATCCGGACCTACAGCGAGAATGACATCATCGTGCTGGGGCTGGGCAATGACCTCGTCTATAGCGGCGCGACCGATCCGGGTACGTTCGACGATATCTATATTCTCGGCGCTGGCGGTCAGGATGTGATCGGTGATTTCACGCCGGGTGAGGATCGTCTGCATCTTCTGGCGGATGCCAATGGCAATGGTCTTCTGTCAGCTGACGATGTGCTGGCCCGCTTGACCGTGGACGCGAACGGGCATGCCGTTCTGCCGCTTGGTCTGGGGCATCAGGTGACCTTTCTGGGCCTTGTACCGACCGATTTCTCGGCCAGCGATTTTGTCATCTTCGACAGCCTGGATGATGTCCCGGGCATTGTGGCCACGCCCGGCACGCAGATGTCTTACGAGGACGCCGATGCCGGCGATCCGCCGCCAATTGACGATGATCTGATTTTCGATCCGGTCGCTGCCCTTTCGTTCAATGCGTCGATAGAGGACACGGGCGGTTGGTTCATCCAACGTGTCAGTGTGGTGAACGATACCGACGACATGGTCCGCAACTGGGCCTTGACGATCGATCTCGATCCCGGCGAAGCGGACCTTTTGGATATTGCGTCGGTTTGGGGCGCCGAGGTCACCGTCCTCGACAGCGGCGATCTGGTCTTCACCCCGACGGGCGACACGGCTGAAGTCGCGCCGGGATATCCCGAGAATTTCGGCTTTTTCGCCCGGGTCTCCGACCGATCCGGCGCACCGTTCGACCCGTCGGATTTTGCCTTTGTCGATCCCGATACGGTGTTTGATCCGGATACGGCGGTGGCCATTTCCGGGGCCAGTGCGGCGGAAGGTGATGGTCCGGGCGGAACGGTGACCTTCACCGTTACGCGAACCGGCGATCTGACGGCCGCGTCGTCGGTGGATTTCGCGACCCAGAGCGAAAGCGCAGTGGCCGGGCAGGATTTCATGACGGCTCAAGGCCGTCTTGATTTCAATCCTGGCGAGACCAGCCGGACCATCACCGTCGATCTTCTGGGCGATGAGGTCTTCGAAGCGGATGAGACCTTCGCGGTGGTGCTGTCCAATCCGGTCGGCACGACCATCGGAACGGACACCGGGCGCGGTACCATCCTCAATGACGATCAGCCGCCATCGCAGATTTCGGTGGCCGATGCCATGGTGTCGGAAGGCAACAGCGGCACGACCAGCTTGACCTTCACGCTCACCCGGACCGGCGACACGACCGGGGTGAGCACGGTTGCCTATGCGACGGTCGGTGGGACCGCGGTCGCGGGATCGGACTTTGCAGCCGCTAATGGCGTCGTCTCATTCGGTACAGGTCAATCGGTCCGCACCGTGACGGTCGATGTCTTCGGCGATACCGAATTCGAGACCGATGAGACCTTCGGCTTGGTGCTCTCGGCCCCAAACAATGCGGTGATCATCGATGGCACGGCCACGGCGACCATCGACAATGACGATCTGCCGCCGCCTCAGATTGCCGTTACCGGCGCGGTGGTTGAGGAAGGCGATACCGGCTCGACGAGCCTGACCTTCACGCTGACCCGCACCGGTGATCTGGACCGGACCAGCCGCGTCGATGTGGCCACGGCGGACGGCACCGCCGAGGCGGGGACGGATTATGCCGCCTGGTCCGAAACGGTCACATTCGCGCCGGGTGAGGCATCGCGCACGGTCACCATCGACATTCTGTCGGACACGGATTTCGAGGCAGACGAGACCGTCTTCCTGGTGCTGAGCAATCCGGCCGATGCGACCCTGACGGTCAATCAGGTGTCCGGCACGATTGTGAACGATGATGTTCCGTTGCCCGTGATCGCCATCGACGATGCCGGGCGCAATGAAGGCGACGCGGGCGCGGCCGATCTTGTCTTCACGGTCCGCCGCACCGGCGATCTCAGCGAAGCCTCGACGGTGACATATACCGTCGACGGCGCGACGGCTTCGGCCGGGAGCGATTTCACGCCGGTCTCCGGCACGTTGATTTTCGATGCTGGCGGCAGCGATGAGAAAATTCGTGTGCCGATTATCGGGGATACGGTTGTTGAGGGTGATGAAAGTCTCACCGTGACGCTGTCGAACCCGACCGGCGCGGCGATCGGCGACGGGACCGCGACCGGCACCATCCGCGACGATGATGCGGGCGCGTCGTCAAGCCTTGACGGTTTGGTCACCAATATCGGTCTGTTCGATTGGGGCAGCGGCTATAGCGCTCGTTTCGAACTGCGGCTTACGGAGGAGTTGATCGAGGACGGGGAGGTCACGGCCCTCACGCTGGATGTCGATCTGCTCGATCCCGATGCGTCCTTCACAAATGGATTTGTGATGGATTTCGGCGCGCCGGTCGATTTCGATGCTGAAACGGGCGTCTTCTCGACGGTGGGGCAGGACTACACGCGGACCTTTGTGGCTGGCGAGGTGATCGATTTCACTATCCAGGTGACCGGAACGGGCTTTGATCAAAACGATCTCGCCTTCAGCTTTACCGATCTGGACCCGGACAACGGTGTCCCGGCCCCTGTCAGCGATGTTGGGGTTGTTCAGTCGTCTGTCGATGATAGAGGCGGCGCCTTTATTCAACGGATCAGCGTCGGCAGTCTCATTGACGAGCGTGTCGATGGCTGGGCCGTGCGGATCGACCTCGATCCGGGTGAGGCGGGCTTGCTCGATATCGCGTCGGTTTGGGGCGCTCAGGCCCGGATATCAAGCAGCGGTGATCTTTATCTGTTCGCCGATGAAGGCAGCTATGAGGTCTGGCCGGGTACGGCAGAGAATTTTGGCTTCTACGCGCGGGTGTCGGACGGCAATGGTGTGCCCTATGAGCAGTCCGAGATTGATGTGATCGCGCTTGACGCCCTGCCGCCGGAATTCGATACCGCCGACATTTTCAGTTTTGCCTGAGGCCTGATGGGTCAGTCCGGCGTCGTGACCGTGAACGGACGGAAGCCAAATACCGGCTCCGCGTCCGGATCGACGGTGACTTCGATGGCGCCGGTCTCGGGCGGTCCGAAGACTTCCAGCCGCGTGATCGTGTCCACCGGCGGACCATCGGCCCGGATGGGCTTGTCGATGCGGAACGTGTGTGTATCGCCATGGATCACGAGCACGGGCCGCGCGAATTGGCGCGCTTGAGCCACCAGTGCGGTCCGGAACCGGTCGAACCCGGTGGGTTGCCACCAGTTTTGGTTCCAGGCCGGGTTGGCGTGGAAGAACAGCACCATCGCGCCGGTATCCTGAGCCCGGGCCTGTGCAAAGCTTGCCTCCAGCCATGCCAGATTGGCTTCGTCCCGCTCGAAATGCTCAGCGACGGCCGCCCGGTCCTGACGCAGATTGTTGTTGCTGCCCACAAGATGGAAACTCGCAAACAGGACGCCGCCGCGCCGCCAGCGGGCGTTCTCGATAAAGGCGCGGTCGGACGCCGCGCCGTTCCATTGCTGGGCCAGCGGCATCGGATCGGCGCCAAGGCTCAGGCCGGGTGCGAAAAAGATCCGGCGCAGGGCGGCGAGGCGGTCGATGGGATCGCTGCCGCCGAACGATGGCATATGACAGTCCGTCCACTCATTATCTCCCGGCAGATAAACCAGCGGGCTGTCGATTCGCGCCAGCAGCGCGCGCGTGTCTTCAAAAAACGCGTCCGAGCACGGGCCCCCGCCTTTGATGTCACCGATATGGACCGTGAAATCCGGCTGTAGGCGGTTGATCCGGCCGGTGAGGGTGCGCACCTTGGCGAGCCCGTCCGGGCTGGTGTCTTGGGTGTCGCCGAACACAACGAACCGCACCGGCTCGGCCATGGCCGCAGCGGGCCCGAATACAACGACCGCCGCGATCAGGGCGGTGCTGAGAAATCGAAGGATCATGGCAGGGTCTCCCGTAGCCGGTGCCGCATGGGGTCACACATCAGTTGGCCGAGCCGCCGGCCTCCGGCGTCGTGTCCTGACAGCCCGTGCAGCGGCCATGAAGCTCGACCATGGCCCGGTCGGTCGTAAAGGCATGGCTGCGAGCAGCATTGGACAGAACCTTGGCCAGGGCCGGGTCGCTGAATTCACTGGTCAATCCGCATGCGTCGCAAATCGCGAACACGACCGGACCATCATGGGTGTCGTTATGGGTGCATGCGACGAAGGCGTTAAGGCTCTCGATGCGGTGGGCGCGGCCCTCGCGGATCAGCCGATTGAGCGCGCGATAGACCGTCGGCGGGGCGAACCGGCCAGCGGACCTCAGCGTGTCCATGAGCCCATAGGCCGTCATCGGCTGGTCGGCCGATTTCAAGGCCTCATAAACGGCAACATGGTTGGGAACGGTGCGGCGGCTGGCGGCCTTGGCGGCGGCGTCCGGTTTGTCAGGCAACGGGGTGCTCCCTCATCGCTTGTCAGTGTGAGTGCGTATGTTATAGCATACGGTTTACCTTAGGGGGGCGGCCATGGCAATGATGGTGGCGCCGATCCGTCTGCAGTGATACCGCCTCGCCGGCCCGTACGCACCCTTTTCGATATGAGGAAACCGCCTGATGGCCGGCGTCCCGATCCCTCCCGCTGTCCTGTTTGCCTTGATGGCCGCCGTTTTCACCGGTCTCGGGCTTGTCTTTGTCGCCGTAAGGCGTGAATGGACCCGCCGTCATATCGGATGGTTCACCGCGTTCGCGGCAGGTGCGCTCATGTCGGTGGCCGTCCTTCATTTGTTGCCGGAAGCGTTGGCGACGACGCCGGCCGCGCCGCTGCTGATGCTGGCCGGGTTCGTCGTCGCCTTCAGTCTCGACAGTGCGATTCTGGCCATGAACCGGCGGTCCGGCCGGCAGGATCTGTGGCGTCTGGCCTTGGTCCCGCTCTGTGCCATCGCATTTCATTCCTTCGTTGACGGCATCGCCTATGCCGTAACGTTTTCCGTGGATTTCGAGACCGGGCTGGCAACGGTCATGGGGCTGATTTTCCATGAAGTGCCCGAGGGCATCATTCTCTTCACCCTGTTGCAGCGGGTCGGGGTGACCGACCGCACGGCGTTTGTGCTGTCCGTCCTCGGCGCCGGGCTGACCACACCGCTCGGCGCCGTCACCGCAAGTGTTTTTGTGGACGATCTTGGCGATGACGCACTCGGCGCCTTGTTCGCCATCACGGCGGGCGTGCTTCTGTTCATGGGGACCAGCCATCTGTTGCCCCATGTGCGCGGCGAACCGCTGCGCCGCAAGGGGCCGGCTCTGGTTGTGGGCGGGCTGATCGGCGTCGCGTCGATGCTGTTTCATGGCCATCAGCACGATCACGAGCATGGCGGGCCGCATGACCATCCTGAAACCGAAGAAGGGCCCGGCCATGGGGACACCCATTCCAGTCCGTAATCTGGTGTCAGGACAAATCGCTGTATAGGGGATGCGGGGGACGTTGTGGCCAGGACCAGGAGAGAGGGGCGGATATGGCGCGAACCCATCGTAAACAGTCGGCGATTTTCGGCGCGGCGTTCGCTCGGCGTTTGGCCTGCCTTGGCATCGCGGCCGGTGTCGGCTTTGCTGCCATGACCGCACCGTCCGGCCCGGCTCACGCGCAGACCTGCCCCTCGGGCGGCACGGCCCGGGTCGATGCGTCTTGCTGGCCGCGTCTGGCCGCGCCGATCCCCCGCAACGCGGCGCTGGAAGCACGCATCACCCGGCTCATGGATGCCATGACCCTCGAGGACAAGGTCGGCCAGATCATTCAGGCCGATCTGTCGACGGTGACGCCCGACGATGTGCGCCGCTATCGCCTGGGCTCGGTGCTCAATGGCGGCGACTCCGGACCGCCCGAAGGCGACCGTGCCCCGGCGCGGGCCTGGCTGGCGCTTGCCGACGCGTTCTACGACGCCAATGAGGCCGGCTGGGCGGGACGTGAGACGATCCCCATCCTGTGGGGCACCGATGCGGTCCACGGTCACAACAACATCGTCGGCGCCACGCTGTTTCCGCACAATATCGGCCTCGGCGCGGCGCGGGATCCGGATATGATCCGCCGCATCGGGACGATCACGGCCCGCGAGGTGCGTGTCACCGGTCAGGAATGGACCTTTGCACCGACCCTGGCGGTGGCCCAGGATCTGCGCTGGGGCCGCAGTTACGAAAGCTATTCGTCGGATCCCGCTCTGATTGCCGCCTATGGCACGGCCATGGTGGAGGGACTTCAGGGCCGTCTGGGGACGGATGCCTTTTTGAGCGAGACGCGGGTGATCGCGACGGCCAAGCACTTTCTCGGCGACGGGGGCACGTTTGGCGGCAAGGACCAGGGCGATGCGCAGGTCAGCGAAACCGTGCTGCGCGATGTGCATGGCGCAGGCTATGTGACGGCTCTTCCGGCTGGCGCCCAAACGGTGATGGCGTCCTTTTCCAGTTGGCAGGGGGCCAAGCTGCATGGCCATCGCGGGCTTCTGACGGATGTGCTCAAGGGCCAATTCGGCTTTGACGGCTTCGTCGTCGGCGACTGGAACGGCCACGGACAGATCCCGGGCTGTACGAATACGGATTGTCCGCAGACCATCTTGGCCGGTGTGGATATGGTCATGGCGCCCGACAGCTGGCGCGGTTTTTATGACTCCACGTTGCGTCATGCGCGCAATGGCACCCTGCCCATGGCCCGGCTGGACGATGCGGTGCGCCGTATTCTGAGGGTCAAGCTGCGGTCCGGCTTGTTCGAGGCGGGACGGCCATCGAGCCGCCCGCTTGCCGGCCGGTTTGACCTCCTGGGCGCGCCCGATCACCGTATGCTGGCGCGCGAGGCGGTGCGCAAATCGCTGGTGCTCCTCAAGAATGATGGCGTGCTGCCGCTTCGGGCCGGCGGGACGGTGCTGGTCGCGGGGGCTGGCGCGCATGATATGAGCCGTCAGACCGGCGGGTGGACCTTGTCCTGGCAGGGTACCGGCAACCGGCGCGATCACTTTCCCAAGGCCGAGACCATCTTTGAGGGGATCGAGGCGGCCGCGCGCCGGGCCGGCGGCCGGGCGGTTCTGAGCGTTGACGGTACGGCTGAAATCCGCACCGATGCCGCGATCGTCGTATTCGGTGAAACGCCGTATGCGGAGTTTGAAGGGGACCTTCAGGACCTCGCCTATCAGCCAGGCAGCAAGGACGATCTTGCGCTTATCCGCCGGCTGAAACGGCGCGGCATTCCGGTCGTGGCTGTGTTCCTGTCGGGCCGGCCCCGCGCCATGGACGCCGAGATCGACGCCGCAGACGCCTTCGTGGCGGCCTGGCTCCCGGGCTCCGAAGGCGGGGGCATCGCCGATATGCTTCTTGCGCAGGATGCGGGCGCGCCGCGCTATGACTTCACGGGCCGCCTGCCGTTCGCCTGGCCGCGCGAGGATAGACGGGGCAACCGCTTTGCCCGCGGCTATGGTCTCGATTTCTCGTCACCGGCAGCGACGGCGGCCGCTCCGTCAATTCCCACGGCAATCGAACCGCGCGGCGTGCCGCCGGTGCCTGCCGGACCGTGGACGGAGGAACCTGTTTTCGGTCCGGGAGCGGATGACTGGCAGGTGATGCTGGCCAATATGGGCGGTCAGCCAGTACCGTTGGGCACGGGCGAGGCGGCGAGTACGAACAGCGCTTTGCTGGGGCAACCCTTCCGCCGCAGTGACGGGCTTCGCGCCGCGGCCTTTGCCTGGACCGGGCAGGGCGAGGCGGCCGTCGCGGTCACCGGGCACCGGCTGGTTCAGGACTTGGCCGGCCGTGACGATCTGGCCTTGCGCCTTGAATATCGGGTGGATCTGCCGCCCGCCGGTATCGTCACCTTGAACGGACGTTATGACTGGACCTCTCAGTTGATCCAGTCTCCGCGCCGCGTCTGGCAGACGGCCACGATTCCACTGCGCTGCATGGGCGGGATCGCTCCCGATCTGCCGCTCAGTATCCTGACGGACCGGCCCTTGAGCGTCAGTCTGGCGCGTGCATCTGTGGTTCAAGTGTCGGCAACCCGGGCGTGTCCGGATGGCCGCCGGTGATAAAATAGGGGCGCGGCCTCATCAGCCGCGCCCTCGTTTCCTGTCATCCCGAAGGGGGTGCATCAGGACACGGCCTGCACCTTACGGCTCTCCAGCCGTTCGGCAACCGCGCGTGCGACCCCATCGGTGGTGAGCGATCCGCCGAGATCCGGGGTAAGCTGACCATCCTGAAGCGCCTGATCGACGGCCGCGCGGATGGCGCCGGCCTCGGCGCGCAGCTTGAAGGCATGCTCGAGCATCATCGCGATGGACAGGATCATGGCGAGCGGATTGGCCAGGCCTTGGCCCGCAATATCCGGCGCGGACCCATGGATCGGCTCATACAGACCCGGGCCGTGGGCGCTCAGGCTCGCGGAGGGCAGAAGGCCCATGGAGCCGGCGAGCATCGACGCCTCATCGGTCAGGATGTCGCCGAACATATTCTCCGTCACGATGACATCGAAACTGGCCGGCCGGCTCAGCAGATGCATGGCGGCGGCATCGACCAGCACATGATCGAGCGCCACATCGGGAAACTCCCGGGCCATAAGCTCGCTGGTCACGCTGCGCCACAACCGGCTCGTCTCCAGAACATTCGCCTTGTCTACGGAGGTCAGCTTGCCGCGCCGGGCCTTGGCGAGCGTGGCCGCCATGCGCACCACGCGTTCGATCTCGCCTTTTGAGTACGTGCATAGATCCGAGGCGGTGGTTTCGGTGCGGGACTTGTCGCCGAAATAAATTCCGCCGGTCAGTTCACGGACGACCACGAGGTCCACATCGCGCAAAAGCTCCGGCTTCAGGGGCGAGGCCGGGATGGCCCGCTCATGGGGTTTGACGGGCCGCAGATTGGCGAAAACGCCGAGCCCCTTGCGCAAGCCCAAAAGGCCGGCTTCCGGGCGGACCGGCGCATCGTCCCATTTAGGGCCGCCGACCGCGCCGAGCAGAACCGCCGGGCAATCCTGCGCGGCCTTCAGCGTGGCATCGGGCAGTGGCTCACCCGTGGCATCGATGGCGGCGCCGCCGACCAGAAATTCCCGTACACTGAGCGTATGGCCGTGGGACCGGCACACCGCTTCGAGCACCGAAAGACCGGCCTGGCCGACCTCTGGTCCGATCCCGTCACCGGGCAGGAAGACAACATTGAGATTCATTGTCGGGCTCCTTCAAAGGCGGTGATGGCGGCATCCTGGGCCAGGAGATAGCCGAGCTGATCGACGCCATTGATCAGGCAATGGCGCGCGAAAGGCTCCAGTTCGAACGGTTCGCTTGGCCCGCCGTCCGCCGAGACCGTGCAGGTTTCCAGGTCCACGGTCAGCTCCGCGTCCGGATGGTCCAGAATATGGCGGTAAAACGCCTCGCTGATCTGCACCGGGACGAGATTGTTCTTGGCGGCATTGGAGCGGAAAATATCGGCGATCTCGGTGCTCAGCACGGCCTGGAAGCCGAAATCGGTCAGCGCCCAGGGGGCATGCTCACGGGAGGACCCGCAGCCGAAATTATGCCCCGCGACCAGGATGGTCCGCTTGGCCATGTCCGGATCGTTGAGCACGAAATCGGCGATCGGCGCGTTCCCCGCTTCGGCGTCATAGCGCCAGTCGTTGAACAGGTTCCGGCCCAGGCCCTCGCGCGAGGTGGTGGTCAGGAACCGGGCCGGGATGATCTGATCGGTATCGATATTTTCCGTAGGCATCACGACCGGCTTCGAGGCGAAGGCGGCGTGATTGCGGCCCGGGCGGTCAAGCACCATGGGCGGCCTCCATCTGATAGGGGCGGGGATCGGTGACGACGCCGGCCACCGCGCTGGCCGCGGCCGTGGCCGGGCTGGCAAGAACAGTACGCGCGCCGGCGCCCTGGCGCCCCGCGAAGTTCCGGTTCGAAGTCGAGACGGCCAATTGTCCGGGAGCGACCAAATCGCCGTTCATGGCGATACACATCGAACAGCCGGGCTCACGCCATTCCGCGCCTGCGCCCAGGAAGATCTCGTGGAGCCCCTTCGCTTCGGCCTGCTCCTTGACCTGGGCGGAGCCGGGGACGACCAGCATCCGCACACCGTCCTTGACCGTCCGGCCTCGGAGAATATGCGCGGCTTCCTCCAGATCCGACAGGCGCGAATTGGTGCAACTGCCGACGAACACCACATCGACCGCCATGCCGGTCACCGGTTTGCCGGGTTCGACCTGCATGTAATCGTAAGCCTTGTGGTCTGCCGCGTCTTTCGGCGCCGGCACGGCGTCTTCGATGCTGACCGCTTGGGCCGGATTGGTACCGAACGTCACCATGGGGCGGATTTGGGCGGCATCCAGTTCGACCACCCGGTCGAAGGTCGCGCCCTCATCGCTGGCTAAACCGCGCCAGCGGGCCACGGCGGCGTCCCAGTCCGTGCCCTGCGGGGCACGGGGGCGGGATTTGAGCCAGTCGAAGGTCACATCGTCCGGCGCGATCATGCCGGCGCGGGCGCCCGCCTCGATCGACATGTTGCACAGGGTCATCCGCCCTTCCATGGTCAGCCCACGGATTGCACTGCCCTGATACTCGATGACATGACCGGTACCGCCGCCGACACCGATCTTGGCGATGATCGCCAAGATCACGTCCTTGGCCGTGACGCCTGGGGCCAGGTCGCCCTCGACACGGATGGCCATAGTCTTGGGCTTGCGCTGAAGCAGGCATTGAGTTGCCAGCACATGGCCGACTTCCGTTGTGCCGATCCCGAAGGCCAGTGCCCCAAAGGCGCCGTGGGTCGCGGTGTGGCTGTCGCCGCACACGATGGTCATGCCGGGTTGCGTGACGCCCAGTTCCGGCCCGATGACATGGACGATGCCGCGATGGGGGCTCGTCCAGCCATGGAGTTCGATGCCGAAATCCGCACAGTTTTTCTCAAGTTGAGCGATCTGACGTTCGGCCGCCTCGCTCACATAGGCCCGGCTGCCGTCGGCGCGCGGCGGCAAGGTCGGGGTGGAATGGTCCATGGTTGCCACGGTCCGCTCCGGCCGGCGCACTTTGGCGCCGTGGGTCCGCAAGACATCGAAGGCCTGAGGCGAGGTGACCTCATGGACCAAGTGCAGATCGATATAAAGGGTGGCCGGATGATCCGGTTCCTCCGGGACGACCACATGGGCGTCCCAGATTTTTTCAAACAGCGAGCGCGGCGTCACGGGTCACATCCTTTCCTCGCGCATGGACCGGCTCGAGCCAGCCCCATTTGTCTTCGGTTTGTCCGTTGAACAGGCCATAGAAGGCGTTTTGCAGCGCCTCGGTAACGGGCCCCCGGCTGCCATGGCCGACGGTCACCTTGTCCACGGAGCGGATCGGCGTGACCTCCACGGCTGTCCCGGTAAAGAACAATTCGTCCGCCAGATAGAGCATCTCGCGGGTGATGGTCTGCTCGACGATCTCATACCCCAGTTCGCGGGCCAGGGTCATCACCGTATCGCGGGTGATCCCCGCCAGGATCGAGGCCGACGCCGAGGGGGTGATGATCCGCCCGTTCTTGACCATGAACACATTCTCGCCGGCGCCCTCGCTCAAGGTACCGTCGACGGTCAGCGCGATGCCTTCCATATAGCCGTGACGGCGGGCTTCCTCGCCGATCAGCACGCTGGACAGATAATTGCCGCCCGCCTTGGCCATGGCCGGGATCGTGTTCGGGGCGACCCGCTGCCAACTGGAAATGCAGACATCGACGCCGGTCTTGATGCTCTCCTCGCCGAGATAGGCCCCCCAGGGGAACGCCGCCACGACCACATCGACCGCGTGATCCTCCGTCGGCGTCACACCCATGGCGCCATAGCCGAAATAGGCGATGGGCCGGATATAGGCACTGGACAGATCATTCTCCGATGTCACCGACCGGCAGGCCCGGTGGATCTCCTCTTCGCTGAAGGGCAGGCCCATCCGATAGATCTTGGCGGAGTCGAACAGGCGGCGCACATGATCGGTCAGGCGGAAGCCCTGGGGACCATCGGGTGTATCGTAAACACGAATGCCTTCGAAAACCGACGTACCGTAATGCAGCGCATGGGTCATGACATGGGTGGTCGCCTCGGCCCAGGGGATCAGATGGCCGTTGCGCCAGATGAATTTGGTTGCTTGCAGACTCATGAAACAGGCTTTCGTGACTTAGGCCATCGCCGCTTGGGATGGCTGGTGAGACTTGGACCGCAGGGCGATCCGGTTGGCGGCCGTGGCAAAGGCACGGGCGCTGGCATCCAGAACATTCGCGCCGGTACCGGAGCAGGTCATGATTTCGCCCGCACACAGAACTTCAGCTTCCGCCGCACACGGATCGCCGGCTCCTTGAGCCTCGCTGCTCCGCACCGTCAAGGATCCAAGGGTCATGGCTTGGCCCGTCATGGCGGCGATCGCGGCCAGAACCGCGTCTTCGGGCCGGGTCCCGGTGGCCTGCTCCTGCCAGCGCTGTCCGGCGGTGTCTTCCATCTCCACGGACGCGGTGCAGGTGTCGCTGTCGCAGGTCACACGGGTGCGCACCAGGTGCCATGTGTCGCGCGTACCGGCCTGATGGCCAAGGATCAGCGCTTCCAGATCGGAGTCGGTGACTTCCTTGAGCGTATCGGCCAGCGCCTTGAACGCCACGAAAAGGGACTTGAGCTCGTTATCTTCCAGGCGGTAGCCCAAGGCCTCGGCGCGCGCCTTCAGGGCATGTTTGCCCGAATGCTTGCCCAAAACGAGGCTGGAGTCCGGAATGCCGATATCGGACGGTTTCATGATCTCATAGGTGGCTTTGTTCGCCAGGACCCCATGCTGATGAATGCCGGCCTCATGGGCAAAGGCATTGCGCCCGACCACCGGCTTGTTGCGCGCCAGCGGATTGCCGGTCAGTGCGCAGAGCAAGGTGCTCGCCTTGTAAAGCCCCGTGGTGTCGACGGCCGTATCCAGATGGAAATAGCTCTGGCGCACCTTCAGGGCCATGACGGCTTCTTCTAAGGAGCAATTGCCTGCCCGCTCGCCGATGCCGTTGATCGTGCACTCGATCTGGCGCGCGCCGCCTTCGAGGGCAGCGAGACTGTTGGCGACCGCCATGCCGAGATCGTTGTGGCAATGGGTCGACAGCACGACCTGATCGGCGCCCGGAACCGTGGTCTTGATGTGGTGGAACAGATCGCGGATTTCGGCGGGTGTGGTATAGCCGACCGTATCGGGAATATTGACCGTATGCACGCCGGCCTGGATCACCGCCTCGATGACTTCGCACAGGAAATCCCGCTCCGTGCGCAGACCGTCTTCGGGCGAGAACTCCACCTCATGGACCCATTCGCTGGCTTCGCGCACAGCGGCGACAGCGGCGGTGAGCACCTGCTCGCGGGTCATCTGCAGTTTGAATTCGCGGTGGATCGGACTGGTGGCCAGGAAAATATGAATCCGGCTGCGGCGGGCCTGGGACAAGGCGCGGCCCGCGCTGCGGATGTCGTCCATGGTCGCACGCGAGAGCGAACAGATCACCGGGTCGCGGACTTCCCGCGCCACCTGCTGGACCGACTCGAAGTCGCCCGGCGAGGCAGCGGCAAATCCGGCTTCGATGATGTCCACATTCAATGCGGCAAGAGCCTGGGCCATCTCGATCTTCTGCGTCGCGCTCATCGAGTAGCCCGGAGACTGCTCGCCGTCGCGCAAGGTGGTATCGAAGACGATCACGCGATCATCCTGGGTCGGAGTGCTGCTTACGTCACTGCTCATGGCTGTCGTCCTACGGCAAATTCGGGTGTCTTGGTGGCAGCGATCGCCTGGGCGGCATGGACGCCGATCACACGCAGGATTTGCGCGATCAGAACGTCGATACGCCGGCCCTGGTCATGGGCGGCCACGGTGATTTCAAGTTCGGCCCGCCCGGAAGTGCCCGCCGGCATGGAAATGGCTTCGACGGCATAGCCCCGGCGTTCGATCAGACCGATCAGACGCTGCAGGAACCCTTCGGAGCGGTCGATGCTAATTCGGATCGTGTCGATCATGGTCAGTTCTCCATCATTTCAGCATTGGACTTGCCCGGCGGCACCAGCGGCCAGACATTTTCTCGCGGATCGATGCGCACATGCATGAGAATGGGCGCATCGGTGTTCAGCAGACGGTCGATCGCACCGGGAACCTCGCTGCGCTTGGTCACGGTGAAGGCTTCGATCCCGAAGGCATGGGCGACTTCGCGGAAGTCCGGATTGCAGTGCAGATCGACTTCGGAATAATTCTCTTCGAAGAACAATTCCTGCCACTGACGGACCATGCCGAGGGTGTTGTTGTCCAAGAGCACCATCTTCAGGCGGATGTCGTAGCGCTTGAGGGTGGCCAACTCCTGAATGTTCATCATGATGGAGCCATCGCCGGTGACCGTGACGACGCACGCGTCCGGTTCGGCAAGCTTGGCGCCGATACCGGCCGGGATGCCGTAGCCCATGGTGCCAAGACCGCCGCTGGTCAGATGAGCCTGGGGACGGGAGAACCGGCAGTGCTGGGCGACCCACATCTGGTGCTGGCCGACATCGCAGGTGGCGATGAATTTGTCGCCGGCGGCCACGGACAGATCATGCAACAGCCCCGGGGCATAGACGCCGTCGCCGGGCGCGTCGTAGCGCCAGGCATGCTTGATCTTCAGCGCATCGATCTTTTCGTTCCATGGTTTCAAGGCCGGCGCGCGGGCCGCCGCCATGCCATCGAGGGCGACGCGCATATCACCGGGGATCGCCACATCGGCATGGCGCAGCTTGCCGAATTCGGCCGGATCCGCATCGAGATGAATGACCCGGGCATGGGGCGCGAAGCTGTCGAGCCGTCCGGTGGCGCGGTCGTCGAACCGGGCGCCGCACACGATCAGCAGATCGCATTCCTGGACCGCAAGATTGGCCGCCCTGAGCCCGTGCATGCCCAGCATGCCGGCAAAGCGCGGATGATCCGAGGGCAGAGCGCCGAGGCCCTTGAGCGTGGCGACGCCGGGAATGTCCGTCTCGGCGATAAAGGCCCGCAATGCCTCTTCCGCGCTTGCGATGCCCACACCGCCGCCGATATAAACCAGCGGCTTCTGGCTGTCTTCGATCACCGCAATGGCCTCGGCGATGGCGTCCGGGCTCGGTGTCGGCGGTGAGGGGAGAATCGGCTCATAGGCACTCGTCTGGCCGACCATCTCGAAGGCTTTGTCCTTGGGCAGATCGATCAGCACCGGGCCGGGCCGACCGCTTCGGGCGATCTCGAAGGCTTCGGCGACCACTTTGGGAATGTCCGCGGCCTCCCGGATGATGAAGCTGTGCTTCACGATCGGCAGGGTGATGCCGAAAATGTCGACCTCCTGGAAGGCGTCGGTGCCCATCAGCGAGGTGGCGACCTGTCCGGTGATCGCCACGACGGGCACCGAGTCCAGATAGGCATTGGCGAGGCCCGTGACGAGATTGGTCGCCCCCGGCCCCGAGGTGGCCAGGCACACGCCGACCTTGCCGGTGACGCGCGCATAGCCGTCGGCGGCGAGGGCCGCCGCCTGTTCATGACGGTTGAGAATGTGCCGGAGCCGTGAGCCGACCAATGCGTCGTACACGGGCATAATGGCGCCGCCGGGATAGCCGAAGACTTCTTCGACACCCTGGTCCTCCAGGGCCTGCACCAGTAGGTGGGCCCCGGAGATCCGGTTGGTGGGTTCCGGACTGGCCGCAATGGCGGATGACGTGCTCATGGCTGGTTTGGACCTCAGGCGGTGTTCGCACCCGGCTTCAGCCAGGGCATGTGATCGCGCAGTTCCGCGCCGACTTTCTCGATGGGATGGTTCTTGTCCTGCTCCAGCATACGGTTGTAGCGGGTCAGGCCGGTCTGGTTCTCGACAATCCAGTCGCGGGCGAAATTGCCGTTCTGAATGTCCTTGAGAACCTCGCGCATGCGCTCCCGGGTCTCTTCGTTGATGACCCGCGGGCCGCTGACCAGATCGCCATATTTTGCGGTCTCACTGATGAATTCATGCATCTTGGTGATGCCGCCTTCATAGAACAGGTCGACGATCAGTTTCAGTTCATGCAGGCATTCGAAATAGGCGATCTCGGGCTGATAGCCGGCCTCGACCAGAGTATCGAAGCCTTGCTGGACCAGTTCGCTCACGCCGCCGCAGAGCACGGCCTGCTCGCCGAACAGGTCGGTCTCGGTTTCCTCCGCAAAGGTCGTATCGATGACCCCGGCGCGGGTGCCGCCCAGGCCATGGGCATAGGAGATTGCCATGGCGGCGGCACTGCCGGTCGCGTCCTGATGGACCGCGCGCAGGCAGGGTACGCCCCGGCCGCGCTGATATTCCCGGCGCACCAGATCGCCCGGGCCTTTCGGCGCGATCAGCACCACATCGGCCTCGGCCGGCGGCGTGATGCGGCCGTAATAGACGGTAAATCCGTGAGCGAACAGAAGCGTCGCACCGGGCTTCACATTGTCCTTCACATGATCGTTGAACAGGGCTTCCTGAGCCATGTCAGGGACCAGAAAGGCAATCAGATCGGCATCGCGCGCGGCATCGGCAAAGCTGGCGGTCTTCAGGCCGTCATCGCGGGCCTTGGCGGCGCTGGGGCCGCCCTCGCGCACGCCGACAACCACATCGTGGCCGGAGTCGTGCAGGTTCAGGGCATGGGCCCGGCCTTGGCTGCCATAGCCCAGGATGGCGACCCGTTTGCCTTTCAGCGCGGTGGTGTCGACATCGACATCGGTGAGAACGTTCATCGGTTGACCTCTTGGGATTGCTTGGGTGTCGGTGAAGAAGGGGTGAGGGCCGGCCGGCTCGTCACGGCGCCTTGCGAGGCGGATGCGACGAGGGCGGCATATTTGGCAAATGCGCCGGTGGTGTAGCGCGGCTCGGGCGGCGTCCACATGGTCTTGCGGGCGCTCAAATCGGCATCGGTTTCGATGGTGCGCGCATCCACATCGATGCGGATGGTGTCGCCGTCGCGCAGGAAGGCGATCGGCCCGCCGTCGGCGGCTTCGGGCGCCATATGGCAGACCATGAAGCCGTATGTGGCGCCGGAGAACCGGCCATCCGTGATCAGAGCGACGCTGTCGGCCAGACCCTCGCCCACCAGGGCGGCGGTCACCGCCAGCATTTCGCGCATGCCCGGGCCGCCGCGCGGACCTTCATGGCGGATCACCACCACATCGCCGGCCTGGATCTGACGGCCCTTCACGGCCTCGAAGGCGGCTTCCTCGCTGTCGAAGACGCGGGCGGTGCCCTCGAAGAACAATTGTCCGTGACCGGCGAGTTTGACCACGCAGCCCTCTGGCGCAAGGCCGCCATAGAGAACGCCGAAACCGCCGCGCGGTTTCAGCGGATCGGCCACCGTGCGCACGACCTCTTGGCCGGGGCGTTCCTGATGGTCGTCGATTTCGGCGAACAGGCTGCGGCCCGTCACGGTCGGCGTGTCTTCCAGCAGGCCCGCATCGCGCAGCCGCTGAGCGACCAGCGCGGTTCCGCCGGCCTGGAACAGATCGGGGGCCATGAAGCGGCCCCCGGGCTTCAGGTCGGCAATGACGGGTGTGCGGCGCGACGCGTCGTCGAATTCGTCCAACGCGAAATCCAGCTCGGCTTCGCGGGCGATGGCCAGCAGATGGAGCGCGGCATTGGTCGAGCCGGCGGTGGCGCTCACCATGCGGGCGGCATTGCGCAGCGCGGTCGGCGTGATCAGAGCCCGGGCCGTGGTGCCGGACTCGATCAGTCCCATGATCAATTCACCGCAGCGGCGCGCCTCCTTGGGTTTGTCCGAATGGATGGCGGGAACATCATTGGCGCCGACCGGCGACAGGCCCAGCATTGTCAGCGCGAGCGCCATGGTGTTCGCCGTGAACTGACCGCCGCAGGCGCCGGCGCCCGGGCAGGCGCTGCGCTCGACCGCATCGAGTTCGTCCTGGGTGATGTGCCCGGCGGCACAGGCGCCGACCGCTTCGAACACATCCTGGATGGTGATGTCCTTGCCGTTGTGGCGGCCCGGCATGATGGATCCGCCATACAGGATCACGCCCGGACAATCGAGGCGCGCCAAAGCCATGGCCGCCGCCGGCAGGGTCTTGTCGCACCCGACCAGGATCACCAAGCCGTCCAGGCTGTGGCCGCGCGCCACCAGTTCGATCGAGTCGGCGATGGCCTCACGCGACATCAGCGAGGCACGCATGCCTTCGGTGCCCATGGAAATCCCGTCGCTGACCACAATGGTGTTGAAATCGACCGGTGTGCCGCCGGTCGCCTTGATGGATTCGCGCACCGGGTCGGCCAGCGTGTCCAGATGCATGTTGCACGGCGTTACCGTGGACCAGGTGTTCACGATGCCGACGAACGGCTTGGCCAGAGCGTCGTCGTCCAGTCCGGTGGCGCGCAGCATGGCCCGGGCCGCGGGGCGGCTGGTCATGGCCTTGCTGGTGAGATCCTTGGTCATCGTCGCTGTGCACTTTCCTGTTTCAGGCATGAAAAAACCCCGCGTCCGGTCTTCGGAGCGGGGGTGGCCGTGGTGTCCGATGTGCGCGTCACATCACGACATGCCGCCCCCGATCCTAAGAAGGAGTACGAGGAGGAGTACGCTGATGATAATGAGCGGCAGGCGCACGCGGACCGGCACGGCGGCGTCGATGGCCGAAGCCAGCGCCGGGGCCGCCTTTTCTGCGCTTATGCTCATCAGAGCCGTCATGGCATATCGCCCATTTCAATCGGTTTGCGCCCGGTACTCACTATAAAGTGGCCAGCGCATCGTCGTCGTTTCGCAACCGCCCGTCATGCGGCCGTAAGGTACGGGCCAGCCGGGTTTTCGCCCGGCCCGAGCACATGTGTTGCGTCTGTTTGGTGGTGTAACAGTCCGGGGCCCGAGCGTAAAGTGCCAATAGGGGCGATTTTCGCGAAATTTCCGTTACGGTTGCTGCGGCGCTCCAGCAAGGATCGAATACGGGATGCTCCGTCTCTTATCCGAAGCCCGGCAGGAAAGACCGATCGTTTCGCGCCTGTGTTCCGCAAAATTGCTCTCCATACGGCGTCCATTCGTCGAATATTGCGTCTCAGCGAACAATTCGTGCAAAGGCACGGCTCGGGCGCCGTCTTTCGAGCGCATATTGCCGCAGATTTTTTCGCGCCTGTTGTCGCGCGGTAACACGGCTGTCACATAGCGTTCGGCGCCGCGACAGAAGTGTCTCTCAAATAGGCGGTAGTTGCGCGTTTTTTGCGCAAATGGGTCTCAAGCAAGGCAGGTGCCCATGGGCGCCGGTCGAAAAATCGAAGTTTGTGTTGTCGAGCCCGGGCACGGGTTCCCAAACTTAAAGGGAAGCGGTGCCGACCTTTGCGGATCGGCAGTCACGCTCTCAATACGGTCGCAACAGGTTATCCCTGATAGTCCAAGGGACTAGGGAGCCACAAGCGGTCGAATAATAAGAAGTCATCGGGCAAAGCGAGTGGGGCAGGTGCTCTGCTGCAATGCGGCAAGATGGCAACGAGCCGATGGGAAACCGATCCTCGGCAGGCTGATCACTTGAGGCGGTGTGCCGCCCACGCGATAAGACTGACGGTGATCAATTGATCGAACCACTGGTTTTCTGTGCGACCCGCCGCGCTGCAAAGGGACGCGTTTTACAGGGGATACGAACCATGACACACACCACCACACGCCGGACCGGCCTGCTCCGCAATACCCTTGCGGCCATGGCCATGATCGGTGCCGCGGGCGCTGCGACCTCAGCGTCTGCGGAAGAACTGACCCTGTCCACTTCGTGGGCATTCGAGACCGAGTATGTCTTCCGCGGCGTGCAGTTCTCGGAAACTTCGTTCCAGCCGGATGTCAGCCTCGGCTATGGCGGATTTTATCTGGGTGCCTGGGCCGCTCTGCCGGTCGGCGATGACGATGTCGCGTTTGGCGATGAGATCGATGTCTATGGCGGTTACGATTTCGGCCTGACCGATCTCGTGTCGGGCGGCGTCGGTTTCACCTACTACACCTTCCCGGATGCCTCGAGCGGCTTCTTCGACACACTCGATGAAGATGAAGGCACCGGTGCCAACACCTTCGAAATCTTCGCCACCTTCGGCTTCGACACCTTCCTGGCGCCGTCGGCCA
The DNA here is from genome assembly GCA_964531285.1 of uncultured Alphaproteobacteria bacterium. Lineage (GTDB taxonomy): Bacteria > Pseudomonadota > Alphaproteobacteria > JAJFIK01 > JAJFIK01 > CAZHDI01. The sequence continues at coordinate 2,888 of CAZHDI010000020.1, read as the reverse complement.
CCGTCTACTACGACTTTATGTTCGGCACCGTGACCCTCGAAGGCGGCATCGGCCATTCGATCCCGCTCGCCGAAGCCCTGAGCCTCGATTTCGGCACCACGATCGGTCATGTGTTCGATGACGACGATGGCGGTGATTACACCTATTATCAGGCCACGGCGGATGTGTCCTACGCCTTTACCGACTCGGTGTCCGGTGCGATCGGCGCGCGCTACGGCATGTCGTCCGAGGACACCTTCTTTGATGACATCAACAACGGCACTTTCCAGGACAACTCGTTCTGGTTCGGCGCCAGCCTGTCTGCCGGCTTCTGATCGGCTGACGACAGGTTCACGCATAATCAAACAGAGGGGTAAGACATGCTGAGTATGAAGCGTTTAGGCGTCATCGGCGCCGCCGCTCTCGGTATGACAATGGTGGGGCAGCCGGCCATGGCCGCCGTGTCGGGAGAGACCGCGTATATCTTCAATACGTTCCTCTTCCTGGTGGCCGGCTTCCTTGTCATGTTCATGGCTGCGGGCTTCTGCATGCTCGAAGCGGGCTCCGTCCGCTCGAAGAATGTGGGCACGATCTGTACCAAGAACATCGCGCTCTATTCGATCGCGGGTATCATGTACTATGTCGTCGGCTACAATCTGATGTATGCCGATGTCAGCGACTTCGGGAACGGCTGGTACGGTATGCCCAGCATGTTCTCGCCGGACGATTCCGGCATCGCGGGCGGCGAGTTCGATCCGGCCGGTTATGCGGCCTCGTCCGACTGGTTCTTCCAGATGGTCTTCGTGGCTACCGCCGCGTCGATCGTGTCGGGGACCCTGGCGGAGCGGATCAAAATCTGGCCGTTCATGATCTTCGTCGTTCTTTTGACCGGCTTCATCTACCCGATCCAGGGCTCCTGGCAGTGGGGCGGCGGCTGGCTGAGCGAAATGGGCTTTGCCGATTTTGCCGGCTCGACCATCGTGCACTCGACGGGTGGCTGGGCCGCGCTGGTCGGTGCCATCATTCTCGGTTCGCGGACCGGGCGTTATGGTCCGGACGGAACGATCAACAAGATCCCCGGCTCGTCCATGCCGCTCGTGACGCTTGGCACCTTTATCCTCTGGCTCGGCTGGTTCGGCTTCAATGGCGGCTCGCAGCTCGCTCTTGGGTCGGGTCCGGACGCGGTTGCCGTGGCGAACATCTTCGTGAACACCAATCTGGCCGCCGCCGGTGGTCTGGTGACCGCGATGGTTCTCACGCAACTGTTCTTCGGCCGTGTGGTGCTGCAGGTCATCCTCAACGGTGCTCTGGCCGGTCTGGTGGCGATCACCGCCGCGCCGGACAGCCCGACCATGGGGCAGGCGGTTCTGATCGGCGGGGTCGGCGGTCTGATCGTCGTCATCACCGAGCCGCTTCTGGAGAAGCTGCGGATCGACGACGTGGTCGGCGCCATTCCGGTGCACCTGTTCGCCGGGATCTGGGGCACGCTTGCCGTGGCGTTCACCTATCAGTCCGAAGGCAAGTCCATGATGGAGCAGCTTGTGATCCAGGCCACCGGCGTGGGCGCGATCGGCCTCTTCGTGGTCGTCACCAGCCTCGTCTTCTGGCTACTGCTGCGCTTCACGATCGGCATCCGGGCCAGCTCCGAGCAGGAGCAGGTCGGTCTCGATATGTCCGAGCAGGGCATGAAGGCCTATCCGGAATTCGTCTCCTGACGATGGCCGATGCCTGATTGACACGACCGGTCGCCGGGCCTGCCTTTGCGGGTCCGGCGATCCTCTTATCTAAGACCGGTGTGCCGCCGGATCCGGCCGAGACACCGTTTCATTCATCCGCACACCTCATGACTCGCAAGAAGGGGCAGGCTATGGCGAACGCATCCTCCGTCCTGAAGATGATCAAGGATCAGAAGATCGAATATGTCGATCTGCGGTTCACCGATCCGCGCGGCAAGTGGCAGCACGTCACGTTCGACGCAGCGGTCGTGGACGACGATTTCCTGAGCGAAGGCACCATGTTCGACGGCTCCTCCATCGCCGGTTGGAAGGGCATCAACGAGTCCGACATGACGCTGATGCCGGATCTGACGGCCGCAAGCATCGACCCGTTCTTCCAGCAGACCACCCTTTACATGTTTTGCGACGTGTTGGACCCGACCACGGGCCAAGGCTACAATCGGTGCGCGCGCAGCGCCGCCCACCGCGCCGAGGCCTACATCTCCGGCAGTGGCGTTGGCGACCTCGCCTACTTCGGCCCCGAGGCGGAATTTTTCGTCTTCGACGACGTGCGCTGGTCGAGCGAGCAACACCAGACCGGCTATGAGATCGACTCCATCGAAGGCCACTACAACAGCGCGGAAGAATACGAGGCCGGCAACCTCGGCCACCGCCCGGGCCCGAAGGGCGGATACTTCCCCGTGCCCCCCGTCGACGGCGGTCAGGACCTGCGCTCAGAGATGCTTACGGTGTTCACCGAGCTCGGCCTCGCGCCGGAGAAGCACCACCACGAAGTCGCCCCCTCCCAGCACGAACTCGGCCTGAAGTTCGACACGCTCACGCGGATGGCCGACAAGATGCAGCTCTACAAGTACATCGTGCAGATGGTGGCGGCGGCCTACGGCAAGACCGCGACCTTCATGCCCAAGCCCGTCTGGAACGACAACGGCTCGGGCATGCACGTGCACCAGTCGATCTGGAAGGGCGGCAAGTCCCAGTTCGCCGGCGACGGCTACGCCGGCCTCTCCGAGACCTGTCTTTACTATATTGGCGGCATCCTTAAGCACGCGCGCGCGCTGAACGCCTTCACCAACTCCACCACCAACAGCTACAAGCGGCTGGTCCCGGGGTTCGAGGCGCCGACCATCCTCGCCTATTCCGCGCGCAACCGCTCGGCCTCCATCCGCATTCCCC